>JAEWPH010000291.1 GCA_023460715.1 Pseudomonadota bacterium | reverse complement strand
GAGTCGGCGGTGTGGCCGGCTGGCGCTGGTGGCGCCTGGCAGTGCCCGAGTGGCAGCAGACCGCATCCACCGCGCATGGCCGAACGCTGCGCCAGCCCTTGCCGGACGGCAGCGTGCTGTCGCTGGACGCTGCCACGCGCGTGGCGGTGGCCTACTACGCCGCGCTGCGCCGCGTGCAATTGCAGGAAGGCGCGGCGTTCTTCGAGGTCGCTCCTGACGCCGGCCGGCCGTTCGTGGTCGAGGTGGCGGGCGACCCCGCCACGGCGCATGCCGGCGTGCGCATCACCGTGCTGGGCACGCGCTTCGGCGTGGAGCGGGGCGCGCACGGCGCCGTGCAGGTGCAGGTCGAATCCGGCCGCGTGCGGGTGGAAACGCTCGACGCTGCGGGCCTGCCGGTGCTGTCCCGGGAACTGGCCGCTGGCGATGCCCTGCGCATCGACGCCGAACACGGCTTTGCGCAGACCCGTCTGCCCGACCCGCGCGCGGCCGCCGGCTGGCGCCACGGCGCCGTCGGGTTCGACGCCGTGCCGCTGGGCGAGGCGGTCCAGCGCCTGCGCCGTTACCTGCCGCGCCCGGTCGAGGTGGATGCCGCGGCCGCGGGGCTGCGCCTGTCGGGCCAGGTGCGCATTGCGCAGGCGGAAGACTTCGTGCGCGCGCTGCCCGGCGTTCTGCCGGTGCGATCGCGCTTGCAGGACGGGCGCTGGCGCGTGGAAAAGATATGAATCAAATAAGGCTCCAGCGCTTATCCATAAAGCGCTGCTAGCTATTGTTTTTGATTTTCCTGAGAAAAATGGGCGGAATCGTTCAGGACGCCGCAGGGCCGGTTCGTTGTAGCGGGGATTGCCACTCTTTCAACCCCTGCCGCACCACCGCCATGGCCTTTCCGCCTTCCCTGTTCTTCCGTCCCGTTCTGGGGGCCGCACTGGCTGTCGCCAGCCTGCGCGCCATCGCCCAGTCGCCGCAGTTCGACATCGCCGAGCAGCCGCTGCCAGAGGCCCTGCACCGCTTCACCGCCCAGTCGGGCCTGCAATTGGTCTACCCGCCCCACCTGCTGGAAGGCCGCCGCGCCAGCGCGGTCAGCGGCGCGCTGCAGCTGCAGGCTGCGCTGGCGCAATTGCTGCAAGGCACGGGCCTGCAGGCGCGCCGGGACGGAGCGACCTGGACGCTGGAGCGCGTGCCCGCCGGCAGCGGTGCCGCATTGTCGGAAGTGACGGTACGCGCCGGCGCCGAGCAGGAAACGGCCACCGGCCCCGTGCGGGGCTACGCCGCACGCCGCAGTGCCACGGCCACCAAGATCGATGTGCCGCTTATCGAGACGCCGCAGTCCGTGTCGGTGGTGACGGCGGAATTCATCGAAGCTACGGGCGCGCAGCGCATCCGCGATGCGCTGACCTATGCACCCGGCGTCAACACCATGGGCTGGAACGACGATTCGCGCTTTGAGTGGCTGTATCTGCGCGGCTTCGACGCCTACGCGCCGGGCATGTACCTGGACGGTCTGCCGCTGCGCAACAACAACTTCTGGGGCGTGTGGCGCACCGAAAACTATGGCGCCGAACGGGTCGAGCTGTTGCGGGGGCCGTCATCGGTGCTCTACGGCCAGAGCGGGCCGGGCGGCATGGTCAACGTGGTCACCAAGCTGCCCACCGCGCAGCCGGTGCGCGAGCTGCAGGTGCAGTTGGGCGACCATGCGCGCCGCCAGGTGTCGGGCGATTTTTCAGGCCCGCTGAACGACGACGGCAGCCTGCTGTACCGCGTGACGGGCGTGGTGCGCGACGCCGAGCTGCCCGCCGGCAACATGCGCGACGACCGCTTCTACCTGGCGCCGTTGCTCACCTGGAAGCCGTCGGGCGCCACGTCCGTCACCCTGCTGTCGCAACTCGTGCGCGACCGGGCGGGCGTGTACCAGAGCGGCGCTCCGGTCATCGGCACGCTGCTGCCCAATCCCAATGGGCGCATCAAGGCGCCGGCCTACTACGGGGAGCCGGGGTTCGACCGCTTTCAGCACGACCAGTGGCTGCTGGGCTACCAGGCCGAGCACCAGGTGGATGACACCTGGACGCTGCGCCAGAAGCTGCGCTACGGCCGCTTGCGGGTGGACTACGCGCAAGCGTGGACCGAAGGGCTGCTGACGGTGAATCCTGCCGACCCGGCGGACCCGGCCAACTTCCGCGACATCGGGCGTGTGGTGTTCGGCAGCCAGGAAAAGGCACGCAGCCTGGTGGTGGACACCCACGCCCAGGCGAAGTGGCGCAGCGGCGATTGGTCGCACACGGCGCTGGTCGGGCTGGACCATCAAAACACCCGCTACGACCAGACCACCGTCTACGGCGGTACGGTGCCGTCCATCGACGCCTTTCAGCCGTCTTCGGCCGCGGCCCCATCGTCCTGCCAGACCCGTACATCGACGCGCGCGTTCAGCTGCGGCAGACGGGCCTTTATCTGCAGGACCACATCAAGTGGCAGGACCGCTGGGTCTTCACGCTCGGCACCCGCTACGACCGCGCCAGCACCCGCACCGACAACCATCTGGACGGCACGGCCGGCCGGCAGTCGGACGGGCAATTCTCCAGCCGTGCCGGCGTGGTCTACCTGGCGCCGGAGGGCTGGGCGCCTTATGCCAGCTATTCGGAATCGTTCACGCCCAACGGCACGGTGAACCCGGCCACGGGCCGTGCGTTCGAGCCCGAAACCGGGCGCCAGCTGGAGGCCGGCCTGCGCTGGCAGCCGCCCGGCCGCAAGGACAGCTACAGCTGGGCGGCATTCCGCCTGCAGCGCCAGAACTACGTGACCACCGATCCATCCACCAACATCCCGCGCATCACCGGCGAGGTCACGGTGCACGGCATGGAGTTCGAAGCGCAATTGCGGCCCGCGGCGGCCTGGAACGTGGTGGCGGCCTACACGTTCATTCCGAAGGCTGACGTGACCGCCAGCAGCAATGCGGCTGAAGTCGGCAAACAGCTGAACCCGGTGTCGCGCCACCAGATTTCGCTGTGGACGGACTACCGCTGGGCCAGCGGAGTGAAGCTGGGGCTGGGTGCGCGCTATGTGGGCTCCAACCGAGGCGTGTTCGGGTCCACGCCGGTGCCCGTGCCGAGCTACACCGTGTTCGACGCCATGCTGGGCTACGACCTGGGGCCGTGGAGCCTGGCGCTCAACTTGCGCAATCTGACCGACAAGTCCTATCTGGTGGCCTGCAATGGCACGTCCACCTGCGGCTTTGGCTCGCAGCGCAAAGTGGTGGCTAGCGCGACATATCGCTGGTGACGGTGCGGCGGGCCGCGCGGCCGGTTGAGCGCTTCGGGGCCCGCGCGGTCTTCGGGGGCGCCTTGGCCGCCGCCTGCGTTGCAGCTTTCGTAGGCGCCTTGATGGCGGCTTTTGGCGATGCCTGTGGGGCCTGCGCGGCACGCTTGGAGGGCTGCAGGAAGGCCAGCAGCCGCCGCTCCGCGCCGCTCAGGCCGCGCGGCGCCACGCCGCCGCCAATGCGGTCCCACACGCGCTGCATGTCGGGGCCGGCGTCGGAAGACAGACGCGTGCCCAGTTCCAGCACGGCAGGGTGCACGTACGACTTCTTGCACACCGCGGGCGTATTGCCCAACTGGCGCGCCACTTCGATCAGGATGGCCTTGGCGCTGTACGACGCCGGGCCGCATTCACCCGTGCACGCCAGCCGCGTCAGCTCCAAAGCCTGCGCCGTGCCGTGCCAGGTGCGGAAGTCCTTGGCGGTGAAGTGCAGGTCGCTCTGGCCGGCGTCAGCCGTGCGCCGTGCCCCCTCGGTGATCTCACGCAGGTAGTCGTTCACGTCGCTGGAGCCGATGGCGTGGCGCTGGCCGTCCGCATCCTCGTACTGGAACAGCTCCTGCCCGGGCAACTGCTGGCAGCGGCGCACCACGCGGGCCACGCGCGGGTCGTCCAGGCGGGCCTCCTGCTCCACGCCGCTCTTGCCGCGAAAGCGCAGCGTGAGCTGGCTGCCGCGTACGCCGGCATGGCGGTTGCGCAGCGTCGTCAGGCCGTAGGACTTGTTGGTGACGGCGTATTCCTCGTTGCCCACGCGCAGGAAGGTGGTGTCCAGCAGGCGCACGATGGTGGCCAGCACCACGGTGCGCGACAGCGCAGGCTCGCCCCGCCGGGGCTTGAGGTCGCGTGCCACGCGGGCGCGGATGCGCGGCAGCGCCTGGCCGAAGGCGCGCATGCGCTCGAACTTGTCCTCGTCGCGCACGCGGCGCCACTCGGGGTGGTAGCGGTACTGGCGCCGGCCGCGCGCGTCCAGGCCCGTAGCCTGCAGGTGGCCGTTGGCGCGCGGGCAGATCCACACGTCGGTGTAGGCGGGCGGAATGGCCAGCTTGCGGATGCGGGCGATCTCCTCCTCGTCGCCCAGCCAGCTGCCGTCGGGCCGGCGGTAGCGGAAGGTCTTGCCGTGGCGCACGCGCGCCAGGCCGGGCATGTCGGCAGAGACATAGACCAGCCCGCCGGGCAGGCGCATGCCCGGGCGGGGCGGTTCGGCGGCGGCGGCAGAGACGGCGGCGGCAGAGACGGCGGCGGGGCGGGTGGGCATGCGGCGTGCGGTTCGGAGCGGGGTGGTGCGGGGCCAGGACGGTGCCTGCAAACGGCTGCCGCCATCACACCGCAGTGCGCCCCGCGCGGCTGTAGGAGCCCGTCCGCACCCGGGGTGGGAGCTCCCCGCCGCCGGTGCCGCTGCTCGTAGATACCCGCCATCGTTGCTGAAAAATGCCTCCAGCGCCTGTCCATCAAGCGCAGGTAGCTATTGAAATGATAGCGTTCTGCGCTGCGCGCTCGGTGGATGCTCAGAACCGCGCCGTCACGCCGACGAAGTAGGTGCGCCCGCCGTTGTCGTAGTTGCTGCCCAGCTCGCGGGACTGCTTGTCAGTGAAGTTGATGACGCCGGCGCGCAGGGTCACCGTGTCGTTCACCTGGTAGTTGGTGGAGACGTCGAAGGTCGTGTAAGCCTTGGCGAAGTTGCTGGCAGTGCCGGTGGTGAGCAGTTCCTTGCCCGTATGGTGCGCACTCAGCGCCGCCGTCCACGCCGCGCGGATGCGCCACTGCAGCGACGAATACGCCGTGAGGCGCGGCACGGCCAGCAGCGAGGCGCCCGTGGTCAGGTTCTTGGACTCGAACATGCGGGTGACGTTGGTGTTCCAGTCCAAGCCGGTGGCCAGCGGCACGTTGAAGGTGGCCTCCAGGCCGCGGGTGCGGGCGCGCTGGGCGTTGGCCATGCGCGTCCACCAGTAGCCGTTGAAGAAGCCGAGCGGCTGGTAGTCGATCTTGTTCTTGAAGTTGGTATGGAAGTACGTGGCGCCCAGCGACCAGCCGTTGCGGTCCCAGCTGGTGCCCAGTTCGAAGTTGGTGCTGGTCTCGGGTTCGAGGTCGGGGTTGCCCGCCATGTAGCAGCCGCGGGTGCCGTCCGCGTTGACGCTGGTACTGGTCCAGCCCAGGCCGGCCAGGCTGCGGCAGCCGTTGCCGCCGGACTGCGTGGCCGCGTTGGGCGAGTTCTCCTTGAGCCCCGGCGCGCGGAAGCCGCGCGACACGCCGCCGCGCACCGTCCACTCGGGCTGCGGGTGGTAGACGAGGTAGGCGCGGGGGCTCCAGTTGCTGCCGTACTTCTCATGGTGGTCCATGCGCAGGCCCAGCGTCAGGGCCAGGTTGTCGCGCAGGAAGATCTGGTTCTCGCCGAAGAGGGCCCAGGTCGACGCGCTGATGGACGAGCCGTTGACCGGGTTGCCGCGGTAGTCGATGGGCGCCAGGCCGATGGTGTCGCGGTTGTCCAGCTCCTCGCGCTTCCACTGGCCGCCCAGGGTCAGGGCCTGGTCGAAGCCGAATAATTTCGCAGGCAGATCCACCCGGCCGTCCAGCGTGGTCTCGCGGGAGTTGTTGCCGATGGTGTCGCCCTTGTCCTCGTACCGGTGGTGGGCCAGGTTGATGCGCGAGCGCACGTCGCCCCAGCGGCCTTCATGGCTGGCGCCGACGTGCGTGTGCTCCAGCTTGCTCAGGCCCCACTGCGCGACCAGCGGGTTGCCGTTGGCGGCACGCACGTCCGAGCCGGTGGCGCGCTGGGTGCCCTGGCCGGCCTCCAGGCCGATCACCTGGTCGGGCGTGAGCTGCCAGTTCAGCAGGGCATTGAGGTTCTGCTTGCGCGAGCCCGCCGTGGACAGGTACGCGCCGGGGAAGCCGCCGTTGCCCTCGTCCGCGGCGCGGTCGGTGTAGTTGCCGGCCAGGCGCAGGCCGAGGCGGTCCGACACGGGGCCGCTGGCATTGAAGCCCCACTGCCGCGTGTCGCCCCGGTCGCCGTCCGAGGGGCGGCTGTAGTTGAGCGTGGTCGAGCCCGCCCAGCGCGGCGCGATCTTGCGCGTGATGATGTTGATGACGCCGCCCATGGCGTCCGAGCCGTAGAGCGATGACATCGGGCCGCGCACCACCTCGATGCGCTCGATCATCTCGGGCGAGATCCAGTCCAGATCCTGCTGGCCCAGATCGTCGCGGTAGTTCACGCCGGCCGAGTTGCCCTGGCGCTGGCCGTCCACCAGGATCAGCGTGTACTTCTCGGGCAGGCCGCGCAGTCGGATCTTGGACTGCGCGCCGGTGCCCGACAGGCCGCCCGTCACACCCGGCACGGTGGCCAGCAGCTCGCCGATGCTGGTAACGGGTTTGCGCTCGATGTCCTCGCGGGTGATGACGCTGATGCTGGCGGGCGCCTCCCGGATGTCCACGGCCGTGCCCGACGCGGTCACCACCACGGTGGACAGCGCCGCGGTGTCCGGGGCCGCGGGAGATGACGATTGTGCGTGAGCTGCGGCCATGCCGGCACAGGCCAGGGCGGCAGCGAGGGGGAGGGGCAGGGGGCGGAGCAGTGCGTATCGGGCCATCGGTCAAACATCCTTCGATCAATACAACAAGACAATTGCTAATGATAGCAATTCGTATTTGTATTGTGTCGAGGGTGTAAAGACGCTCTGGGATGGAGTGGCCGGGTGCCTTGAAAATGGAACCGGGCGGAATGGGCTCGGCCGGCCAGGCCAGGTCTGCCTCGGACGGGACTGCGTAATGTGTGGGGAGCTGGGGAAGACGCCGATCCCGCCGGCCGTGCTCTGCTGTCGGAGTGTTTCGCTATTTTATTGATAGCTGTATGCGCTTGTGGATAGGGCGTTCCCGGCAATTTTGGCAAATAAAAACCCGCGCCTCTTGCGAGGGCGGGCGTTCGGGAACGGGGCGCGGGCGGCGGCGCGGTTGCCGCGCCTGCAGCGCTACTTACTTGGCCGCGGCCAGCGCCTGCTGGATCCAGCCGTCGAAGGTCTTCTGGTGCGCCTTGATCCAGCCGTCGGCGTGGCGCGCGATGTCGGCCGGCTTGTTCTGGCCGTTCTTCATGGCCAGGTTCTGCGCGTTGATGTCGCCCACCGACACCTGCATCACCTCGAACAGCTTGGCGGCGGCCGGGTTCTTCTGCACGAACTGCTTGTTGGCCACGATGCGCTGGTTGTTCAGCACGAAGCCGTAGTTCTTGCCGTCAGGCAGCTTGGTGTCGATTTTGGCCTGCTCGCCGGGCAGCGAGGAGTGCGGCACCTGCAGCCACACCACGTCCTGGCCCGGGCGCAGCACGCCGCTCACCCAGTAGGGCGTCCAGGTGTAGTACAGGATGGGCTTGCCCTGCTTGAAGCGGGCGATGGTGTCGGCGATCAGCGCCGAGTAGCTGCCCTGCACGTGCGTCACCGTGTCGCTGAGCTGGAACGCCTTGAGCTGGTGCTCGATCACGCCCTCGCAGCCCCAGCCGGGGTTGCAGCCCGTCAGGTCGGCCTTGCCGTCGCCGTTGGTGTCGAACAGCTTAGCGAGCTTCGGGTCCTTGAGCTGGTCGATGTGGGTGATCTTGTACTGCTCGGCCGTCTTCTTGTCGATCAGGTAGCCCTGCGCGGCATTCTGCGAATAGGTGCCCGTGCGCGACAGCTTGGCGTCGCCGCCGGCGTTCTTGTAGAAGTCGGCGTGCAGCGGGTCCCAGTGGTCGGCCATGTAGGTCGCGTCCCCATTGGCGATGGCGACGTGGGCCGTGGCGTACTCGATCTCCTTGATGGGCTGCACGGTGTAGCCGAGCTTTTCCATTGCGCGGCCCACCAGCAGGGTCTGAAAGGTCTCTTCCGCGATCGAGCTTTGCAGCGGCTGCACGGTGATGCCCTTGCCGGGCAGGTCCTGCGCGTGGCTTGCGGCGGCGCCGCCGGCCAGGCCCAGGGCCACGAGGCTGGTAGCCAGCAGGCCGCGGGCTGCGGCGGTGGGGGCGATGCGGTGGGTCTTCCAGGTCATCATCATCAGTTCAGGCTCCTTGGTTTTTTGAAATCAATGGCAGTCGGGGAGGGCGGGCGCGGCCCTCAGTGGGCCGTGCCGGCCAGCGTGGTGCGGTGCAGGGACGTGTCCACGGTCACGACGGACGGGCTGGCCGCCGCGGCGGGCTCCTGCGCGGCCGGTGCGGCCTTGGCGGTGTGTCTTATACACATCTCCGAGCCCACGAGACGGACTCCTAT
>JAEWPH010000290.1 GCA_023460715.1 Pseudomonadota bacterium | reverse complement strand
GGCCGGGCCTGGGCCGCCGGGGCCGCCGCCATGTCGCTGGCCCTGGTGTGGACCGGCGCGGGCCCGCTGCCCGGCTGGATGGCACTGGCGCGCCGGCCGGACCATCTGGCCGCCGTTTCTGTGCTGTGCGCCGCCGCTTTCGCGCTGGCTGCCGCGCTCCTGTCACGGCGCGGTCCCGAGCACCGCACGGGGCGTGAGCACCTGGTGGCCTGGGCCGCCCTGGCGCTGGCCGTGGCCGAGGCCGGGTCGCTCGCGCGGGGTGACTTCCCTCTTGCCGCAGACACCGCCGTGCACGCGCTGCGCGTGCTGGGCTACGCCTTGCTGTTCCAGGCAGTCTTCGTGGCGGGCATCCGCACCCCGTATGCGCGCGCGCGGCAGGCAGAGGCCCAGCTGCGCGAGAGCGAGACGCGCCTGCAGCTGCTGGGCCGCAACCTGCCCGGCAGCGTGCTCTACCAGCTGGTGCGCGAG
Source organism: Pseudomonadota bacterium (assembly GCA_023460715.1). GTDB lineage: Bacteria > Pseudomonadota > Gammaproteobacteria > Burkholderiales > Burkholderiaceae_C > Paracidovorax. Next base: position 14,041 of record JAEWPH010000290.1, on the reverse strand, counting down.
CGCGATGGGCGCCGCCACTTCGTGCACATGGGCGATGCCATCGCCCGCCTCAACGGCGTGCAGGCGCAGGAGGTGGTCCGTGACGCTGCCGTGCTGTACCAGCAGATCCTGCCGGAGGACCGCGGGGTCAACGCGCTGGCCGAAGAGCAGTCCTATCGCACCATGGGCGTGAGCGACAGCGTGGTGCGCATGCGCCGCCCCGACGGCCAGTTGCGCTGGATGCGCATGAGCGCCTCGCCCCGTGCGCTGGAGGAGGGCCGGGTGATCTGGGACGGTGTGCTGACGGATGTGACCGAGCAGCGCGAGGCCGAGCGCCTGAGCCGTGCCAAGGACATGCAGCTGGCCGGCCTGCTGCAGCATCTGCCCGGCGGCGTGACGCGGCTGGGCCGCGACCTGCGCATCCTGTACGTCAACCCGCTGCAGGCCGAATGGCTGCACTGCACCGTGTCGGCTCTGGAAGGTCAGCTCCTGCCCGAGGTGCTGCCGCAGGACCGCATGGCACAGGTCCGGCCCCATCTGGAGCAGGCGTTTGCCGGCCAGACCGTGACCTTCGAGAACCGCATCGAGTACGAGGATGGCACGCACTTCCGGCACACCACGCTGGTGCCCGAGGTGGAGCCGGATGGCCGCGTCAATGCCGTGGTGCTCTTCGCCTACGACCTGACGGACCAGCGGCGCATGGCGCAGGAGCTGATCCAGCAGCGCACGCAGCTGGCCAGCCTGGTGAGCGCCATTCCCGACATGGTCTTCCTCAAGGACGTCGATGGTCGCTACCTGTCGTGCAATCCGGCGTTCGAGCGTTATGCCGGGCGCAGCGAGGGCGACATCGTCGGCCTGAGCGACAGCGATCTGGTGCCCCCGGCCGAGGCCGAGCGCGTGCGCGGTCTCGACCAGCGGGCGATGGAGGCCTGGCAGCCCCTGGTGTATGAAGAAACGCTGACCTTTGCCGAGGACGGCTATGTGGGCCGCTTCGAGACCATCAAAACCCCCATCCGCGATCTGCACGGCCGGGTCGTGGGCGTGCTGGGCGTGTGCCGTGACATCACCGACCGCAAGAAGGCCGAGCAGGAGATCGAACGCCTGGCGTTCTACGACGCCCTGACCGGACTGCCCAACCGCCGCCTGTTGCTGGACCGGCTGCAACGCGCCGCCACGGCCTGCCAGCGCAGCCGCCACCTGGGCGCGCTGCTGTTCATCGACCTGGACAACTTCAAGGACCTGAACGACACGCTGGGCCACGACATGGGCGACCAGCTGCTGGCCCAGGTCGCGGCGCGGCTCGTCGACTGCGTGCGCGAGACCGATACGGTGGCCCGCTTCGGCGGCGACGAGTTCGTCGTCATGCTGGAGAACCTGAGCGCCGAGATCAACGAGGCAGCCAACCAGGCCGAGCATGTGGCGGAGAAGCTGCTGGCCCAGCTCAACCAGCCCTTCCGGCTGGGGACGGCGCCGCCGCACTACAGCACGCCGAGCATCGGCATCACGCTGTTCGGCGACCAGCGCTGCAGCGTCGACGAGCTGCTCAAGCGCGCCGACCTGGCCATGTACCAGGCCAAGGCGGCGGGGCGCAACACGCAGCGGTTCTTCGACCCCGACATGCAGGCCCAGGTCAATGCCCGCTCCCAGCTGGAAGCCGATCTGCGCCAGGGCCTGGCCCGCGGCGAGTTCAGTGTGCACTACCAGCCCGTGGTGGACGAGCGCACCCGCCTGTGCGGCGCCGAGGCGCTGGTGCGCTGGAAGCACCCCGTGCGCGGCATGGTGAGTCCGGCCGAGTTCATTCCGGTGGCGGAGCAGACGGCGTTGATCCTGCCGCTGGGCCGCTTCGTGCTGCGCACCGCCTGCGAGCAGCTGGTGCGCTGGGGCGGCCATGGGGACACGCAGCATCTGAGCATTTCCGTGAACGTGAGCGCGCGCCAGTTCCGCCAGCCGGCCTTCGTGTCCGAGGTGCTGGAGATCCTGGCGGAGACGGGCGCCCGGTCCAGCCTGCTCAAGCTCGAGCTCACCGAAAGCATGCTGCTGGGTGACATCGAGGACACGATCGCCCGCATGGCGCTGCTCAAGAAGGAGGGCGTGGGTTTCTCGCTGGATGACTTCGGCACCGGCTACTCGTCGCTCAGCTACCTCAAGCGGCTGCCGCTGGACCAGATCAAGATCGACCAGAGCTTCGTGCGCGACGTGCTGTCCGATCCCAACGACGCCGCCATCGTGCGCACCATCCTGGCGTTGGCCAAGAGCCTGGACCTGCAGGTCGTGGCCGAAGGCGTGGAGACGATGGGACAACTGTCGTTCCTCAAGCTGCACGGCTGTGATGGTTTCCAGGGCTACCTCTTCGGCCGTCCTTCCACCGCGCAGCAGTTCGAGCGCGAGCAGCTGCCGATGACGGACACCGTCGCTCCGGGCCTGGGATGAGCGTGCGCATCGCCTGGATCGACGCCGATGCCGACCACGCCCGCCGCGCGCAGGACGCGCTGCGGGAGGTGCGTCCGCACTGGCTGGTGGTGCCCATTTCAGCGCCCGGGTTCCGTCTGGCGCCCGCGCAGGACTGGGACGCGGTCGTGCTCTGCCTCGGGGTCGGCGAGGTGCAGCTGCCGGCGTGGACGCGCGAGCAGGCTCCCTGGCCCCTGATGCTGTGCCTGCACGGGCCGCAGGAGGGCCTTGCGGCGCGATGGCTGCGCGTGGCCCGGGGAGACTATGTTCTGCGCGACGGGGCCGCCCACCTGCCTGACCTGGTGGCGCGGCTGCTGGCGCTGGTGCGCGGCAGCGTGCGCGCCCCGGCCGCCGACACCGAGCCCAGCGCGCTGGTGCACCTGCAACTGCACCGCGCGCAGCTGCTGTCGGCGCTGGGCAGCATGAGCCACGGCATCCTGCAGACCGGTCCGGACGGCGGCGTGAACGTCTACAACCAGCGCGTGCTGGAATTGCTGCGGCTGCCGGAGTCGCTGATGTCCACGCGCCCCACGCTGCAGGACATCACCCGCGTTCAGATCGAGCGCGGCGACTTCGGCCCGGACTGCACCCTGGTGGACGACCGCGGCCGCGAGTACACCCGTGGCGGGGCCAACGCGCCGGTCCCTTCGCTGTACTGGCGCAAGACGCACGACGGCCGCACCCTGGAGATCCGCACCACGTCCCTGGTGGGCGGCGGCATGGTGCGCACCTTCGCGGACGTGAGCGACTACGTGCGGGTGGAGGGCGAGCTGCGGGTGAGCGAAGCGCGCTTTCGCAGCCTGAGCGACCTGTCGTCTGACTGGTACTGGGAGCAGGATGCGCAGTACCGCTTTACGCACTTCTCGGGCGACGAGATGCGCCAGGCCCTGCGCCTGGACGATTACGTAGGGCGCGCGCGCTGGGATGTTCCGGCGCCCAACATGTCCGAAGAGGACTGGGCCGCGCACCGGGCCGTGCTCGACGCCCGCCTGCCCTTCCGCGACCTGGAGTTGCAGCGGCTGCAGGCCGACGGCACCAGCTACTGGACCTCCATGAGCGGCGTGCCCATCGTCGACCCCGACGGCACCTTCCGCGGCTACCGCGGCGTGGGGCGCGACATTTCGGAGCGCAAGCGCGTGCAGGCCCAGATCACCCGCCTGGCCTACTTCGACGCGCTCACCCGCCTGCCCAACCGCCGCATGCTCACCGAGCGGCTGGAGCGGGCGCGCGCCGCCACGCTGCGCAGCGGCGAACACGCCGCGCTGCTCTTCATCGACCTGGACAACTTTAAGGACCTGAACGACACGCAGGGCCACCACACCGGCGACCGTCTGCTGCTGCAGGTGGCGCAGCGCTTGCAGCAGTGCGTGGGGGACGGTGACACCGTGGCGCGCTTCGGCGGCGATGAGTTCGTGGTGCTGGCCGAGCGGCTGCCCTCCGAGCGGCTGGGCGCGCGCCAGGCTGCGGCCCAGCTGGCGCGCCGCGTCATCGAATCGCTTTGCCAGCCGTATGCGCTGGAAGGCTTCAGCCACCACAGCACGCCCAGCATCGGCATCGCCCTGTTCGGCGACCAGCCCTACAGCGTGGACGACCTGCTGCAGCACGCGGACCTGGCCATGTACCAGGCCAAGGCGGCCGGGCGTAACACGGTGCGCTTTTTCGACCCTCGCATGCAGGAGGCCGCGCGCGCCCGCTCGGTTTTGGAGGCGCAGTTGCGCCAGGGCCTGCAGGCGGGCGAGCTGCAGCTGCATTACCAGCCCATCGTGGACGGCGCAGGCCGCATGGTGGGGGCCGAGGCGCTGCTGCGCTGGCAGCATCCGCAGCGCGGCATGGTGCCGCCGGCAGAGTTCATCCCGCTGGCCGAGCAGAGCGGCCTGATCCTGCCGCTCGGCCGGTGGGTGATGGAGCAGGCCTGTGCGCAGCTGGTGACCTGGTCCCGCAGCATGGCCACGCGCCACCTGGTGCTGTCTGTCAACGTGAGCGTGCGCCAGTTCAGGCAAGGCGACTTCGCGGACCATGTGCTGCATGTGCTGCGCGGCAGCGGCGCCCGTGCCCGGCAGCTGAAGATCGAGCTGACCGAGAGCCTGCTGCTGAGCGACGCGGAGGAAGCCATCGCCAAGATGGATCTGCTGCGCGCACATGGCGTGGGCTTTGCGTTGGACGACTTCGGCACGGGCTATTCGTCCCTGAGCTACCTCAAGCGACTGCCGCTCGACCAGCTCAAGATCGATCGCAGCTTCGTGCGCGACGTGCTCACCGATCCTAACGACGCCGCCATCGTGCGCACCATCCTGGCCCTGGCGCAGAGCCTGGATCTGGAAGTGGTGGCCGAGGGCGTCGAGACGACCGGGCAGTTCGACTTCCTGCAGCGGCACGGCTGCCATGCCTTCCAGGGCCATCTGTTCGGCCGGCCCGCAGCGGCGGGTCTGCTGGAGCGCGCGCTGCGGCCTGCGGCGTGAGCGCGGGCCGATGGGGCGCGGGGCGGCATTGCGCCTTGGGGGTTGAATCCAAAATGGCCGCTTGCGCTTGCCAGAAGAGCGCATATAGCTATATTTTTGATAGCATCGGGTTCGGAGCCGCCTCTTGATCCAGCGCGCCCCCGGCAGCCGCGCGCGCACGCACAATCGGGCCCCATGCAGAAACAGATATTGATCGCCGGTGGCGGCATCGGCGGGTTGGCGGCAGCCCTGGGCGCATCGCGCGCGGGCTGGGAGGTGCGGCTGTTCGAGCGCGCGCCGCAGTTCAGCGAGGTGGGGGCCGGCGTGCAGATCGGGCCCAACGTCGTGCGGCGCCTGCAGGCCTGGGGTCTGCAGGGCGCGCTACACGCTGTGGCGGCCTTCCCGGACCGGCTGCAGGTGCGCAGCGCGCTGTCCGGCGCCGAGCTGGCCACCCTGCGCCTGGGCGCTACGGCCATCGAGCGCTACGGCGCGGCCTACGCCACCATCCACCGTGCGGACCTGCACGGGCTGCTGTTGGAGGCGGTGCAGGCCGAGGGCGACGTGCACCTGAACCTGGGCGAAGCCATTGAAGGGCACACCGAGCAGGGCGACGCCGTGACGCTGCAGCTGCCCGGCGGCCGCGTGGTCGAAGGCGATGCGCTCGTCGGTGCGGATGGCCTGCGCAGCGGCACCCGCGCGCGCCTGCTGGGCGAGACGGCCACGCGCGTGTCCGGCCACCTGGCCTACCGCGCTGTGGTGCGGCAGGACACGCTGCCGCAGGTGCTGCGCACCGGCCACGTCACCGCCTGGCTGGGACCGCGCCTGCACGTGGTGCAGTACCCGCTGCGTCGCGGCGAGCTGATGAACATCGTCGCTATCCGCCACGGCGCCGCGCCGGCCGACCTGGACGGCTGGGACCATGCCGCCAACGCGGCTGACCTGGATGCCGCTCTGGCAGGCACCTGCACCGCCCTGCGCGACCTGGTGCATGCCGTGCCGCAGGTCGGCAGTGGCTGGCGGTTGTGGCCGCTGTCCGACCGGCCTCCGGTGCAAGGGCCGCAGGAGATGGCCCAGGGCCTGGTGGCACTGCTGGGCGACGCGGCCCATCCCATGCGCCCCTACCTGGCGCAGGGCGCCGGCATGGCGATCGAGGACGCCGCCGAGCTGCAGCGGGCGTTGTCTATGCACGATCTGGAGGTGCCGCTGCGCCTGCGCCGCTACGCGCTCAACCGCTGGCAGCGCAACGCCCGCGTGCAGGAGCGCTCCCGCCGCAACGGCCGCATCTTCCACGCCACCGGCGTGGTGCGCTGGGGCCGCGACACGGCGCTGCGCCTCCTGGGCGAGCGCCTGCTGGACGTGCCGTGGCTGTACCGTGGCGATGGATCCAGCGCCAGTCGGCTGTAGTTTGCTGCTCTTTGTATAGCTGCATGCGCTTGATGGGCGAGCGCTGCAGGGTCTTTTTGGCTTTCATGGCGGTGGCACGGGCTGCCGCCGCTGGGCCGGCGGCCTCAGCCCTTGGCGGGCTCGCCCGGTGGTGCCGGCAGTGTGCGGAACGCGACCATGCCCCCTGCCAGCAAGGCGGCGATCCCACCCATCACGGCCAGGAACGGGTCGATGCCCCGCGCGGTGGCCCACGTGGCGATCCAGCCCGTCAGCCACTGCATCGCCGCCACGCCCAGGAACATCGCCATGGTGAACACCGCCATGGCCCGGCCGGTGAGCGCCGCAGGGTAGGCCGCCCGCACATCGGCGTACTGCAGGATGATGTAGCCCGACAGCAGCCCGACCAGCAGCGCACCGCCCACATCCACCCAGGTGTGCTGCGCGAAGGCGAATGCGACGAACAGCGCGGCCACCGCCAGGGTGCAGCCCATGATCCAGCGGCGCCGCGTTCCGGGCCCCGGATCGAGCCGGCCAAAGAGCAACGGGCCGCACAGCGAGACCACCGAGACGGCCAGCGCCACGTGGCCGCTTTCCACCAGCGAGAACCCGTGGCGCTCGATCAGCAGCGGCCCCAGCCACAGGCCCCGCAGCGAGATGAAGGCCGCGTAGGTCACGCTGCCCAGCGCCACGATGCCCCAGGTGTGCGGCAGCGTGAACAGGGCGGCGAAGCGGCCGACGGCTTCACGCAGCGACTCGCGCGGGGCAGGGGCGCCGCCTGCGCCGCTGCCCGGGGCGGCAGGCTCTTGCACGGCCACGCAGATCCACAGCCAGGCCAGCGCCGACAGTCCGCCGAGGACGGCGAACCCCGCGCGCCAGGACAGGTGCTCCACCAGCCAGGCGAGCGGCGTACCGGTGAACAGCATGCCCAGCGTGCCCATAGCCATCGACGCACCCGACACCGCTGCGAAACGTGATGCCGCGAACTGCCGCGCGATGAACACCGTGCACACCAGGAACGCCGGCGCGCAGCCCACGCCGATCAGCACCTGCCCGCACAGCAGGGCCGCGTAGCTGGGGGCCAGGGCGGAGAGCACTGCGCCGGCGATGGCCACGGGAAAGGCCGACAGCACCGTGCGCCGCACGCCATAGAGGTCGATGCCGATGCCCATGAACAACTGCATCGCACCGAATGCGAAATGGAAAGCCCCGGCGAAGACGCCCAGCGCCTGCGGCGTCAGGCCGAACTCGGCCTGCAGGCTGGTGGCCATGATGGCGGCGACGGTGCGGTAGGCTTGGCTCAGCGCGAAGCCGGAGGTCAGCGCGGTGAGCATCCACCAGGCGGCGCGGGTGGAGGAAAGAGAAGGAGGTGCTGTGGAGGACATGGGGGCAGGGAGCGCTTCGGGGAGCGTACAGGGCGCCTTGCCCCGGCGCTGTCGCCTGCGGGCGCTTCAGGCGTCGGCACACCGGCACGGCCGCTCCCCTCGCATCTGACACCAGGGCCGCAGGGGAGCGCAATAGGATGACTCCGGACGGGTAAGTGCTGCCGTCGTCTAGCGCTGCCTGCCCCCGGCCTTCGCGTGGGATGGGCCTGCGGACCAGCCCCTGCCGGCGGCGGGATTGCCGGCCACCGCCAGGACCCCGCAGGGGGCGTTCACGCTGCATTCATGCGCTGCCCCGGATAATCGGCGCCGTTCTTGGTTTTTTATCCGTTGTATTTCATCTCACAGGAAGCTTGCGTGGACATTCTTTTGCTGATCAAAGCCGCCATCATGGGCGTCGTCGAGGGCCTGACCGAATTCCTTCCCATCTCGTCGACCGGCCATCTGATCCTCGCAGGCGCCTTGCTCGGTTTCGATGACGCCAAGGCCAAGGTTTTCGATATCGCCATCCAGACCGGCGCGATCTTCGCGGTGATCCTGGTGTACTGGCAGAAGATCCGTTCCACGGTCGTGGCGCTGCCCACCGACCGGCAGGCGCGGCGCTTCGCGATGAACGTGGTGATCGGCTTCATCCCGGCGGTGGTGCTGGCACTGATCTTCGGCAAGTTCATCAAGGCCCACCTGTTCACGCCCACGGTCGTGGCCACCACGTTCATCCTGGGGGGCTTCATCATCCTGTGGGTGGAGCGCCGCCCCGCGACGACCGTGCGCGTGCAGTCCGTGGACGACATGACGCCGATGGACGCGCTCAAGGTCGGCCTGGTGCAGTGCCTTGCCATGGTGCCCGGCACCAGCCGCAGCGGCGCCACCATCATCGGCGGCATGCTGCTGGGCCTGTCGCGCAAGGCCGCCACGGACTTTTCCTTCTTCCTGGCCATCCCCACCCTGATCGGCGCGGGCGTGTACAGCCTGATCAAGGAGCGGCACCTGCTGTCGGTCGAGGACATCCCGCTGTTCGCCACCGGCCTGGTCTTCGCCTTCATCAGCGCCTGGCTCTGCGTGCGCTGGCTGCTGCGCTACATCAGCACCCACAGCTTCGTGCCCTTTGCCTACTACCGCATCGTGTTCGGCATCGTCGTGCTGGTCACTGCCTGGACGGGCGTGGTGACCTGGACGGAGTAGGCGCTTCTGTCACGGCGCGCTGCAGACGCGGGCGTGCGGGGGGCGCGTGCCCTTGACCAGGGCTTCGCCTCTGGCTGATCGGGCGGAAGGTGATAAGCTGGCGAAACAAAACGTAACCAGGGCATTGCCGGTCGGGTGGAGACGGCGGTGCCCGAGATGGTCCCCGCCGCATGACGTCCAACGAGCCGCCGTTCCGAAGCAAAGCCTCCGAGTCGCCCCTTCCTGCCTGGCCGGCCGAGGAGATGTTGGCTTTGCTCACCCGGAATGTCGGCTCCACCATCGCGGTGATCAACCGTCAGCAGAGGCTGGTCTATGCCAACACCGAGTACGCGCGCTGGTTTCGCAAGGAGCCGCACGAACTGCAGGGCAAGACGCTGCTCGAACTCTACGGCGAGTACAACTACGCCCGTTTCCTGCCCTTCGTCGAACGCGTGATGCGTGGCGAGCGGGTAGGCTACCAGCGGCTCCTGCTGAACCCCGACGGCGTGGAGGAGTGGCGCACCATCTGCCTCACGCCCTGGCGCAATGCGCAGGACGAGATCGACGGGTTCGTGACCGCCGCATTGGGCGTGCACGAGCTGCAGGTGACGATGACCGCGCTGCGCGTGGCCAACCAGCGGCTGTCCTCGCATATGGACAACAGCCCGCTGGCGGTGCTGGAGATGGACCAGGACCTGCGCGTGGTCCACTGCTCGCGGCGGGCCGTGCACCTGATGGGCTGGGAAGACGTGGTGCAGATCGAGGCGCGTTCCCTGCACGAACTGCTGGGCCCGGCCACGCACGACAGCAACCTGGCCGTCGCCCTGAACCGGCTGCAGATGGGCGAGGAGTCGCAGAACCGCATCGAGACCTCCTTCCTGCGCGCCAGCGACGGGGCGCAGGTGGACTGCGAGTGGTTCAATTCCGCCCTCACCGATGCTTCGGGCCGTGTGATCTCCATCATGGCGCTGGTGCAGGACGTATCGGCACGCGCCCAGATCGCCCGCCAGCACCACTACCTGGCCAACCACGACTCGCTCACCGGCCTGTCCAACCGGGCGGCGTTCCATCAGCGGTTCCAGCAGGCGCTGGCCGATGCCTGCCACCGGGGAACGCGGCTGGCGCTGATGTTCATCGACCTCGACGGGTTCAAGCACATCAACGACGCCCAGGGCCACCTGGTGGGCGACGAGGTGCTGCGCATCGTGGCGCAGCGGCTGCGCGGCGTGGTGCGCGAGCACGACATGCTGGCCCGCGTGGGGGGCGACGAGTTCGTGATCATGATCGACCGCGAAGAAGGCGCGGACACCGCGCGCCGGATCGCCGAACGTGCGATCGAGGTTCTCTCCGGCCCCATGGAGATGCATGGACACACCCTTCGGATCGGTGCCAGCATCGGCATCGCCACGCATCCGCCGATCCGACCCGACGTGGACGAACTGCTGCGCCGAGCCGACCAGGCCATGTACGCCGCCAAACGGGCCGGCCGCGGCTGCGTCTGCTACGCGCAGACGAGTTGAAGGCGGTTGGCTTCTGGCCGCGGAAGGAGAGGCGGTCGCTCTGCTTGAGCCCCACCCAGATCGGTAGATCTATCGCTTAACGTCCCGCCGTGTTCTTCCCGCAGGCGTGCTCAGTGCGTGCCGCGGACGGCGGCCAGGTTCAGCACCGAGGCCTCGATCGCTGCGGCGGTGGCTTGGGGCTGCTCCATCGGAAACAGATGGCTGCCATCGAGCATCATGATCCGCCCCTGGGTGATGCGCTGCGTCATCGCCATGCCCACCTGGCGCATCTCTTCCGAGGCGCGGCCGCCGATGAAGGCTGCAGGGCATTGCAGCGGGTGCGTGCGCAGCAGGTGCGCCAGGTTGTGCGGCAGCGTGTTGTAGATCGCCGTCTCCACACTGCGGTCGAAGGCCAGCACGCGCTGGCCGTCCTCGTCGAGCAGGCCGTGCCTGACATAGTCCTCCAGAACCTTCGGGTCCCAGCGGGCGAAGGCCTTCTTGCGGCGGAAGTGCTCCAGCGCCTCGGCGTCGTCGGCCCAGGTATTGCGGCGCGCGCGGCTGATCTTGCCGGGCGAGACCGAGCCGACCACCTGGGTGCGCTTGGCCACGTCCAGTGCACTGGCGCGCCAGCCGCTGATCAGCGGGGAGTCGATCAGCACCACGCCCTGCGCCAGGCCCGGGTGCCGCGCTGCCGCCATCACGCTCAGAAAGCCGCCCAGCGAGTGGCCCACCAGGAAGGCCGGCTCTCCCGTGCGCTGCTGCTGTTCGGTCGCGAAGTCCGCCAGGTGCTGCACCAGGTGCGGCCAGTTGTTGGTGACGGGATAGCGCGGATCGTGCCCGTAGCGGTCCACCGCGCTCACGTCGAAGCCCCGTTCGCGCAGCAGGCCGAACAGGACGCGGTAGGTCCCGGCCGGGAAGCTGTTGGCGTGCGAGAAGACGATGGAGGGCATGGGGCGGCGGCGCGGTGGTGCCGCAGGCTCCGGCGCGCAGGCCGGTACCCGCGGCAGGGTTCAGATGAGCTTGTCGCGCGGGTTGGTGATCTTCTTGATCGGCCGGCTGCGCGTGGGGTCGACGCGGATCGGCACCTCGGTGGCGCCGCCGTTCCAGGCCGGGTCCTCGATGCTGTCGAACACCTGGCGCAGCTTCTCGCCCCAGCTGTTGTGCAGCATGCGGAAGTAGGGGTTGTTCTCGTCGATGCAGACCACCTTGTCGGTGGAGAACCGGCCTTCCTCGTAGACCACCAGGTCCAGCGGCAGGCCGACGGACAGGTTGGACTTGAGCGTGCTGTCCATGGACACCAGCGCGCACTTGGCGGCCTCGTCCAGCGGGGTCTCGGGCGTGAGCACGCGGTCGAGCACGGGCTTGCCGTATTTGGACTCGCCGACCTGGAAGTAGGGCGTCTCCGCCGTCGCCTCGATGAAGTTGCCGGCCGAATACACCTGGAACAGGCGCATGCCCTCGCCCTGGATCTGCCCGCCCAGCACCAGCGAGACATTGAAGTCCACGCCCGAGCGCTTGAGGGCGGCGCCGTCGCGCTCGTGCACGCGGCGCACGGCCGAGCCCAGCACGCGGGCCACGTCGAACATGCTGGTGGCGTTCCAGATGGTGACTGGCGGGCCGTCATCGCGGTCCTGGACCTGCTCGACCTGGAGGATTTCCCGCACCGACTGCGAGATGCTCAGGTTGCCGGCCGACAGCAGCACCATGAAGCGGTCGCCTGCCTTCTCGTAGATCATCATCTTGCGGAAAGAGCTGATCTGGTCGAGGCCGGCGTTGGTGCGCGAGTCGGAGAGGAACACCAGGCCGGCGTTGAGTTTGATGGCGACGCAATACGTCATGGAGCGGTTCGGAGCAAAAGGAGGGAGTTTAGGACAACGTTGAACAAGTCTCTCGCGCGCTGCGCATCTCTGCTGGGGGCGGTCTGCCGCGTTGCAAATCCTCGCCATAGCGGCGGCTGTGGCTGCGGTTTGCGCCTTGCCGCCCACTCCCCCGCAAAGCGCGCCGCATCGCGGAGACTTGTTCAGCGTTGCCTGGGTCGGCCGCACTCTGCCATGCAGGGCACGGGCCGGACTATCAAAATTCGTAGCTGCTTGCGCAGGTGGGATAAGCGGTAGAGGCCATTTTGGCTTGTGGTGTCACTGCCGCGGTGGCACCAGGCGTTGCAGCTGGTACAGCGCATCCAGGGCCTCGCGCGGGCTCATCGTGTCCGGTTGCAGGGCCGCCAGTGCGGCCTCCACCGGGCTCGCGGCGGACACCTCGGGCTCGGGCGGCGGCGCGAAGAGATCGACCTGCAGATCGTCCTCGCCCGCGCGCTCTTCCAGCGCCGCCAGGGTGTGACGCGCATGGTTGAGCACGGCGGCCGGCACGCCCGCCAGTTTGGCCACCTGGATGCCGTAGCTGCGGCTGGCGGGGCCGGGCTGGATCTCGTGCAGGAAGACGATGTCGTGGCCCGACTCGGTGGCGCCCACGTGCACGTTCATGGCGTGCTGGTGGCGGGCCGACAGTTCGGTCAGCTCGAAGTAGTGCGTGGCGAACAGCGTGAACGCCTTGGTGCGGTCGTGCAGGTGCGTGGCGATGCCACTGGCCAGGGCCAGTCCGTCGAAGGTGCTGGTGCCGCGCCCGATCTCGTCCATCAGCACCAGGCTGTGCGGCGTGGCCGCGTGCAGGATTTGCGCCGCCTCGGTCATCTCCAGCATGAAGGTGGACTGCGCGTTCGCCAGGTCGTCCGCCGCGCCGATGCGGGTGTGGATGGCGTCGATGGGCCCCAGCCGGCAGCTGGCCGCCGGTACGTGGCTGCCCATGCTGGCCAGCAGCACGATCAGCGCCACCTGGCGCATGTAGGTCGATTTACCGCCCATGTTGGGGCCGGTGATGACCTGCATGCGCGTGTTGGCGTTGAGCCGCGTGTGGTTGGGGATGAACGCGCCGGACGAGGTCTCGGCCAGCCGCGCCTCCACCACCGGGTGGCGGCCGGCCTCGATCTCGATGCAGGGCTCGTTCACGAACTGCGGAGCGCACCAGTTGAGCGTGAGCGAGCGTTCGGTGAGCGCGCACAGCGCGTCCAGCGTCGCCAGCGCGTGCGCCAGGCGGGTCAGGGCGGGCACGTGCGGCTGGAGCTGGTCCAGTACCTGTTCGTACAGCCACTTCTCGCGCGCCAGGCCGCGCTCCTGCGCCGACAGGGCCTTGTCCTCGAAGGTCTTGAGCTCCGGCGTGATGAAGCGTTCGGCGTTCTTCAGCGTCTGGCGGCGGCGGTAGTCGTCGGGCACGCGGTCCAGGTGGCTGCCCGTCACCTCGATGTAGAAGCCGTGCACCTTGTTGAACTGCACGCGCAGGTTGGGGATGCCGGTGCGGGCCTTCTCGCGCGTTTCCAGGTCGAGCAGGAAGGCATCGCAGTTGGTCTGGATGCCGCGCAGCTCGTCCAGCTCGGCGTCGAAGCCGGTCGCGATCACGCCGCCGTCGCGCACCAGCGCGGCGGGCTCCTCGTGGATGGCCGCGCGCAGCAGCGCGCCGCAATCCACCGGCGGGCGCAGGTGTTCAAAGATTTGAGCCAAAAATGGCTCTGGCGCTTGTGCAGATTGCGCAAGCAGCTCTGCTTTTTGTAGCGTCTTGCACAGGCCGACCAGTTCGCGCGGGCGCACTTGCCGCAGCGCGATGCGGGCGGTAATGCGCTCGACATCGCTCACGCCGCGCAGTTCGCCGCGCAGCACCTGCCACGGGCCGCTGCCGGCGCTGGCGCCCCCACGCAGGGCCGCGG
>JAEWPH010000289.1 GCA_023460715.1 Pseudomonadota bacterium | reverse complement strand
CTGCTGGTGCTCTTCATCCGCCAGCGCCAGCGCCTGGCCCGCCTGCGCCAGCGCAGCCGGCAGGAGCTGGAGACGGTGCTGCAGCAGCACGCGCAGGAGCTGCGCACGGCGCAGGACGGCATCGTGCAGGCCGCCCAGCAGGCGGCGCAGCAGACCGACATGGGGCTGTCGCGCAGCCTGGAGCACCTGCCGCAGGGCGTGGTCATCATCGACGCCGACCTGAAGCTGGTGGCCTGGAACTCGCGCTACGTGCAGCTGTTCCGCTACCCGGCCGATCTGATGGTGGTGGGCCAGCCCATCGAGGATCTGCTGCGCCACAACGCGCGCCGCGGCCTGCTGGGGCCTGGCCCGGTGCAGGAGGCCATCGACCGGCGCATCGCGCACCTGCGCAGCGGCACGCCGCACCTGCACGAAAGCGCCAAGGACGACGGCACGGTGCTGGAGATCCGCGGCAACCCGCTGCCCGACGGCGGCTTCGTCACCAGCTACGCCGACATCACCAGCTACAAGAACGCCGCGCGCGAGCTGCGCTCGCTGGCCGACGCCCTGGAGCAGCGCGTGGCCGACCGCACGCGCGACCTGGACGCCGCCCGCCAGGAGGCCGAGCGCGCCAACCGCTACAAGACGCGCTTCGTCGCCGCCGCCGTGCACGACCTGCTGCAGCCGCTGAACGCGGCGCGCATGTTCACCTCGCTGCTGCGCAGCCACCTGCAGGGCGAGGCGGCGCAGCGCGCGGCCGACAGCATCGACGGCGCGCTGGCCTCGCAGGACGCCATCCTCAACAGCCTGCTGGACATCGCGCGCATGGAGTCGGGCCAGCTGGAGGTGCGCGTGCGCGACGTGGCGCTGGGCCCGCTGCTGCAGGTGCTGGGCCACAACTTCGGCGTGCTGGCCGAGCGGCGCGGGCTGCAGCTCGCCTGCGTGCCCACGCGCTGCGTGGTGCGCACGGACGAGAACCTGCTGCGGCGCATCCTGCAGAACTTCGTCTCCAACGCCATCCGCTACAGCCGGCGCGGGCGCATCGTGGTGGGCTGCCGCCGCGACGGCCCGGACCATGTGCGCATCGAGGTGCACGACCAGGGGCCGGGCATCCCCGAGGCATTGCAGCGCGAGATCTTCGAAGAGTTCCGCCGCCTGGACGAAGGCCGCGACGACGACCGCGGCGCCGGCCTGGGCCTGGCCATCGTCGAACGCCTGGGCCGGCTGCTGGGCCACCCGATCGGCCTGCGCTCGCAGCTGGGGCGCGGCAGCGTGTTCTGGGTGCGCGTGCCGCTGGGCGACGCCGCCGCCGTGCGGCACATCGGCTCGGCGCCCGCTTCGGCGGAGTCCACCACGTCCTCGCCTCTGGCGTCATCGGCGGCGACCGTGCAGGAGGACGACGCGCCCCTCCACGGCAGCAGCGCCTGGGTGATCGAGGACGACGCGCCCACCTGCGCCGCCACGCGCGCGCTGCTGCAGCGCTGGGGCTGCCAGGTGCCGCTGGCCGGCGGCGCACAGGAGGCGCTGGACCAGGCCCGTCCGGGCGGGGCACCGCAACTGGTGCTGCTGGACGTGCACCTGGGCCCGGGCCTGCACGGGCCCGAGGTCTATGCCCAGCTGTGCCAGCGCTGGGGACAGTCGCCGGCCGTGATCCTGGTCACTGCCGAGCGCGACGCCACCCTGCGCCGCCAGGCCGCCGAACGCGGCTGGGGCTTTCTGGCCAAGCCCGTGCGTGCACCGGCGCTGCGGGCGCTGATGAGCCAGACGCTGCTGCGGCTGAAGTAAGGAACATCCCCCTGAGGCGCTGCGCGCCTTCCCCCTTCTCTCGCCTAGCTGCGCAAGGCGTGAAGGGGGACGCAGCCAGCGCGGCGGGGCGGCCCTTGCGCGGCTGCCGCCGGGGTGGGCCGCGCCCCTGCACGAGCTGCCCTCCGGGATATCCGGCCCGCGAGGGAGTCCGTCTGCAGCAGCATCTCCCGCTTCCCCTGAAGCGCTGCGCGGCGTCTGCTGGCCTGGCCTGCTCCGCGGCCATGGGACGGGGAAGGCCGTCGTGGTTCCGGGCGCCCGGCTCCGTGGCTCGCTACCGGGACTGCAGCCTGGAACCCGGAGCGCCGCCATAGCTATGCATTCGATAGCTACCTGCCCTGGATACACAAGGTCTGAAGGGCGATTTCACCCCATCACCCTGCCGCCGTCAGGCAGAAGCCCCGTCCTCCGTCTCCAGACTCTTGACCAGCACGGCGGCCTGGGTGCGGCTGTAGCACTCCAGCTTTTTCAGGATGGCGGTCACGTGCACCTTCACCGTGTTCTCGGCCAGGCCCAGTTCGTGGGCGATCTGCTTGTTCAGCAGGCCGTCGGCCAGGCACAGCAGCACGCGGAACTGCTGCGGCGTGAGCTGGGCCAGGCGGGCGGCCAGCTCGGCGTCGGCCTCGGAGCGCTCGGCCGCCATGGGCGGGAACCAGCTGCCGCCGTCCAGCACGGCGGCGATGGCATCGCCCATGGCGTCGGCCGGGGCCGACTTGGGGATGAAGCCGGCGGCGCCGAACTGCTGGGCGCGGCGGATCACGCGCGGATGATCGTTGGAGGAGATCACCACCACGGGTAGCTGCGGGTACTCGCCCCGCACGTGCAGCAGGGCCGAGAAACCGCGCGTTCCCGGCATGCTCAGGTCCAGCAGCACCAGCTCCACCTCGGGGTGCTCCTGCAGCGCCGTGCCCAGCGTGGCGGCGCTGGCCGCCTCCAGCGTGCGGAACTGGGGCAGGCGCTCGCGCAGCACATGCAGCATCGCAGCGCGGAACAGGGGATGGTCGTCGGCGACCAGGAGCGTGGGCTCGGACATAGCCCGCAGTCTGCCACGCCGCAAGAGGTATGGATCAGGAGGCCCGGCGGGAAAGGGGCTGCGGCTGCGGCTGCAGATGCGGCTGCGGCTGGCGGGGGTGCAGGCAGGCCATGGCTCGGCCGGTGCGCACAGCGCAGCGATGCAGACCGCGCGGCGCCCTGCCGTGGTGAACGACTCCGCGCCGTTTGCTTCCCGGTGGCAGGCAGAGCCCTCAGCCCTTGCGCGGAAACTCCGTGCGCACCCAGTCGTCCACCAGCGCCTTCTCGTGCGCCAGCGGGTCGCTGCCGCGCGCGCCGGGCCGCATCAGAAAGCTGGCGTCGCGCAGCTGGCGCCGGCCCTGGCGCAGCACGCGGCCGTCGGCAGCCAGCAGCTTGAATTCGAGGTCGATGCGCGGCGGGTAGATGTCGCGCACGATGCGCACGTCCGCCGCCTGCGGGCCGCGCCAGGGCTCGAAGCCGCCGGCGCGCTGGACGTCGGTGAGGTGCACTTCCAGCCGTTGCCCCTCGGGCAGGCGCGGCGCGGCCTGGTCGGCCAGATGCAGGCTGAGGGCGTCCAGCCAGGCCTTGCGCGCCTGCGCGCTCTCGCGCTGCGGGGCATTGCGCGCATCGCTGAAGCGGGCGGGGTCGGCATAGGTGACGCTGACGATACCTGCGGGTACGCCGCCCGGGCCCTCTCCGGCGGGGCCTGCGAGCGGCGCCTCGGGCGCCTGCGTGGCGCAGCCGGCCGCCAGGCAGGCCAGGGCGGCGCCCAGCGCGCGCCGCCACCAGCGCGACAGCCCCGGCCAGGCGGGGGAGATCGTCATCGTCGTCATGGGCTGTCCTCTCTTCCTTGGTTCATTTCTTGTGGGGGCGCGGGGGCGCGTGCCTTCTGGGCTGCGTCAGGGCCTGTTCACACTATTTTTGCCAGTGCGAAGGCCTCCCCCGCCAGGCCAATCTAGACGCGTGACGACGCCAAGGCCGGGGCCTTGGCTAGGAACGCAACGACGAGTGGCCTGGCGAGGGAGGCCTTCCCTTCGGGTTGCGATGCCCACGGGCCATCCGCGGCGTTGCCAAGCCTCGCTGGGGCCGCACCCCAGCTTCGTCTGGCGCCTAGCGCCTGGCCCATGGGCAACGCAACGCATCTGGCAAAAATAGTGTGAACAAGCCCTAGGCCATCAGCTCGCCGGGCGGCCGGCGCCAGAACGCCGGCTGCGCGTAGTGGTGCTTGAGGTAGTCGATCCACAGCCGTACGCGCAGCGGCAGGTGCTTGCGCTGCGGGAAGACCACGTAGATGCCGTTGGGCGGCGCGGCAAACTCTTCCAGCACCGCTACCAGGCGGCCGGCGGCGATCTCGGCCTCCACCTCCCAGGTGCTGCGCCAGGCGATGCCCCAGCCGCCCAGGCACCAGTCGTGCAGCACCTGGCCGTCCGAGCAGTCCAGCGGCCCGCCAGGCTTGAAATGCATCACCTCCGCCGCGCCGTGCTCGCCCGGTACGCGAAACGCCCAGCCGCGTGTCTGCGAGGCGTCGCTCGACAGCGTGAGGCAGTCGTGCTGGGCCAGCTGGTTGGGGTGGGTGGGCACGCCGCGCCGCTCCAGGTAGGCCGGCGTGGCCACGCACAGGCGCCGGTTGTCGGCGATGCGCACGCTCACCAGGGCGGAATCCGGCAGGTCGCCGACCCGCACCGCGCAGTCGAAGCCCTCGCCCGCCAGATCCACCACGCGGTCGCTCAGGTTCAGGGAGATGGTGACCTCGGAATGCAGGTCGCGGAACAGCGGCACCAGCGGCGCCACGTGCCGGCGCCCGAAGCCGGCCGGCGCGGTGATGCGCAGATGCCCCGTGGCCTTCACGCCGCCGGCGGATACGCTGGCCTCGGCGTTGGCCACG
Source organism: Pseudomonadota bacterium (assembly GCA_023460715.1). Classification (GTDB taxonomy): domain Bacteria; phylum Pseudomonadota; class Gammaproteobacteria; order Burkholderiales; family Burkholderiaceae_C; genus Paracidovorax. The sequence goes on along the minus strand of JAEWPH010000289.1, from coordinate 739 downwards.
TCGGACAGCAGGCGCTGGCAGTCCTCCAGGAAGGCGCTGCCTTCGTGCGTGAGGCTGATGCGCCGCGTGGTGCGCACCATCAGCTTGACGCCCAGATGCTCTTCCAGCGCGTCGAGCCGCCGGCCCATGATGGCCGGGGCCACGCCCTCGGCCTTGGCGGCGGCGGTGAGGCTGCCGCGGGTGGCAACCGACACGAACGATTCAAAGGCCTTGAGCTTGTCCATGGCCGCCGATTATGCGGATGGAAGTCACGGATACCTACGGGTTACCAACGGATTGCGGACGTAGGATTTGAAGCCAAATAGGCCTCTAACGCTGATGCATCAAGCGCATCCAGCTATCAAAAGCAGAGTACCCGCCCAGCATACCCCCCGGGGGGCCCACGCCGTTGAGCCACACCGGGGCCCGGCCCGTCGCAGGGCGGCAGATGCGGGCGCGGCAGCGGCCCGAGGCGTCAGCGCGTCGGGGCGCCGTGGCCGTAGGCGGGCGGCACCACGATGACGCGGGCCGGCTCCTGCATCAGCGGGGTCTGGGAGCCGCATGCCGCATTGACCTGGGTGATGGCGGCGTTCACGCGCAGGCGCTTCTCGTCCTCGGAGATCGTTCGGATGCTGCTCACGAACTGCAACTCTTTCTGCGCGCTCTTAGAACGTGTTGACGATCTCCCAGGGGTCGCGCAGCGGTGTGGGCGGGATGGGATGCAAGGCGCGGTGCGCAGTGGATAGCCTTTGCTATCCAC
>JAEWPH010000288.1 GCA_023460715.1 Pseudomonadota bacterium | reverse complement strand
GGCGCGGGCCATGGCCCGGCGGCGCTCGGCGGGCTCTTCGTCCAGCTTGAGGCTGGCATAGTAGCTCATGGACCGGGCCAGCTCCAGCTGCATCTTCATGTCGGCCACGCGGTGGCGCAGGGCCTGGAAGCTGGCGATCGGCACGCCGAACTGCTTGCGCTGGTTCATGTACTCCACGGTGAGCGACACGGTCTGGTCCATCACGCCCACGGCCTCGGCGCAGACCGCGGCAATGCCCGTGTCCACGGCTAGCTCCAGCGCGGCCAGGCCGTCGGTGGTGACGAGCGTGGCGGGCGCGTTCTCCAGCGTCAGCTCGGCGGCGCGGGATTCGTCCTGCGTGCGGTAGCCGCGCGTGGTCACGCCGCGGGCGGCGCGCTCGACCAGGAAGAGGGCGATGCGCCCGTCCAGCTGGGCAGGCACCAGGAAGGCATCTGCCTGGTCGCCGGCCGGTACTATGCTTTTAATAGCTGTCAGCGCATATCCTGATTGGGCTGGGGCCGCTTTTGCCTCGCAAACGTCCAGCCGGTAGCGCGCCTTGCGCTCCTGGTGCGCCAGCACCACCAGCGCTTCGCCGCTGGCGATGCGCGGCAGCCAGTCGGCCTGCACGGCTTCGGGGGCGTAGCCGGCCAGCACGCGGCTGGCGATGAACGCCTGCGCCAGCGGCTCCAGCACGATGCCGCGGCCCAGCTCCTCCATGGCCACCATGGCGTCCACGGCGCCCTGGCCCAGGCCTCCGTGCGCCTCGGGCACGGTCAGCGCCGTGAGGCCCAGCTCGGCCAGTTCGCCATAGGCCGCCCGGTCGAAGCCGCCCGCCGCCACGATGCCCTTGCGGCGCTCGAAGCCGTAGCCCTTCTCCACCCAGCGGCGTACCGCATCGCGCAACGATTGCTGATCTTCAGAAAAATCGAAATCCATGTCATGTCTCCAAAAGTTGGTCAGGGCAGGGCGCTTGTGCGCCCCCCACAAAGATCAGCGAAGCTCTGACTGGAACCCCCTCGCGGAGGGGGCAAGGGGGAGCGGTGCGTTTCGCGTCAGCGAAAGATCGTCGCCACCCCGAAAACCCAATCAACCCAGAACGGTTTGAGCGACGATATTTCGCTGCACCTCGTTGCTGCCCCCGTAGATGGTGGTCTTGCGCAGGTTGAAGTACGTCGAGGCCAGCGGCGCATTGGCCGCCACGCCGCCGGGGAAGTCGCCCTGCCAGCCGGCTTCCATGGCCTCTTCGATGAAGGGCAGGCTGAAGGGGCCAGCGGCCAGCATCATCAGCTCGGCATAGCGCTGCTGGATCTCGCTGCCGCGGATCTTGAGCAGTCCCGCGATGTCCAGGGAGTTCTTGCCTGACTTCTCGGCCGACAGCACGCGCAGCACCAGCATCTCCAGCGCGACGATGTCCACCTCCAGCTGCGCGATCTGGTCGCGAAAGCGCTGGTCGTCCCACACGCCTTCCGCCTTGGCGATGCGCTTGAGGCGCTCCAGCTCGCGCTTGCTGCGGTTCACGTCGGCGATGTTGGTGCGCTCGTGGCTGAGCAGGTGCTTGGCGTAGGTCCAGCCCTTGTTCTCTTCGCCGATCAGGTTCTCGGCGGGCACTTCGACGTTGTCGAAGAACACCTCGTTGACCTCGCACTCGCCATCCAGCAGCTTGATCGGGCGCACGGTGACGCCCTTGGACTTCATGTCCACCAGCAGGAAGGAAATGCCCGTCTGCGGTTTGCCCTCGGTACTGGTGCGCACTAGATTGAACATCCAGTCGCCGTGCTGGCCCAGCGTCGTCCAGGTCTTCTGGCCGTTGACGATGTATTTGTCGCCCACGCGCTCGGCGCGGGTCTTGACCGAGGCGAGGTCCGATCCCGAGCCCGGCTCGCTGTAGCCCTGGCTCCACCACACTTCGCCACTGGCGATGCCGGGCAGAAAGCGCTTTTGCTGCTCGGCATTGCCGAAAGCCATGATCACCGGGGCCACCATCACGGGGCCGAAAGGCACGATGCGGGGCGCACCTGCCAACGCGCACTCTTCCTCGAACAAATGCTTTTGCACCGCGGTCCAGCCGGGGCCGCCGAATTCCTTGGGCCAACCGAAGCCCAGCCAGCCCTTCTTGCCCAGGATCTTGGCCCAGCCCTGCAGGTCGTCACGCGTCAGGCGCAGGGCGTTGTGCACCTTGTGCGAAATCTCCTGGGGCAGATGGGCGTGAACCCAGGCGCGAATTTCTTCGCGGAAGGCCTGCTCTTCGGGGGTGAATGCGAGATCCATGCGGCGTGTCTCCTCAGTGCTTTCGGGGTGTCGAAGCGATCCCGCGTTGTAGCACGGTCGTTCTTTTTATTCCTGTCCGGGCGGTGACACGGGCGGTGCCTCCGGCGCCTCGATGCCCAGTTCCTGGCACAGGCGCTGCACGGTGGCGCGCAGTTGGTCCACCTCGGCCTCCAGCGCGGCCACGCGGGCGCCGAGCGCCGGGCTGGCGGCACCGTCGGCGACGGCCGAGCCCGCAGAGCCTGCGCTGGCGAGGGCCGCCACATCCACCGGACCGCACAGCAGGTGGGCCCAGCGCGGCTCGCGGGCGCCGGGCGCGCGCGGCAGCAGCACGACCAGCGGGCCGCCTTTTTCCTCGCTGCGCTCGGCCAGCTCGTTCAGAAAGCCTTCCACGGACGAGATGTCCGCAAAGCGGTGCCAGCGCTCGGCATTGATGCGCAGCTCGCCCGCAGTCTGCGGGCCGCGCAGCATCAGCAGCGACAGCAGCACGGCGGACTGGTCGGGCACGCCCACGCCGCGCGGAAAGTTGTGTTCGAAGCGCGTGGTTCGGTTGCCGCCGATCTCCACCGACAGGCTGCGCTGGCGCAGGCCGTCCAGCGCTTCCTGCGCATGGGCGTCGGTGATCTGCATGACCGGGTCGCGGCTGCTCTTCTGGTTGCAGCCGGTGACGACGGAGTTCAGCGTCAGCGGATAGCTGTCGGGCACGGTGCGCGACTTTTCCATCAGCGTGGCGAGCACGCGGGCTTCCGTGGCGGTCAGGGGGCGGGTGCGGGGATCGAAGGACATGGCGGCTGGGATAATTGCGGGCAAATGAAGAACATCGTGATTTTGATCTCGGGCGGCGGCTCCAACATGGCGGCCATCGTGCAGGCGGCCCGGCAGCAGGATTGGGAGGGGCGCCACGGCGTGCGCGTGGCGGCCGTGCTGAGCAACCGCGAGAGCGCGCAGGGCCTGGCCTTCGCCCGCAGCCAGGGCATTGCCACGCAGGCCATCGACCACCGGGCGCATGCCACGCGTGAGGCGTTCGACGCTGCACTGGCCACCGCCATCGACGCGTACCAGCCGGCGCTGGTGGTGCTGGCCGGCTTCATGCGCATCCTGACCGAGGGCTTCGTGGCGCACTACGCCGGCCGCCTGGTCAACATCCATCCCTCGCTGCTGCCCGCCTTTCCGGGGCTGAACACGCACCAGCGCGCCATCGACGCGGGCTGCAAGGTGGCGGGCTGCACCGTCCACCAGGTGACGGCCGACCTGGACGCCGGGCCCATCGTGGCCCAGGGCGTGGTGCCGGTGCTGGCGGGCGACACGGCCGAGACGCTGGCCGCCCGGGTGCTGGCCCAGGAGCATGCCATCTATCCGGCAGCGGTACTCGGTCTGCTTCAAAAATAATAGCTAGAAGCGCTTGATATCAGGGCGCTGGCGGGCTATTTGATTCACATTTCTCGAAGCGCGGCCGCCACTGGCCGTCAATGAGCACCTGTTCCTCGAACATGGCTGCGGGGCGCACCCACAGCTCGCGCCGGCCATACAGGGCGCGGTAGAGCGTCAACGGCTCCAGGGTCTCGCTGTGGCGGGCCATGCCGACGACCTCGTACAGCAGGCCCTTGTAGTGGCGGTACAACCCCGGCGGGGTTGGGTTCAGGGGCGGCAGGTCGTGGTCGTCGTTCATGGGTAGGATGCGGTCGGGGCGCGCCGGAGCGCGAGAAAAACAGACACAACAAGCACAGCGGGGAGCGAGGATGGACCAGGCCGATTTCGTGCACATGGTGCGCATGAGCGAGCATGCCAGCGCAGACGACAGCCGTGCTTACCGCCGCAGTGTCGCCGCATTTGCGGCGCTGGGCTACGCGTGGGTCCTCGGCTGCATGCTTCTGGCCGTGGGCGCGCTGTGGTGGGTGGTCCCCCAATTGCTGCACGGGCGTTTCCGGTGGGCCATGGGCTGGATGCTGCTGGCGGCCGGTGGCCTGCTGTGGGCCTGCGCTCGGGCACTGTGGGTGCGGCTGGACGCTCCCGAAGGCGTCGAGATCACCGCCGAGCAGGCGCCGGCGCTGTTCGAGGCCCTGGAGCGCATCCGCAAAAAGGTCAAAGGGCCGGCCATTCACCACGTGTACGTGGACGGCGAGTTCAACGCCAGCATCCGCCAGCTGCCGCGCTACGGCCTGTTCGGTGGCGCCGTCAACCAACTCACCGTGGGGCTGCCGCTGGCCATGGCGCTGGACAAGCCCCGCCTGCTGGCGGTGCTGGCCCACGAATACGGCCACCTGCGCGGCGACCATGGCCGCTTCGCCGCCTGGATCTACCGCACCCGGCTGAGCTGGCTGCGCCTGCACGAGCGCTTCAGCGACGACGCGGGGCCGGTGGCCGTGGCCACGCAGGCCTTCCTGGACTGGTACTTCCCCCGCTTCGCGGCCAAGACCTTCGCCCTGGCGCGCCAGGACGAGTACGAGGCCGACCGCATTGCCGCACGCCTGCTGGGCGCCGAGGTCGCCGCGGCGGCGCTGACGGAAATCGAGGTGAAGGGTGCGTGGCTGGGTGACGCCTTCTGGGCGCAGCACTGGCGCGCTGCGGCCGCCCAGCCCCTGCCCGTGGGTCCCTACACCGCCATGCGCTCCCTGCTGGCCTTGCCGCCCGAGCCCCGCTTCGCCCAGGACGCGCTGCGCCAGGCCCTGCAGCGCATCAGCAGCGTGGACGACACCCACCCGGTCCTGCGCGACCGGGTGGAAGCCCTCACCGGCGGCCGGCCGGCGCTTCCGGCCTGGTCGCAGCGCAGCGCGCTGTCCTTGCTCGGGCCGCAGGTGCCGCAGTGGCTGGCCCATTTCGACCGGCTGTGGTGCCAGGAGAACGCCAGCGCCTGGAAGCGGCACCACGCCTGGCTGGGCCGGGTGCGGGAGCGGGCCGAAGCCCTGCAGCAAAGCCTCGCCCGCCACAACGCGCAGGAGACGGTCGAGCTGGCTGGCTTGCTGCGGCAACTGGACCCCGCCGCCCCGGTGCGCGCCCTGTACGAGCAGGCCCTGCAGCGCAGCGAAGACCATGCGGGCGCACTGCAGGGGCTGGTGGAAAGCCTGCCGGGCGACGCCTGGGCCGAGCGCCTGCAGCACCTTGAGCGCCTGTGGCAGGCCGCCCCGGCGCATCGCTGGTGGGCGGCCCGCGCGGCCGTGGATGAACTGGAGACCGCGCGCGCGGGCAGGGACCACGATGCCGAAGGCCTCAAGCAATGGCGGGAGCGGCTGCGGCTGGCCGATGCGTTTGAAAAGCGCGCGTGGGAGGAACTGACGGAGCCGCCTTACTTCAGCCGGGTGGCGCGCCATGACCTCACGCCCTTCGAGCTGGGCGAGGTGCAGGCCGAGCTGGCCCAGTGCGAGGGCGTCGCGCGCTGCTGGCTGGTTTGCAAGCAGCTGCAAGAGTTCGCGCAGCGGCGTGCCTATCTGGTGTTCCTGGAACTGCCGGGCATGGACGACGGCGACCGCTATGCCCTGTGCCGCCGGCTGGAGCGCCGGCTCAGCCTGCCCGGCCCGGCCCTCGCGCTGTGGGCCGGCGAATCGCCCACATTGGCAGAGATCCGGCGCTGTGCGTTCGAGCCGGTGTTTGTGCGGTAGCCGACCGGACAGAGCGGCAGTGGGACAATCGGGGCATGCACCCGAAAGCCCTTCTGGATGCCTGTGCGGAACTCGTCAGGCTGACCCTTCCCTTTGAACACCCGGCAGACGCCGTGGTGTCCCGCTATTTCCGAGACAACCGCTCGCTGGGCCCGCGCGAGCGCGCCACCCTGGCGGAGACGGTCTACACCGTGCTGCGCAAGAAGCTGCTGTTCGAGCAACTGGCCCGCTCCGGCAGCGGCCCCAAGGAGCGCCGGCTGGCGATCCTGGGCTTCCACGGCCCGCGCGACTTCCTCAAGAGCGCCCTGAACGACCAGGAAAGGACGTGGATCGACCAGTGCGACGCCGTCCAGCCCGACGAACTGATGGAGCCCCACCGGCACAACCTGGCCGACTGGCTGGTGCCTCTGCTCAAGGAGCAGCTGGGCGAGGGCTTCTGGCCCCTGGCCGCAAGCCTCATGCAGCCCGCCCCGCTGGACCTGCGCGTGAATGCGCTCAAGGACAAGCGCGCCGATGTGCAGAAGGAACTGGCCCAGGCCGGCATCCCCGCGGTGGCGACGCCGTACTCGCCCTGGGGGCTGCGCATCGACGCCAAGCCCGCCCTGACCAAGCTTCCGCCATTCACGCGCGGCGCCATCGAGGTGCAGGACGAGGGCTCGCAGCTGCTGGCCCTGCTGCTGGACGCCAAGCGCGGCGAGATGGTGGTGGACTTCTGCGCCGGCGCCGGCGGCAAGACGCTGGCCATCGGTGCGGGCATGCGCAGCACGGGGCGGCTGTACGCGTTCGACGTGTCGGCCCACCGCCTGGAAGCGCTCAAGCCGCGCCTGGCGCGCAGCGGGCTGTCGAACGTGCATCCCGCCGCCATTGCGCACGAGCGCGATGACCGTGTGAAGCGATTGACCGGCAAGATCGACCGCGTGCTGGTCGATGCGCCCTGTTCGGGCCTGGGCACGCTGCGGCGCAACCCGGACCTGAAGTGGCGGCAGTCCGCAAAGGCGTTGGAAGAGCTGCAGGGCAAGCAGACGGCCATCCTGGCCAGTGCCGCGCGCCTGGTCAAGCCGGGCGGCCGGCTGGTGTACGCCACCTGCAGCATCCTGCGGCAGGAGAACGAGGGCATTGCCGAGGCCTTCGGCGCGGCGCACCCCGACTTCGAGGCGCTGGACGCCGGCGAGCTGCTGGCCCAGCTGAAGGTGGACGGCGCAGCCGCGCTGTGCAGTGGCGGCACCACCGGCTCTGGATATCTGCGCCTGTGGCCCCATCTGCACCAGACCGACGGCTTTTTCGCCGCGGTGTGGACGCGCAAGCGCTGACCTGCCGCCTGCGCGCTGGTTTCCCTGTGCCGGTGCGGGTTATCGCTCCCGCGGCCGGTCCCTGTTTCCTTTAATCTGCCCTGGCGTTCCGGTGGTGGACGTTTTTCCCTTGGCGGATGGATGGAGTAGTTGCCTATGTTCTCGACGGACTGGTCCTTGCTGGACGCGGCCATCAACTGGCTGGCCCACGGTGCGTGGGATCTCGCCTGGTGGCAGGTGGTGCTCTACACCCTCGCCACCACCCACATCACCATCGCCGCGGTGACGATCTTCCTGCACCGTGCCCAGGCGCACCGGTCGGTGGATCTGGGCGCCGTGCCTTCGCACTTCTTCCGCTTCTGGCTGTGGATCGGCACCGGCATGGGCACCAAGGAGTGGGTGGCCATCCACCGCAAGCACCACGCCAAGTGCGAGACCGAGGACGACCCCCACAGCCCGCAGACCCGGGGGCTGAACACGGTGATGTGGCGCGGTGCCGAGCTGTACCGCGCCGAGGCGAAGAATACCGAGACGCTGAAAAAATTTGGGCACGGCACGCCGGACGACTGGATCGAGCGCCATGTCTACAGCCGCTTCGGCTGGCAGGGCGTGGGTCTGATGCTGGTGCTCAACCTGGTGCTGTTCGGTGCCATCGGCGCGGCCGTCTGGGCCGTGCAGATGCTGTGGATTCCGTTCTGGGCCGCCGGCGTGGTCAACGGCCTGGGCCACTACTGGGGCTACCGCAATTTCGAAGCCACGGACGCGTCCACCAATCTGGTGCCGTGGGGGCTCGTCATCGGCGGCGAAGAGCTGCACAACAACCACCATACCTACCCGACATCGGCCAAGTTCTCGGTCAAGCCCTACGAGTTCGATGTGGGGTGGGCCTATATCCGGCTCATGCAGGCCGTCGGCTGGGCCCGCGTGAAGAAGACCCCGCCCAAGCTGCGTCTGGGAGCCGTCAAGCCCGTGGCGGACGAGAAGACGCTGGAGGCGCTCATCGCCCACCGCTATGAGGTCATGGCCGGCTATGCCCGCGGCATGCGCCAGGCCTGCCGCGAGGAGCTCGCCGCGTTGCGGGCGCGCAAGGCGGACGTGTCCGTGCTGCGGGCCGCACGCCGCTGGCTGCACCGCGATGCGGAGAAGGTGCCCGCCCGTGCGCGGGAGGACATCGCCCGGGCCCGCGAGGCCCATCCCGTGCTGGACAAGATGGTGACCATGCGCGAGGAACTGCGGCAGCTGTGGCTGAACACCTCGCATTCGCGCGAACAGCTGACAGCCGATCTCCAGGCCTGGTGCCGGCGCGCCGAGGACAGCGGCGTCGCGGCCTTGCGGGAGTTCTCCCTGCGCCTGCGCGCGGCGCAGGCCTGAGAACGTGTTGACGATCTCCTGGAGCCGCGCAGCCACTGCCCGAAGGGTTGGAGCGCGATCGGGCGATTGAACGCCTCGAATGCTTGCATGGGCGCAAGCCCATGCGGCGCATCCGAAGCGTCCACTCATTCCGATTGCGCTCCAACGCGACCCCTGAGAGATGGTCAACACGTTGTAAGCCCCGGCTGAACCGGCCGGGCGCTGCTCCCCTTCATAGGCGGATGTCAGGACGGGCGGGCGGCGCTGCCGGCGGTTCCCGCAAGCCCCGCCGGTGCGCGCCGCAGCGCTTGCGCCAGTGCGGCGGCTGCCCATCGCCCGACCTGCGCCCCCCAGCCCGGGCGCGGGGCGCGCTCTTCCAACTGCGCCTTGGTGCTTTCCAGCGCCGTGATCCGCAGCCAGCGCGCGCCGCCGCCATCGGCCGCGGACCAGGTCGTGCCTGTCCGCAGCATGCGAGCTGCCGCAGAGCCGACCAGCACCTGACCGCAGACCAGCGGACCCTCCTGGATCAGCAGGCTGCCGCTGTGGGTGCGCAGCGTGGCGCCCTCCGGCACGCACACCAGCGTGCTGGTGCCTGCAGGCAGGTCGAAGGGCACGATGGCGCCGGTGGCCGTCGTGGATGGCGTGGATGGCGTGGCGAAGGGGGTGGAGAGGCTTGGCATGGGCGTCCTTGGCGGTGTCGAAACAAGGCCTCCAGCGTAGGACGAAGGGCCTGGGCGCAACAGGCACACGGCCGGGATGCCGCGACCAGAACAGTGCTCATGCAGGCGCGCCTGTTATGGTCCTGCAGGGCCCGGCCTGTATCTGTCGCTGCCTCCGTGCTTGCGGCATGATCGCGAAACCCGCGGCCCCTGTGCCCGGGCCGATGCCGTCCCCCCGCTCCCACGCCCATGCCGCTCCGCTCCGTTGCCCCTCCCTCTTTTGCCGATGACTCCAGTGCCCCCGACGGCTCGGCTTCGACGCTGTACCGGCAGATAGCGGGCCTGTACGAGCAGGCCATCGTGTCCGGCAGCCTGGCTCCCGGCATGCGCCTGCCTTCAGTGCGGGAGCTGTGCCAGCGCCATGGGGTGAGCCTGACCACGGCGCTGCAGGTGTGGCGCCACCTGGAGGAGCGGGGCTACGCCGAGGCGCGCGAGCGCGTGGGCTATTTCGTGCGCCGCCCGGCGCAGGCGGCGCTTCTTCCCGCAGTGCGCGAGCCCGAGCTGCACGAGCCGCTGCAGCCCGACCCGCGCCTGTTCGCGGGCATCAACGAGCGCATCTCCGTGTTCCTGGAAAAAGCCCGCCGTGCCGGCCCGGGCGTGCTCGACCTGGGCAGCGCCATGCCCGCCCCCAGCCTGTTCGACGCGGCCGCGCTCAATCGCCTGGCGATCGGCCTGCTGCGCGAGCAACCCGATGTGCTGGTCTACGGCCCGTCGGCACCGACCACGCATGTCGAGTTCCAGCAGGCCATGGCGCGCCATGCGCTGGGCTTCGGCCTCAGCCTGGCGCCTGACCACATCGGCGCTACGCACGGTAATTCAGAGGCGGTTAACCTGGCCCTGGATGCGGTGGCAGAGCCGGGCGATGTGATCGCGGTGGAGTCGCCCACCTTCTTCGGCATCCTGCAGGCGATCGAGGTGCGCGGCCTGCGTGCGCTCGAGATCCCCTGCAGCCCGCGCACGGGCATCTCGCTGGAAGCGCTGGAACTGGCCGCGCGTAATGAGCCGCGCCTGAAGGCGGTGGTGGTGGTGCCGCATCTGCAGATGCCATTGGGCAGCGTCATGCCCGACAGCCACAAGGAGCGCCTGGTGGCGCTTTGCACGGAGCATGGGCTGGCCCTCATCGAGGACGACATCTACCGCGAGTTCGTGGAGTCGCCCCAGCCGCTGCGTCCTGCCAAGGCCTGGGATCGCCCGGACACGGAAGGGCAGGTGATCTACTGCGCCTCGCTCAGCAAGAGCTTTGCGCCGGGCTTGCGGCAAGGATGGATGAGCGCGGGCCGCTGGCATGCCCGGGTGCAGATGCTCAAGTTCGCCCGCACCCGCAACATGCAGTCGTGGTCTCAGCTGCTGGCGGCGCGCAGCGTGGGCTCGCCGGCGTACGAGCGGCACCTGCGCCGCATGCGCGTGCAGCTACGCGAGCAGCGCGAGGCTGCCGCGCGCGCCATCGCACGGTACTTTCCGCCAGGCACCCGGCTGAGCCTGCCGCCGGGCGGCATCAGCCTGTGGATGGAGCTGCCGCCGGGTCTTTCGTCGACCCGACTCTACGACCAGGCCCTGGCGCGCGGCATCCGGGTGGCTCCCGGCCCGATGTTCTCCAATACCGGCCGGTACGAGCGGTTTCTGCGCATGAGTTGCGGCATGCCCTTCACCGAGCAGGTGGAGTCGGGCTACCGTACGCTGGGTGAACTGCTTGCACAGCAGCTGACTCCGGCGAGCGGCCGCCCTTCCGCCGGCAAGCGGGCATAAAAAAACCGCCCGGAAGGGCGGTTTTTCTGCAAAGAAGCGGGCCGAATTACTTCAGCTTCATTTCCTTGTACTCGACGTGCTTGCGAGCCTTGGGATCAAACTTCATGATCGCCATCTTCTCGGGCATCGTCTTCTTGTTCTTGGTGGTGGTGTAGAAGTGGCCGGTACCCGCAGTGGATTCCAGCTTGATCTTGTCGCGTCCGCCTTTGGTTGCCATGGTGCTTCTCCTTAAGCCTGGCCGCGTGCACGCAGGTCTGCGAGCACGGAGTCAATACCGTTCTTGTCGATCAGACGCAGGGCGGCGCTCGAAACGCGCAGGCGCACCCAGCGGTTTTCGCTCTCGACCCAGAAACGGCGGTATTGCAGGTTCGGCAGGAACCGGCGCTTGGTTTTGTTGTTGGCGTGGGAAACGTTGTTCCCGACCATGGGCTTCTTGCCCGTAACGTCGCAGACGCGTGCCATGAGGACACTCCGATAGTTCGTAACAGCAGCGGGCCTGGACGCTTTGCGTGTCTGCAAAGCTAGGCCCGGCTGCCTCACCTCGCCAGAAAGGGTGGCGGTAACCCGATTCGCGTGCCCCGGTCGGCTGCAAAGAGCCGGCGGAATTCAGCAAAGCCGCGGATTATAGCGTGGCTTTTCAGATCACGCCATCCTGCTCCAGGAAGCGCTGCGCATCCAGCGCCGCCATGCAGCCCGTGCCGGCGCTGGTGATGGCCTGGCGGTACACATGGTCCTGCACGTCACCGGCGGCGAAGATGCCCGGCACGCTGGTCTGCGTGGCGAAACCCTTCAGGCCGCCTTGCGTGACGATGTAGCCGTTCTCCATCGTCAGCTGGCCGTTGAAGATGTCGGTGTTCGGGGCATGGCCAATGGCGATGAAGCAGCCTTGCAGGGCGATGTCCTGGGTGCTGCCGTCCAGCGTGCTCTTGATGCGGATGCCGGTCACGCCGGAGTCGTCGCCCAGGACTTCCTGCAAGGTGTGGAACACCTTCAGCTCGATCTTGCCGGCAGCGACCTTCTCGTTGAGCTTGTCCACCAGGATGGGCTCGGCCTTGAACTTGTCGCGGCGATGCACGAGCGTGACCTTGCGCGCGATGTTCGACAGGTACAGCGCTTCCTCGACGGCGGTGTTGCCGCCGCCGACCACGCACACATCCTGCTCGCGGTAGAAGAAGCCATCACAGGTGGCGCAGCCCGAGACGCCCTTGCCCATGAAGGCTTCTTCCGAGGGCAGGCCCAGGTACTTGGCGGAGGCGCCCGTGGCGATGATCAGCGAATCGCAGGTATAGGTGCCGCTGTCGCCGGTGAGCGTGAACGGACGCTGGCTGAAGTCCACCTTGTTGATGTGGTCGAACACGATCTGCGTCTTGAAGCGTTCTGCGTGCTCCAGGAAGCGCTGCATCAGGTCCGGGCCCTGGACGCCGTGCACGTCGGCAGGCCAGTTGTCCACTTCGGTCGTGGTCATCAGCTGGCCGCCCTGGGCGATGCCGGTAATGAGCAGCGGGTTCAGGTTGGCGCGCGCGGCGTAGACGGCTGCGGTGTAGCCGGCCGGGCCGGAACCGAGGATGAGGACTTTGGCGTGTTGGGTCGTGGACATGGCAGTGACTTCTTGGCGTGCCCGCTGGGCAGGCATGTTGAGCTGGAGAGTGATTCTGAGTATGGGGCCGGGCGGCCCGATTGCAGCCCGCCGTTTTCAATCGCCGCCATTGTAAGAAGCCATCGGCGACCCCGCCTGCACCCGGGTCGAACCGCATGCGCCAGCCGTCGCGGTGATACGTTTGCTGACAGGGTGCATCGGGTAAGCTTGCCGCGCACTGCGCTATGACCTATTCCCTCAATACCCTGAACGCCTCCTCCTCGTCCAAATCGGCCCCGCGCACGGGCGCGGCCCGTTTCGGCCATGAGATCGGGCTGGTGCTGGGCCTGCTGGCCCTGGTCGTCTGGCTGCTGGCGCTGGCCAGCTACTCGCTGCAGGACGCAGCCTGGTCCACGTCCGGCGCCAGCGATGTCCATGTCCTGTCCAACTGGGTGGGGCGTTTCGGCGCGTGGTTGGCGGACTGCAGTTACTTTGCTTTCGGTTTCTCGGTGTGGTGGTGCGCCGCGGCCGCGCTGCGCGCCTGGCTGTCGTCGCTGGCGCGCTGGATGCGCGGCGGCGAGGTGGCGGCCCAGGCGAACGGGGAGGCCAGCCCTTGGCTGCGCCGCGCCTTCTTCTGGGGCGGGCTGGTGCTGTTGATGTGTGCCAGCGCGGGGCTGGAATGGTCCCGCCTGTACCGGTTCGAATCGCTGCTGCCGGGGCAGGCCGGCGGCGTGCTGGGCCACGTCGTCGGGCCGCTGGCGGTGAAGTGGCTGGGGTTCACCGGCTCGGGCCTGCTGGGCGTGATGCTGGTGGTGCTGGGCGCGGCGCTGGTCTTTCGGTTCTCCTGGGGCCATCTGGCCGAACGGCTGGGCGGGCGCATCGACGCGCTGGTGCAGTTTGGCCGCGCCAAGCGCGAGAAGGCCAAGGATGTCGCCGTCGGCAAGCGCGCGGCGCGTGAGCGCGAAGAGGTGGTGCAGGAAGAGCGCCACGAGATCGAGGAACACCATCCCCAGCCCGTGCAGATCATCGAGCCGGTGCTGGCGGACGTGCCGCAGAGCGCCCGCGTGGTGAAGGAGCGGCAAAAGCCCTTGTTCAGCGAGATGCCCGACAGCCGCCTGCCGCAGGTGGACCTGCTCGACGGCGCGCTGGCGCGCCAGGAGACGGTGTCGCCCGAGACGCTGGAGATGACCAGTCGCCTGATCGAGAAGAAGCTCAAGGACTTCGGCGTGGAGGTGCGCGTCGTGGCCGCCATGCCGGGGCCCGTCATCACCCGCTACGAGATCGAGCCCGCCACGGGGGTGAAGGGCTCGCAGGTGGTCAACCTGGCCAAGGATCTGGCGCGCTCGCTGTCGCTGGTGTCCATCCGTGTGATCGAGACCATTCCGGGCAAGAACTTCATGGCGCTGGAACTGCCCAACGCCAAGCGCCAGAGCATCCGCCTGTCCGAGATCCTGGGCTCGCACATCTACCACGAGGCCAAGAGCATGCTCACCATGGGGCTGGGCAAGGACATCGTCGGCAACCCGGTGGTGGCCGACCTGGCCAAGATGCCGCACGTGCTGGTGGCCGGCACCACGGGTTCGGGCAAGTCGGTGGGGATCAACGCCATGATCCTTTCGCTGCTGTACAAGGCCGAGGCGCGCGACGTGCGCCTGATGATGATCGACCCCAAGATGCTGGAAATGTCGGTCTACGAAGGCATTCCGCATCTGCTGTGCCCGGTGGTGACCGACATGAAGCAGGCCGCGCACGGCCTGAACTGGTGCGTGGCCGAGATGGAGCGGCGCTACAAGCTGATGAGCAAGCTGGGCGTGCGCAACCTGGCGGGCTACAACACCAAGATCGACGATGCGAAGGCGCGCGAGGAGTTCATCTACAACCCCTTCAGCCTGACGCCCGAGGAGCCCGAGCCGCTGGAGCGCCTGCCGCACATCGTGGTCATCATCGACGAGCTGGCCGATCTGATGATGGTGGTGGGCAAGAAGATCGAGGAACTGATCGCCCGCCTGGCCCAGAAGGCGCGGGCCGCCGGCATCCACCTGATCCTGGCGACGCAGCGTCCGAGCGTGGATGTGATCACCGGCCTGATCAAGGCCAACATCCCGACGCGGATCGCCTTCTCGGTCGGCTCCAAGATCGACAGCCGCACCATCCTCGACCAGATGGGCGCCGAGGCGCTGCTGGGCATGGGCGACATGCTCTACATGGCCAGCGGCACCGGTCTGCCCATCCGCGTCCACGGCGCCTTCGTCTCCGACGAGGAGGTCCACCGCGTGGTGAACTACCTCAAGGAACAAGGGGAGCCGGACTACATCGAGGGCGTTCTAGAGGGTGGTACGGTCGACGGCGACGACAGCGGCTTCGGTGCCGATGGCGGTGAAGCCGGTGGCGAGAAGGACCCGATGTACGACCAGGCGGTCGAGGTGGTGCTCAAGGACCGCAAGGCCAGCATCTCCTACGTGCAGCGCAAGCTGCGCATCGGCTACAACCGATCGGCCCGTTTGCTGGAAGACATGGAAAAGGCGGGGCTCGTCAGCGGCCTGACCGCCAGTGGCCAGCGCGAAGTGCTGGTACCGGCGCGCGGCGGCGAGTGACACAGCCCGCCGGCTGCAGGCCGGCGCCGCAGCCCCTACGGAGATGGCATGAAGAAACTGATTACTACTGTATTGATAGCTGCCAGCGCACAGCTGGCAAGCGCTGACGGCCTAAAAAGCTTGGAATCCTTCATGAAGGGTGCGCAATCGGGCCGCGCCGATTTCACGCAGACCGTGACCTCCCCTCCCAAGGATGGCGAGACCGCGCGCACCAAGACGTCCACCGGGAGCTTCGAATTCCAGCGTCCCGGGCGCTTCAAGTTCGTCTACAAGAAGCCGTTCGAGCAGACCATCGTCGCCGACGGCAAGACGCTGTGGCTGTATGACGTCGATTTGAACCAGGTCACGCAGCGCGCCCAGGACAAGGCCCTGGGCTCCACGCCCGCAGCCCTGCTGGCGTCGGCGCCCGACCTGCAAGCGCTGCGCGCCGACTTCACGCTGGAATCCGCGCCCGAGCAGGACGGCCTGCAGTGGGTGCTGGCCACGCCCAAGGCCAAGGAAGGGCAGCTCAAGAGCGTGCGCGTCGGCTTCCAGGGCGACAACCTGGCAGCGCTCGACATTCTCGACAGCTTCGGCCAGCGCTCGCAGCTGCGCTTTGCCAACATGCAGGTCAACCCGGCGCTGCCGACCAGTACCTTCCAGTTCAAGCCGCCGGCGCAGGCCGACGTGGTGCGGCAGTAAGCGGAGGACGTCAGGCCAGGGCCAGCAGGCCCAGCGCCAACGCTGCCGGGACCGCCTGGATGAACAGGATCTTGCGGCTGGCGGTCAGCCCTCCGAACACCCCCGCCACCAGCACGCACAGAAGAAAGAACCATTGGACCGAACGGCCTTCGGCGCCCTGCCACAAGCCCCAGAACAGGCCGGCTGCCAGGAAGCCGTTGTAGAGCCCCTGGTTGGCGGCCAGGGTCTTGGTCGCTGTGGCGAATTCCGGCGTCAGGCCGAAGGCCTTGCGGCCCCGCGGCTTGTCCCACAGGAACATCTCCAGCACGAGGATGTAGACATGGAGCAGAGCAATCAGGGCAATCACGAGGGTGGCAACGTTGGAGAGCATGGCGTTCAGAGGCGATGGAGTGCGGAATGCACGGTGGCGCGAGCTTATCGAAGTCGCGGCGATGAAGAGTGTCCCGCACGTGCGGCACCGGCGGCGCGGATGGAGTGTCGCTAGGATGGCAGGCGTGTCCCCGATAACTCTTCTTTCTGCTTCGTCCGTTCGCCTCTGCCTGCGCGGCGCCGTTCCTGACTGTTTGTGGGGGGGCCCTCCCCATGGCTGACCTGTTCGCGCAGGAGCCTTCCGCTCCCCTTGCCGAAGCACTGCGGCCCCGCACGCTCGACGAGGTCATCGGGCAGTCGCACCTGCTGGGCGAAGGCAAGCCGCTGCGGCTGGCCTTCCAGTCCGGCAAGCCCCACTCGATGATCTTCTGGGGGCCGCCGGGCGTGGGCAAGACCACGCTGGCGCGGCTCACGGCGACCGCGTTCCGGTGCGAATTCATCGCCCTGTCGGCCGTGTTCTCCGGCGTGAAGGACATCCGCGCGGCGATGGAGCAGGCCCAGCAGAACCTGGCGATGGGCAAGCACACCATCCTGTTCGTGGATGAGATCCACCGCTTCAACAAGTCCCAGCAGGATGCGCTGCTGCCCTACGCCGAAAGCGGGCTGGTGACCTTCATCGGTGCGACGACCGAGAACCCGTCGTTCGAGGTGAACTCCGCGCTGTTGTCGCGTGCCCAGGTCTACGTGCTCAAGTCACTGACCGACGAGGAGCTGCAGCAGTTGCTGCAGCGTGCGCGGGACAAGGCGCTGGGCGGGCTCGAGTTCGACGACGTGGCGCGGGACACGCTCATCGGGTATGCGGACGGCGACGCCCGGCGCTTCCTGAACCTGCTCGAGCAATGCCAGACGGCTGCGGGCGCTGCTGGCGTGACCCGCATCGATGCGGAGTTCGTGCAGAACGCGCTGACCTTGAATTCCCGCCGGTTCGACAAGGGCGGTGACAACTTCTACGACCAGATATCCGCCCTGCACAAATCGGTGCGGGGCTCCCACCCGGATGCGGCGCTGTACTGGCTGACCCGCATGCTCGACGGCGGCGCCGATCCCCGCTACCTGTCGCGCCGCATCGTCCGCATGGCCTGGGAGGACATCGGGCTGGCGGACCCGCGCGCCCTGCAGATCGCGAACGACGCCGCACTGACCTATGAGCGGCTGGGCAGCCCCGAGGGCGAACTGGCCTTGGGCCAGGCCGTGATCTACCTGGCCGTCGCGGCCAAGAGCAACGCGGGCTACAACGCCTACAACCAGGCGCGTGCCTTCGTGAAGCGGGACAAGAGCCGGGAGGTTCCCGTCCACCTGCGCAACGCGCCGACCAAGCTGATGAAGGAGCTGGGCTACGGGCACGAGTACCGCTATGCCCACGACGAGCCCAACGCCTACGCTGCGGGCGAGACCTACCTGCCCGACGACATGGCCGAGCCCCGCTGGTACCAGCCCGCCCCCCGCGGCCTGGAGGCCAAGATCGGCGAGAAGCTGGTCCAGCTGAGGCGCTGGGACGAAGAGGCGGGCGAGTAGTCAGACCTTCATGGGCTGGCGCGCCGAAGCGGCGTCGCCACCACGCAGGCACGCATCGCGATGCCTTTAAGTCTTGACGCCGCTGCAGAGGCCGGGCCCTGACGGGCGGTCGGGGCAGGCATTGGCTGCCTGCTGCACAGCAGCGCTACGAATGCGCGCGCTGCCTCATCAATATTTCTTATGCACCGGTTGCATTCCTGATGCAACGCGGCATCCAAGGGAAAACCCCGCAGGTGGGCTTGGCGGTGCCGGTTTTCAAGTGGCTACAATCCCGCCACCCAAACCCGCACGGCATGTTTCCTGGCGGGTTTTTTGCTAGATGGAAGTCGGGCTCACAAGGCTGCGTCGATTCCGGCGTTTCCATAGTGCGCGTTACCAACGAAGGACTTTTTTTATGGACATCTTGCTGCAACAGATCATCAATGGTCTGGTTCTCGGCAGCATGTACGCCTTGATAGCCTTGGGCTACACCATGGTGTACGGCATTATTCAGCTGATCAATTTCGCGCACGGCGAGGTGCTCATGATCGGCGCGCTCACCAGCTGGAGCTGCATCGGCATGATGCAGGAGGCCCTGCCCGGCGCTCCGGGCTGGCTCATTCTGCTCCTGGCGACCATCATCGCCTGCGTGGTGGCTGCCACGCTCAACTTCGTGATCGAAAAGGTCGCCTACAAGCCGCTGCGCAGCAGCCCCCGCCTGGCCCCCCTGATCACCGCCATCGGCATGTCGATCCTGCTGCAGACGCTGGCGATGATCATCTGGAAGCCCAACTACAAGCCCTATCCCACGCTGCTGCCCACCACGCCCTTCAACGTCGGCGGCGCAGTCATCACCTCCACGCAGATCCTGATCCTGGGCGTCACCGTGGTGGCCCTGGCGTCCCTGATGTACCTGGTGAACTACACCAAGCTGGGCCGCGCCATGCGCGCCACGGCAGAGAACCCGCGGGTCGCCTCGCTCATGGGCGTCAAGCCCGACATGGTCATCTCGGCCACCTTCATCATCGGTGCCGTGCTGGCGGCCATCGCCGGCATCATGTATGCGTCCAACTACGGCACTGCGCAGCACACCATGGGCTTCCTGCCCGGCCTGAAGGCCTTCACGGCGGCCGTGTTCGGCGGCATCGGCAACCTGGCCGGCGCCGTGGTGGGCGGCATCCTGCTGGGCCTGATCGAGGCCATCGGCTCCGGCTACATCGGCACCCTGACGGGCGGCCTGCTGGGCAGCCACTACACCGACATCTTCGCTTTCATCGTGCTCATCATCATCCTGACGCTGCGCCCCTCGGGCCTGCTGGGTGAGCGTGTGGCCGACCGCGCCTGAGGAACCGTTCCATGAAGAACAACAAACTCGCTCAATGGGTCATCGGCGGTCTGGCGCTGCTGATCCTTCCCCTGATCCTGCAGTACTTCGGCAACGCCTGGGTGCGGATCGCCGACCTGGCGCTGCTGTACGTGATGCTGGCCCTGGGCCTGAACATCGTGGTCGGCTACGCCGGCCTGCTCGACCTGGGCTACGTGGCGTTCTACGCCGTGGGCGCCTACCTGTTCGCGCTGATGGCTTCGCCGCACCTGTCGGATACCTTTGCCGCGTTCGCTGCCATGTTCCCCAACGGGCTGCACACCTCGCTGTGGCTGGTGATACCGCTGGCCGCGCTGGTCGCGGCGATATTCGGGGCCCTGCTGGGCGCCCCGACCCTGAAGCTGCGCGGTGACTACCTGGCCATCGTGACGCTGGGTTTCGGCGAGATCATCCGCATCTTCCTGAACAACCTGGACCACCCGGTCAACCTGACCAACGGCCCCAAGGGCATCGGCCAGATCGACTCGGTCAAGGTCTTCGGCCTGGACCTGGGGCGCCGTCTGGAAGTGTTCGGCTTCGACATCAACTCCGTCACGCTGTACTACTACCTGTTCCTGATCCTCGTGGTGCTGAGCGTCATCATCTGCTACCGCCTGCAGGACTCCCGCATCGGTCGCGCGTGGATGGCCATTCGCGAAGACGAGATCGCCGCCAAGGCCATGGGCATCAACACCCGCAACATGAAGCTGCTGGCCTTCGGCATGGGCGCGTCGTTCGGCGGCGTGTCCGGCGCCATGTTCGGTGCGTTCCAGGGCTTCGTGTCGCCCGAATCGTTCAGCCTGATGGAGTCCGTGATGATCGTCGCCATGGTCGTGCTGGGCGGCATCGGCCACATCCCCGGCGTGATCCTGGGCGCCGTGCTGCTGGCCTCGCTGCCCGAGGTGCTGCGCTACGTGGCCGGCCCGTTGCAGGCCATGACTGATGGTCGCCTGGACTCCGCCATCCTGCGCCAGCTGCTGATCGCCCTGGCCATGATCATCATCATGCTGCTGCGCCCCCGCGGCCTGTGGCCCGCGCCCGAGCATGGCAAGAGCCTGGCGCAGAAGACCTGAAGCACAGCACTGAAAGTTAGCAATGACAGAGCAATCCAAAGAAGTGGTGCTGAAGGTCGCCGGTATTTCCAAGCGCTTCGGTGGCCTGCAGGCCCTCTCCGATGTGGGCATCACGATCCAGCGCGGTCAGGTCTACGGCCTGATCGGCCCCAACGGCGCCGGCAAGACGACGTTCTTCAACGTGATCACCGGTCTGTACACGCCCGACGCCGGCAGTTTCGAACTGGCTGGCAAGCCCTACGAGCCCACGGCCGTGCACGAGGTGGCCAAGGCCGGCATCGCCCGCACGTTCCAGAACATCCGCCTTTTCGCCGACATGACGGCGCTGGAAAACGTGATGGTGGGCCGCCACATCCGGACCAAGTCGGGCCTCATGGGCGCGGTCTTCCGGACCAAGGGGTTCAAGCAAGAAGAAGCCGCCATCGCCAAGCGCGCGCAAGAGCTGCTCGACTACGTGGGCATTGGCCGCTTTGCCGACTACAAGGCGCGCACGCTGAGCTATGGCGACCAGCGCCGCCTGGAGATCGCCCGCGCGTTGGCCACCGACCCGCAACTGATTGCGCTGGACGAGCCTGCCGCCGGCATGAACGCCACCGAGAAGGTGCAGTTGCGCGAGCTGATCGACCGCATCCGCAAGGACAACCGCACCATCCTGCTTATCGAGCACGACGTGAAGCTGGTGATGGGCCTGTGCGACCGAGTGACCGTGCTCGACTACGGCAAGCAGATTGCCGAAGGCACGCCTGCCGATGTGCAGAAGAACGAAAAAGTGATTGAGGCCTACCTGGGCACCGGAGGACATTGAGCATGGCCGAGAAATCCAACAACATCCTGCTGAAGGTCTCCGGGCTGAAGGTGGCCTACGGCGGCATCCAGGCCGTCAAGGGCGTGGACTTCGACGTGCGCGAGGGCGAACTGGTCTCGCTGATCGGCTCCAACGGCGCCGGCAAGACCACCACCATGAAGGCCATCACCGGCACGCTGCCCTTCGCCGACGGCGACATCGAGTACCTGGGCGAGAGCATCAAGGGCAAGGGCGCGTGGGACCTGGTCAAGAAGGGCCTCGTGATGGTGCCGGAAGGCCGCGGCGTGTTCGCACGCATGACCATCACCGAGAACCTGCTGATGGGCGCCTACATCCGCAACGACAAGGCCGGCATCGCGGCCGATGTCGAGAAGATGTTCACCATCTTCCCACGCCTGCGCGAACGCAAGGACCAGCTGGCCGGCACCATGTCCGGCGGCGAGCAGCAGATGCTGGCCATGGGCCGCGCGCTGATGAGCCAGCCCAAGGTGCTGCTGCTGGACGAGCCCTCCATGGGCCTGTCGCCCATCATGGTGGACAAGATCTTCGAAGTGGTGCGCGACGTCTACGCCCTGGGCGTGACCATCGTGTTGGTGGAGCAGAACGCGAGCCGCGCGCTGGCGATCGCCGACCGCGGCTACGTGATGGAATCCGGCCTGATCAGCATGACCGGCGCCGGTCAGGATCTCCTGAGCGACCCGCGCGTGCGCGCCGCCTACCTGGGCGAGTGAGAGACGCGGCTGCGGCGGTTGCCGCAGTCTGCCGCCCCCCGAAAAGCACCGCATCGCGGTGCTTTTTTCATGCCGCGGAATGTTGCGTTTTGCTTCATTTTTGATAGCTATGCGCGCTTGCTGGAATTGCGCTAGAGTCCGATTCCATTCAAACCCCGCGGCAACGCCTTCCGGCCATGTTGAACACGCTCCAATCCCTGCCTATTTCCCTGCAGACCATCCTGTTGCTGGTGGCCAGCAACATCTTCATGACCTTCGCCTGGTATGGGCACCTGAAGAACCTGGCGACTTCGCCCTGGTATGTGGCAGCGCTGGTGAGCTGGGGCATCGCTCTGTTCGAGTACCTGCTGCAGGTGCCGGCCAACCGGATCGGCCACACCCAGTTCTCGGTGGGGCAGCTGAAGATCATGCAGGAAGTGATCACGCTGACCGTGTTCGTCCCCTTTGCCGTCTGGTACATGGGCGAGCCCCTGAAATGGGACTACCTGTGGGCCGGGCTGTGCATGGTGGGCGCGGTGTATTTCATCTTCCGCAGCGCCTGAAGCAGGAGGACCCTGCCATCCGCACAGCAAAAAGCCCCTTGTGAGGGGCTTTTTGCATTCTGGCGCTCGGCGCGCCGGTGAGCGGAACCGGCTCCGGCGCGGCAGGCCGCTCAGAACCGGTACTGCACGCCGATCGAGGTCATGTCCACATCGGACTTGCCGTCCGCGAAGTGGAAGCGGTGGCGCTCCCATTCCAGCACGGCCGCCCATTGCGGGTTGAACGCCCAGCGCACGCCAGCGCCGTAGGAGAGACCGAAACCATCGTCCTTGCCCGTGGTCACGCCGAAACCGCTGTTGCCGCTGGTACGGGTGCGGCCGTAGGTCGTACCGATCTTGCCGAACACATCGAACTGCTCGTTCAGGGGCGCGCGGCCCACCAGGCTCAGATTCAGGCCCTGCGCCTTGGTGCTGCCGCCGATGCGCTCTGCCTTGCCCATGTTGATGTAGCCCAGCTCCATGCCGAGGTAGGGGTTGAAATAGCCGCCGCTGTAGACCTTCCAGGCGGTGTCGCTGTCGTCGAACCCGAATCCGCCGGTGCCGCTGCGGATGTCGTACTCGGACTGGCCGCCGCTCAGGCCCACGTAGCCTTGTTGGGTGCCGGGAAGGTAGGACCGGTTGGTCAGGCCGGTGCCGGACGTCTGGGCCTGGGCCGCAGACGCTGCGCAGGCGAGAGCGATGAGGCAGGGGATAACGCGAAGAGAGGCTTTCATGGGAGTGTCCTTGTCCTGGTGGCGGGGGCAAATGCTGAGGCGGCCGGGCGGCGGGACAGGGAGTTGGGGAGAGGCCTGTGTCCCGAGGCGGCGCCGCAGTCTGAGACACCAATCTAAGAAACGTCCCGGGCGCCTCCTGTGGGCGCTCGGGGCGCATGGCCGTAGGCGGGGGCTGACAGGAGGGCGCCATCCGGCGTGGCCAAGACGGCCCTCAGGCCGGGCGGCGCGCCCGGTTAAACTCGCGCCTTTCGCAGAAATGTCACGCAAATGTCATCGCTGCGTCATGTCATCGTTCGCGTAGGTTCGTTCAGGAGTCCGCATGTTCTTTGGAAAGCTGTTGCCCCGCGAGGGCAATTTTTTCGAGATGTTCAACCAGCATGCGGACCGCATCGTCGAGGCTGCCAGGGCCTTCTCGCACCTGGTCGCCAACTACAACGACCCGCATCTGCGCGACAAGTACAACCAGGACGTCGACAACGCCGAACGCGCCGCTGACCGCGTGACCCACGAGGTCAACCGCACCCTGCACAAGACCTTCATCACGCCCATCGACCGCGAACAGATCCATTCGCTGATCAACACCATGGACGATGTGGCCGACCTGATCCAGGATTCGGCCGAGACCATGGCGCTGTACGACGTGCGGCACATGACCGACGAGATCACCCGCCTGACCGACCTGAGCGTGAAGTGCTGCGAGCGCGTGCGCGACGCCGTCAAGCTGCTCGACAAGATCGCCGACCCGGCCGTGGCCGAGGCCGCGCTCAAGACCTGCGAGGAAATCGACCGTCTGGAAGGCGATGCCGACCGCGTGCTGCGCTCGGCCATGAGCAAGCTGTTCCGCGAAGAGGTGGATGTGCGCGAACTCATCAAGCTCAAGGCGATCTACGAGCTGCTGGAGACCGTCACCGACAAGTGCGAGGACGTCGCCAACCACATCGAGGGCATCATCCTCGAGAACTCCTGACGCGGCGGCGGGTTCGTCCTCACCATGGAAACCGTACAAACCGCCCTGTGGGTCGTGATCCTGCTCGTCGCGCTGGCGATCCTGTTCGACTTCATGAACGGGTTCCACGACGCGGCCAACTCCATCGCCACCGTCGTCTCCACCGGCGTGCTCAAGCCCACGCAGGCCGTGGTGTTCGCGGCCTTCTTCAACTTCATCGCCATCTTCGTCTTCCACCTGAGCGTGGCGGCGACCATCGGCAAGGGCATCGTGCAGCCCGGCGTGGTGGACACGCATGTGATCTTCGGCGCCCTGGTGGGGGCCATCACCTGGAACGTCATCACCTGGTACTACGGCATTCCCAGCAGCTCGTCGCACGCGCTGATCGGCGGCATCGTGGGCGCGGTGATCGCCAAGGCCGGCGCGGGTGCGCTGGTGTCCTCGGGCATCCTGAAGACCGTGGCCTTCATCTTCGTGTCGCCGCTGCTCGGCTTCCTGCTGGGCTCGCTGATGATGGTGGGGGTGGCCTGGATGTTCCGCCGCGCGCGCCCGAGCAAGGTGGACAAGTGGTTCCGCCGGCTGCAGCTGGTTTCGGCCGGCGCCTACAGCCTGGGCCATGGCGGCAACGATGCGCAAAAGACCATCGGCATCATCTGGCTGCTGCTGATCGCCACCGGCTATGCCTCGGCCACCGACAGCGCGCCGCCGACCTGGACCATCATCGCCTGCTACGCCGCCATCGGCCTGGGGACGATGTTCGGCGGCTGGCGCATCGTCAAGACCATGGGCCAGAAGATCACCAAGCTCAAGCCCGTCGGCGGCTTCTGCGCCGAGACGGGCGGGGCGATGACACTGTTCCTGGCCACGGCGCTGGGCATCCCGGTCTCCACCACCCACACCATCACTGGCGCCATCGTCGGCGTGGGCTCGACGCAGCGCGCGAGTGCGGTGCGCTGGGGCGTGGCGGGCAACATCGTCTGGGCGTGGATCCTGACCATCCCGGCCAGCGCCTTCGTGGCGGCGATCGCGTACTGGGTGAGCCTGCAGTTGTATTGATCGGAAGGGGTCACCCCCTGAGCGGCTGCCCCGCTCCGAGCCGCCGACAGAGGCGGTAGCCCTTCGTGCCCGTCCCAGCCTGTGCTTGCAGGTTTGGAGCCGCGGCGCTCAGCCCCTTCTCTCATCGCTGCGCGATGGGAAGGGGGGAGGCGCCGCCCTCGCGGCGAGCGGCCCTTGCTCGGCGGCTACGCGCCAATGACCAAGCAGCGTGCCGAGATAAATGCTCTGTTTTTGATAGTTGCTAGCGCTTGTCCTGCAAGCGATAGAGGCCAATTCATTGTGAAATCTTGCGTGCTTCCTCGATCTGGTACTCGAAGTAGCGCTGGAAGCTGAAGGCCAGGCTGGCCATGAGGACGGCGGTGCCGATCAGCAGCGACAGGCCGATGGCGAAGATGGTGAACCAGTTCGTGCGGCCGGGTGCCGCCTCGGGCTCCGCTGCAGGGTTGAAGCGCGCGTTCCACTTCTCCGGCGTCATCAATCCGTAGACGATGGCGCGCAGCGCGCATCCCGCGATGGTGAAGCCCAGCAGGGGGATGAGCAGCCAGCTGGCGTGGTCGTCTTGGCCCAGCGCCTGGACGCGCTGGATGCCATAGACCCCCAGCGCCGTGGGAATGGGCAGCAGCCAGCCCAGCCAGTCGCCCAGGCCGTGCAGATAGAAGCGGTGCAGTCCCAGCGGTCCGCCGACGAAGGCCAGCCAGGCGGCGAGGGTTTTGTTCTTGGTCGTCATGGCAGGCGGCCGCAGCGTGGCAGGCTTATTCGGGCGCGGTGGTGTCGCCCGCGCCCAGCGTCTTTTCCATGAGCACGATGTCGCGCCAGGCGCCGAACTTCCAGCCCACCGAGCGCATCACGCCGATTTCGGTAAAACCGGCGGAGCGGTGCACGCCGATGGAGCCGGCATTGGCCGAGTCACCGATCACGGCCAGCAGCTTGCGCACACCGGCCTGTTCCGCCGCCTCGCTCAGCGCCGCTAGCAGCTTGCGCCCCACGCCCAGGCCGCGGGCCGCGTCGGCGACGTAGATCGAGTCTTCGGCCGAGAAGCGGTAGGCGGGGCGGGGCTTGAACCAGTTGCAGTAGGCGAAGCCCAGGATCTCGCCATCCTTTTCCGCCACGATATAGGGCAGTTTGCGCCCCAGGACATCGGCACGCCGGCCGGCCATGTCGGCTTCGCTCGGGGGATCGATTTCGAAAGTGCCCGTTCCGTTCAGGACGTGGTGTGCATAGATGGCGGTGAGTGCCGGAATATCTTCGTCGCGGCTGGGGCGGATGGTGGGCATTTGCAGGAAATGGATATAATCGCGGACTTTGCAGCGTGTCGCTGGCCGGGTGGCCATGTCGCGTGTCTCAAACGCAGCAAGAAAACCTGCAGCATCTGCTGCGACCACCCGAAGGATTCATTATGGTCGTTATTCGACTCTCCCGCGGCGGCTCCAAGGGCCGTCCGTTCTTCAACATCGTCGTTGCCGACAAGCGCGTGCGCCGCGACGGCCGCTTCATCGAGCGTCTGGGTTTCTACAACCCGACCGCCAAGGAAGGCGAAGAAGGCCTGCGCATCGCCCAGGACCGTCTGACGTACTGGGTGGGCGTGGGCGCGCAGTCGTCCCCCACCGTGGATCGTCTGATCAAGCAGGCTGCCAAGAAGGCTGCCTGATCGATCCGCTGTTCCGGACAGGGGCGGGTTCCGTTGGCGTGCTGACGGACCCCGCCTTTTTTCATTCCCGCTTCCTTCGTGCATCCGCCCATGCCCACCTTGCCCGTTCTAGAGCCTGCTGAACTGCCCGCCGATGCGGTGGAGGTCGGTCGCATCGCCGACGCGTGGGGCGTCAAGGGCTGGTTCAAGGTGCTGCCCTACAGCACCACGCCAGAAGCGCTGTTTTCCTCCAAGCGCTGGTACCTGCTGCCGTCGGAAAAGGGCGCCAAGAGCTTCTTCGCCGGCCCGGTGCTGCTGGCCGTGCGCCAGGCCCGCGAGCATTCGGATTCCGTGGTCGCCTCCGCCCAAGGGGTGGACGACCGCGATGCCGCCGAGGCCCTGAAGGGTGCGCGCGTGTTCGTGCCGCGCTCCAGCTTTCCCACGGCAGCCGAAGACGAGTACTACTGGGTCGACCTCATCGGCCTGGCGGTGGTCAACCGCGAGGGCGTGGCCCTGGGCGCGGTGCGCGAACTCCTCGCGACCGGCCCGCAGACCACCTTGGTCCTGGCCTACGAACAGGACGGCAAGGCGGCAGAGCGCCTGATTCCCTTCGTGTCCGCCTTTGTCGACAAGGTGGATCTGGCCGAGCGTCGCATCACCGTCGACTGGCAGCCCGACTACTGAGCGCCTGCCCGCCCGTCCGTTCGCTGCTTCTGCCTGCCTGTCTGCCTCCCTGCCCGCATGCGTTTCGACGTCATCACCCTGTTTCCTGAGCTGTTCGCACCGTTCCTGAGCAGCGGTGTCACGCGCCGCGCCTACGCCTCGGGGCAGGTGCAGGTCGTGCTGTGGAATCCGCGCGATTACGCCGACGGCAACTACCGCCGCGTGGACGACCGTCCGTTCGGCGGTGGCCCCGGCATGGTCATGATGGCGGAGCCGCTGGCCCGGTGCCTGTCGGCCATCCGTGCCGAGCGGGCGGATGCCCCCGGGCAGGAGGCGCCGCTGGTGCTGTTCTCGCCCATCGGCCGCACGCTGGACCATGCCGGTGTCACGGGCTGGGCGGAGGGCGCCGGCGCCATCCTGCTGTGTGGCCGCTACGAGGGCATCGACCAGCGCTTCATCGACGCGCATGTCACGCACCAGCTCAGCCTGGGTGACTTTGTGCTGTCCGGCGGCGAGATTCCCGCTATGGCGCTGATCGATGCGGTGGCGCGGCTGCAGCCCGGTGTCCTGAACGACGAGGGCAGCCACCAGCTGGACAGCTTCAACCCGGCGCTTGACGGGCTGCTGGACTGTCCGCACTACACCCGCCCGGAAGCGTGGGAGGGGCGCGCCGTGCCTGCCGCTCTGCTGTCAGGCCACCACGCGCAGATCGAGCGCTGGCGCCGCGACGAGCGCCTCGCGCTCACCGCGCGCCACCGCCCCGAATTGATCGACGCCGCCCGTGCGCAGGGGCGGCTGAGCAGGGCCGACGAGGTGGTTGTCGCCAAAATCCGCGGCTTGCTATAATGGCGGGCTTTCGATCCTCTGGCCGGCCGCTGAGCCGTTTGTGAGCCCAGCCTGTGGGCGCCCCTTTGAGGGCCCCTAGCCAATCCTGGCGCGGACATGATCGTGGGATGCAAAATGAATCTGATCCAAACCCTCGAGCAGGAAGAAATCGCCCGCTTGAACAAGACCATTCCCGAATTCGCCCCTGGTGATACCGTCATCGTGAGCGTGAACGTGGTGGAAGGTACCCGCAAGCGCGTGCAGGCTTACGAAGGCGTGGTGATTGCCAAGCGCAATCGCGGCCTGAACAGCGGCTTCACCGTGCGCAAGATCTCCAGCGGCGAAGGCGTGGAACGTACGTTCCAAACCTACAGCCCCCTGATCGCCAGCATCGAAGTCAAGCGCCGTGGCGATGTGCGCCGCGCCAAGCTGTACTACCTGCGTGACCGCAGCGGCAAGTCGGCCCGTATCAAGGAAAAGCTGCCCTCGCGCGTTAAGGCGCCTGCAGCCGCCGCCTGATAGGTCGCACTGCCAGCTTCTGGCTCCCAAGCCGCTACAGCGCAAGCTCGTAGCGGCTTTTTCATTGATGGAGTTGCATCGCCTGTGACCACCACCGTCCCTCCTGCCTCCACGCCCGTGCCGGCCGGAATGCCGCCGCTGTCGAAGATCCCCGATTTCGATCCGCGCCATGCGCCGGTCGTCGGCGTGGATACGCAGCTGCCGCCCGTTCCGGCCGCCGCGCAGACGCCCGCCGCCCTGCGCCAGCGCTTTGCCAAGCCACCCGTGTGGGAGCCTGAGGTGTTGCGGGAGGCACGGTTCGCCCAGCGGGCGCCGGCCGATGCCGCGGTGCTGGTGCCCATCGTCCTGCGCGACCGGCCCACCGTGCTGCTGACCGAGCGCACCACGCACCTCTCGACCCATTCGGGCCAGGTGGCGTTCCCGGGTGGCAAGACCGATCCCGAGGATGCAGGGCCGGCTGACACCGCCCTGCGCGAGGCGTGGGAAGAGGTCGGGCTCGAAGCCCGCAGCGTCGAGGTGCTGGGTACGCTGCCGGTGTATGTCACGGGCACGTCGTTCATGGTCACGCCGGTGGTGGCTCTGGTGCAGCCGGACAGCGCGCTGCGGCCGAATCCCTATGAAGTGGCAGACGTCTTCGAGGTGCCGCTCGACTTTCTGCTCGACCCGGCCAACCACCGGCGCCACGCGATGGAATGGCAGGGACACCGGCGCGAGTGGTTTTCCATGCCTTTCCAGGAAAGCGGGCCGGACGGCAAGACGCGCTTCATCTGGGGCGCCACGGCCGGCATGCTGCGCAACTTTTATCGGTTCATGATGGCCTGACCCGAACGGGTACGGGTTTCCCGCCCGGCGGGGCCCGAGTGCTTTCGGTGGACCATCGGCAGCGCGCCGATGCGCCACAGGCCGTGGAGACATCGTGAGGCGACTGGGTCCATCGCTCCCGCTGCGGGTACGGCCGTTGCAGGTGTAACAAGCCCCAGTATCATTGGCCCATGAGTTTCTTCGCCATCCTGTTCGCGTTGCTCATCGAGCAGGCCCGCCCGCTGGCACGCACCAACCCCATCCATGGGGGCGTGCGGGCCTGGGCGCTGTCCGTGAACCGCAATTTCGACGCCGGCAAGCCGCACCACGGCTGGGTGGCCTGGGCGCTTGCCGTGCTGGTGCCTGCATTGGCCGCGCTGGCGGTGCACTGGCTGCTGCTGACGGCGGTCGGCTGGCCCCTGGCCATGTTGTGGAACGTGGCGGTTCTCTATGTCACGCTGGGTTTCCGGCAGTTCAGCCACCACTTCACGGCGATCCGCGACGCGCTGGAGGAAGCGGACGAGGACCGGGCCCGCACCGTCCTGGCGCAATGGCAGCAGGTGGACGTGGGCGAGTTGCCGCGCAGCGAGATCGTGCGCCATGTGGTCGAGTACTCCGTCATCGCGGCGCACCGCCACGTGTTTGGCGTGCTGGCCTGGTTCTCCATCCTGGCGGCGCTCGGCCTGGGCCCCACCGGGGCCGTGCTGTACCGCTTGGCCGAATTCGTGTCGCGCCACTGGAGCGCCCGCAGCGCCGTGCTCAGCGCCCATCCGCCCAGCCAGGCGCTGCAGCGCGCGGCCCGGCAGGCCTGGACCGTCATCGACTGGCTCCCGGCCCGCTTGACGGCCCTGAGCTTCGCGGTGGTCGGCAGCTTTGAGGAAGCCATCGAAGGCTGGCGCTTCCATGTCCAGCACTTTCCCAACGACAACGACGGCGTGGTGCTGGCGGCCACGGCCGGCGCCATCAACGTGCGCCTGGGCGGCAACGTGCTGCGGCCCCGCGCCGAGGAGGCGGCCGTGCCCCAGGTCTTCGACGGGGGGCTGGACGAGGGCGACGGTGGCAGCACCATGGGACGCATGCCCGAGGTCGGGCACCTGCGCAGCGTCGTGGGCCTGGTATGGCGCTCGGTCGTCGTCTGGATGCTGCTGCTGGCGTTGCTCACGCTGGCGCGATTGTTGGGTTGAGCGCCGCCGCCCCCTCCGTGTGGCCGTGCAGCCACCTTGCCAGCCGCGGATGCGCTGCGCCGGGACCCCGGCCTTTGCTTGCCCGGGCGCTGTGGTGCGCCGCGTGCGGCCTTGACGTGAGGCCTGTCCGTGCCGATGCCGCCTGAATTGATCCGGGGCGCTGCCCAGCGGTTCTGGGCGCTTGTGCTGATGGAGCACGAGAGCCTGCAGGCGGCCCAGCCTGCAGACCTCGTGCACCGGCTCAATGCCTTGCTGGAGCCGGCCTTGCCGGGTGTCGCCGTCGAGATGGACGGTGCGTCCCCCGCGGGCCCGGCCCGCAGAGGCGCCCGGCTCGTCTTCACGGCCCATGGAGAGGTTCGGCAGTTCGCGGCCGTGCAGGCGCTGGTGGATGCGGCGCCCCAGGGCATCGCATGGCCGGTCCAGGCCTTTCGCCAACGCACGGCGGGTGGTTTCGGGCTCCGCCTGGAGGGCTTTGCGCTGGGTTCGGACGAACTGCTGGTGCGGGTGGGAAGCCTCGATGGCCGCGTGGCGCTGGCGTTGTCGTTCGCCCGGCCTGTGCCGCCCGACCTCCAGGCCCAGGCGCGGCAGATGGCGTTCATCCTGCTCGACCACTTGCTGGGCGAGTTCGATTTCTCGGTGAAAGTGGGTGTGGTGGAGTTCGACGCCGATGGGCTCAGCGACGATGCGGGCTTCGAGCGTTGCCCCGCCACCCCGCTCGACGAGGCCGTGGCGCTCGTGGATGCCTGCTGGCGCGACCGCCTGGGCCGTTCTGCCCATTACCCCGCCGAGCCGCATCGCTGGGCGGCGCTCGAAGGCGCGGCGGCCGACGGCGTGCCCATCCTCGTGCAGGTCAACCGCAGCGCCAATGCCGTGG
The DNA here is from genome assembly GCA_023460715.1 of Pseudomonadota bacterium. Lineage (GTDB taxonomy): Bacteria > Pseudomonadota > Gammaproteobacteria > Burkholderiales > Burkholderiaceae_C > Paracidovorax. The sequence goes on along the minus strand of JAEWPH010000288.1, from coordinate 20,738 downwards.
CGGGGCGGGCCGACCTGGGCTGGCGCATCGAGGCGCGCCTGCCCATCACGGGCAAGCAGGATGTCGAAGCCGCCCAGGCTTTCGAGGAAGCCTGGCTTGCGGCGGCATGCTTGCACCAGCAGGGGCTGTGCAGCCACGTCGTGCTGCGCAGCAGATGGCGTGGCGTGCACTGCTATGTCTCGGATGTGGCCGCTGCCATGCAGGCGGCCCACGCCGCGGCACGGGCGCTGCCGGCGCCCGAGGCGCTGCAGTTGCAGGCCGTGCATGAGCCTGACTGGAGCGACTACCTGTCCTGGTATGTGGAGTGTGCGGACTGAGCGGTCGGCCCGCCCGCGGAGCGCATCACCAGTGCCGGGTTTCGCTCAGTTCTGCAAATAGATTGCTATATATTTGATAGCGATTGGCGCTGATGGTACCTGGGCCAGAGCGTGATTCGCCTTGTAGTCCGTCCACCTGGGCCATTACGGCGCAGCCGGGCTCGTGCAGGTGGGTGCAGTTGTAAAAGCGGCAGTCGCCGGCATGCTGGCCGATGTCGGGCATGTAGCGCGGCAGGTCTGCGGGGGCGATGTGGTGCAGCCCGAACTCCTGAAAGCCGGGCGAGTCGATCAGCGCCGTGGTGCGCGCGTCGTCCACCCAATACCAGGTGGTGGTGGTGGTGGTGTGCTTGCCGGAGTTCAGCGCCTGCGAGATCTCGCCCGTGAGCGCGGAGGCACCGGGCACCAGCAGGTTGATCAGCGTGCTCTTGCCGGAGCCGGACGGGCCCAGCACCAGCGTCTTCTTGCCCTGCAGGTGCTGCATCAGCGCCTGCCGGTCGACTTCGCCCGACTGCGTCAGCGACAGCGGCAGCACGCCGTAATGGTGGCTCTGCGCGCCGTCACCGCCCATGTGCCGGTAAGGCCACAGCCGCTCCCAGGCCCGCGCGAAAGGCTCTACCAGATCGCTCTTGTTCAGCGCGATGAGCGGCGTGATGCGCTCCGCCTCCGCGGCGATCAGCGCGCGGGCCAGCTGGCTTTCGGAGAAGACGGGCTCGGCCGCGATCAGGATCAGCACCTGGTCCAGGTTGGCGGCAAACGACTTGGTGCGGATCTCGTCCTGCCGGTAGAACAGGTTGCGCCGCTCCAGCACCTTCTCGATGGTGCCCTCGTCGCCCTGGCCGCCGCCCTGGCCGGCGGCGGGTTGCCACCGCACATGGTCGCCTACGACCGCCTGGCTTTTCTTGCCGCGCGGGTGGCAGATGCGGCGCTGGCCGTCCGGCGTCTCCACCAGGCAGTGCCGGCCGTGGCTGGCCACTACCAGGCCTTCGCTGGCGGTGCTGCTGCTACTGCTGCGTTCAGCCATGGCGGCGTTCCTGCTGCGTCATGCCGGCGCCACCAGGCCGTCGAAGCGCCGAGCGCATTCGATGTCGGTGGCCGAGATGCCGTGCACGTCGTGCGTGTTCAGCCGTACCACGCAGCGGTTGTAGTGCACCGACAGGTCGGGGTGGTGGTCCTGCGCGTGGGCGATGAAGGCCACGGCGTTCACAAACGCGATGGTCTCGAAGTAGTTGGCGAAACGGTAGGTCTTCTCGATGGCCACATCGCTGCCGTCGCCGGACAGCTGCCAGCCCTGCAGGTCGGCCAGTTGCGTGACCACCTCCGTCGGCGTGAGTGCGCGGCGGGTTGCGGTGGACCAGTCTTTCTTCGTCAGCATGGAGGTCATGGTGCGGGTACCAGGGGCATGCGCGCCAGCCGCTCGGAGGCCGGCGGGTGCGAGTAATAGAACTTCACGTACACCGGATCGGGCGTCAGCGTGGAGGCGTTGTCTTCATACAGTTTGAGCAGGGCGGCGGCCAGGTCCGCACCGCTCGCCTGCGCCATGGCATAGGCGTCGGCCTCGAACTCGTGGCGGCGCGACAGCTGCGCGAACAGCGGCGAGATGAAGAAGGTGAAAACCGGCACGGCCAGCAGGAACAGCAGCAGCGCCAGGGCATCGTTGGGTGCGGCGCCGGGCACGCCGTCCAGCGCCAGGTTGGGCATGACGCCCAGGCCGGTGTAGAACCACCCCTGCGTGGACAGCCAGCCCAGCAGGGCGAAGCCCGCCAGGCTCAGCGCGAACAGGCTGACGATGCGCTTGACGATGTGGCGGTGTTTGAAGTGGCCCAGCTCGTGCGCCAGCACGGCCTCCACTTCGCCAGGCGTGAGCTGCTTGAGCAGGGTGTCGTAGAACACCACGCGCTTGGCCGCCCCGAAGCCGGTGAAGTAGGCATTGGCGTGCGCGCTGCGCCGGCTGCCGTCCATCACGAACAGGCCTTTGGCGGCAAAGCCGCAGCGCTGCATCAATGCGGTGACGCGGGCCTTGAGCGACTCGTCCTCGAGCGGCTGGAACTTGTTGAACAGCGGCGCGATGAACAGCGGGTAGACCACCATCAGCAGCAGGTTGAAGCCCATCCAGGCGCACCACGCCCACAGCCACCACAGCGGACCGGCTGCGCCCATCAGCCACAGGATCAGCGCGGCGATGGGCAGGCCGATGGCGGCACCCATCAGCGTCGACTTGAGCAGGTCCGCCAGCCACAGCCGCGGCGTCATCTGGTTGAAGCCGAAACGCTGCTCGATCACGAAGGTCTGGTAGAGCGTGCCGGGCAGGTCGATCAGTCCGCTGATGAGCGCAAAGGCGCCCAGCAGCGCGAGTTGCTGCACCATGCCGCCACCCAGAACCGAGAGCAAGGCCTGGTTGAGCGCATTCAGGCCGCCCAGCAGCGTCCAGCCCAGCAGCACGGCCGCGCCGATGGCGGCGTCCAGCAGGCCGAAGCGGGCCTTGGCGATCGTGTAGCCGGCGGCCTTCTGGTGCGCGGCCAGTGGAATGCGGCCGGCGAACGGCGCGGGCACCGCATCGCGGTGGCGGGCCACGTGCCGGATCTGGCGCGACGCCAGCCACAGGCGCAGGGCCAGCCCCGCCAGCAGGAAGGCGGCGAACACGGCGGTCAGCAGGAACGAGGGCGAGAGCAGCGGAGAGGGCAGGGCGGCGTGGGGCATGTGCGCTGGAGTGTAGGGCTTTGGTGCGGGCCCGCGGCGCCTCGGGGTATGGCGGTATGGCCGGCGCGGCACCGGCTTCGGCGACAATGCCGGCCATGTCCGAGACCGCTGCTGCTGCCCCCGCCCCCGTGCTTCCCAAGTCCGATCAGAACCTGGTCTGGCTCGACTGTGAAATGACCGGGCTGAACCCGGAAACCGACCGCCTGCTGGAGATCGCCGTCGTGGTCACCGGCCCGAACCTGGAGCCGCGTGTCGAGGGCCCGGTGTTCGCCATCCATCAATCGGACGCCTTGCTCAACGGCATGGATGCCTGGAACAAGGGCACGCACGGCCGCAGCGGCCTCATCGACAAGGTGAAGGCTTCCACCATCACCGAGGAAGAGGCGCAGCGGCAGATCATCGAGTTCTTGTCGCGCTACGTGCCCAAGGGCACGGCGCCCATGTGCGGCAACAGCATCGGTCAGGACCGGCGCTTCCTGGTGCGCTACATGCCCAAGCTCGAAGCGTTCTTCCACTACCGCAACCTGGACGTGAGCACGCTCAAGGAACTGGCCAAGCGCTGGAAGCCCGAGGCCTATACCTCGTTCAAGAAGGCCCAGCGGCACACGGCCCTGGCCGACGTGCACGAGTCCATCGACGAACTAGCGCACTACCGCACCCACCTGCTGTCGCTCTGAGCCGCGCGCCACGCAGGTGGCGATTGCGGGAAAACCCGAATCGTGCGACAATCGCTGGCTTGCGTGAATGATCCGTTCACGCAGTTTGCACATCTCCCTTCACACACCGGGCCTGCGGACAGCCGAGGCGCTTCACTTCAGAAGCTCCCGCTGGTCTCCGCGCTAATGCCTACCTGCCCAGCCCAAGCTGGTGCTGGTTTCGTTTGATGGTTGATGTTTTTTAACCATTGACGAAGCCTCCGCAGGCCACGCCTGCGGCCGTCTTCGTGTGAGAAAAAATAGTTATGACCGACACTTTGCAAGTGCAGGGCGAATTCGCGCCTGCAGAATCTTCTTTGGCTGTTGAAAACGCAGCCGCGCCCGCCGTGGAGCTGGCCGAAGGCGCTGAAACCGCCGCCGAAGCCGCCGCGCCTGTGGAGGCCGCCGTGCCCAACGGTTTCGTGCAGCTGGGCCTGGCGCCCGAGCTGGTGCAGGCCGTGGCCGATCTGGGCTACACCCAGCCCACCTCCGTGCAGGAGCGCGCCATTCCCCTGGCCATGGGTTCGGGCGGCGAGTCCAGCCAGTTCATCGACCTGATGGTGTCCAGCCAGACCGGCAGCGGCAAGACCGCGGCCTTCCTGCTGCCCGTGCTGCACACGCTGATCCGCCAGCAGGCGGAGGCCGACGCCGCTGCCCGCGCCGAGTTCGACCGCGCCGCGGCCGAAGCCGCAGCCCGCGGCGAACCCGCCCCCAAGCGCAACAAGCGCAAGGACCCCACGAACCCCCGCAACTTCAAGGCCGCCACGCCGGGCGCGCTGATCCTGTGCCCCACGCGCGAGCTGGCACAGCAGGTGGCGCACGATGCCATCGAGCTGGTCAAGCACTGCCGTGGCCTGCGCGTGGCCAACGTGGTCGGTGGCATTCCCTACCAGCTGCAGATCGCCAAGCTGCAGAACGCCAACCTCGTCGTGGCCACGCCGGGCCGCCTGCTGGACCTGCAACGCTCGATGCAGATCAAGCTCGACCAAGTGCAGTTCCTGGTGGTCGACGAAGCCGACCGCATGCTCGACCTGGGCTTCTCCGACGATCTGGCCGAGATCAACCAGCTGACCGCACAGCGCCAGCAGACCATGATGTTCAGCGCCACCTTTGCGCCGCGCATTCAGCAGCTCGCCATGCGCGTGATGCACGACAACGGCGCCTCGGTGAAGAAGATCCAGGTCGACTCGCCGCAAGAAAAGCACGCCAACATCAAGCAGGTGCTGTTCTGGGCCGACAACGCCCAGCACAAGCGCAAGCTGCTGGACCACTGGCTGCGCGACACCACGATCAACCAGGCCATCGTCTTCGCCTCCACCCAGGTGGAATGCGACGGTCTGGCCAATGACCTGCAGCAGGACGGTTTCAGCGCCGTGGCGCTGCATGGCGCCCTGAGCCAGGGCCTGCGCAACCGCCGCCTGATGGCGCTGCGCCAGGGCCAGGTGCAGGTGCTGGTGGCGACCGACGTGGCCGCCCGCGGCATCGACGTGCCCACCATCACGCACGTGTTCAACTACGGCCTGCCCATGAAGGCCGAGGACTACACCCACCGCATCGGCCGTACGGGCCGTGCCGGACGCGATGGCCTAGCCGTCACGTTTGCGGAGTTCCGCGACCGCCGCCGCATCTTCGATATCGAAGGCTACAGCCGCCAGCAGTTCAAGTCGGAAGTGATTCCCGGGCTGGAGCCGCAGCAGCGTGCCCCGCAGGGTGGGCGCCAGGACTTCGGTGGTGGCCGTGGCGGCCCCCGTCGCAATGAGGGCGGTGGTGGGGGCTTTGGCCGCGACCGCAAGCCGGCCGGTGGTTACGCCAACCGCTCGGGCTTCAACGACCGCGGCGGCTTCGGCGGCGGTGATCGGGGTGGCTTCGGTGGCGGCGATCGCCGCAACGACCGTCCGTCCTTTGGTGACCGAGGCGGTTTTGCCGGCGGTGCCGAGCGCGCGCCCTTCGGTGGCGAGCGTCCGTCCTTCGGGGACCGTGACCGCGGTGGCTTCGGTGGTGACCGTGGCGCCCAGCGTGGCGCACCCGCCGGCCGTGACGAGCGGGGTTTCGGTCCGCGTCGCGATGCCGATGGCTATGGTCGCAAGCCGGGCTTTGGCGACGCGCCCCGTGGCGGCTTCGCTGGCCGCGACGAGCGCGCTCCGCGTGGCGATTTCGCACCGCGCAAGCCTGCTTTCTCCAAGCCGGCAGCGCCGGGCGGCAAGCCCTTCACGCCGCACGACGCGCGCAAGCGTCCTGCACGTCCCGCCCGCTGAGCGCAGCGGCGGCGCCAGACCCTCCGGTCTGGCATGCCCAGAAAGCCAGCCCATGGGGCTGGCTTTTTTCATGGCGCTGCCCGATGGGGCGGGGCGTGGAGCCCGTGGCGCCGCGACAGCCCGGGACTTTTTTCACGGCGTTGCATGGCCCTCCGGCGCCCGGCGGTGATGGCAAGGCAATAATCGACCGGACAGGGGAGGGCGCGCCGTGGCGCAGCGTCCGGATCCCCGCGTGGATCAAAACGTGGGCGGAAACGATGGGCGAGGCCGGGTTTTCGCGTTGGAGGTTTTCGGGATGTCCTCTTCGTTGTCTTCGGATGCCGATTTCGAACACATGTTCGAGATCGCTCCGGTCTCCTTGTGGCTGGAGGATTTCAGCGATCTCAAGCGCCTGCTGGACGGCTGGCGCGCGTCTGGCGTGCAGGACGTGGCGGCCCACGTGCGCAGCCACCCGGAGTGCATGCAGCAGTACGGTGCGGCCATCAAGGTGCTGAAGGTCAACCAGCGCACGCTGGATCTCTTTGCCGCGCCCGACCAGGCGACGCTGGTGGCGTCGCTGGGCACGGTGTTCCGCGGCGACATGCATGCGCAGGCCATTGCAGAGCTGCTGCAGCTGTGGTCCGGGGCGCTGGAATTCTCCAACCAGACGGTGAACTACACGCTGGACGGGCGCCGGCTGGACGTGCAGATCCGCGGGCGCATCCTGCCGGGCCACGAACACGACTGGAGCCGCGTGCTCATTTCCCTGGAGGACAACACGGCGCAGGTGCGCTCGCGCAGCCAGTTGCTGCAGAGCGAGCAGTATGCGCGGGGGCTGTTCGAGTTCTCGCCGGTGTCGCTGTGGGTCGAGGATTTCAGCGCCGTCAAGCTGCTGCTGGACGAGGTGCGCTCGCAGGGTATCCGCGATTTCAAGACCTTCCTGAAGGTGCACCCTGAGTTCGTGGACCGCTGCATGCACGAGATCCGCGTCATCGACGTGAACCAGCAGACGTTGTCGATGTTCGGGGCGGACAGCAAGGAGACGCTGCTGAACAACATCGGCAAGGTGTTCCGCGGCGAGATGCATGACTCGTTCGCCGAGCAGCTGCTGGACCTGTGGGACGGCAAGCTGGTGCAGCAGCGCGAGGTGGTCAACTACAGCCTGTCCGGAGAGGCCGTCCACATCCACATGCAGTTTGCGGTGATGGACGAGCACCGGCACGACTGGCGGATGGTGCTGCTGTCTCTGGTGGACATCACGGCGCGCAAGAAGGCCGAGGCCTACCTGGAATACCTGGGCAAGCACGACGTGCTCACGCAGTTGCGCAACCGCGCGTTCTATGTCGAGGAGCTCAACCGCCTCACCCGCAAGGGGCCGTGGCCCGTATCGGTGGTGGTGATCGACATGAACGGGCTGAAGTCGATCAATGACGAAGCGGGCCATGCGGCGGGCGACGCCATGCTGCGGCGCGTGGGCGAGGTGCTGGCCAAGGCGGTCGATGCGCCGGCATGCGCGGCCCGGATCGGCGGGGACGAGTTCACGGTGGTGATGCCGGCCACCGACGAACGCGGCGCCCACAACATGATGGACCGCATCCTCTCTCTGCTGGAACTCAACAACCAGTTCTACCCCGGCCAGCCGTTGAGCCTGTCCATGGGCATGGCCTGCGCGGTGTCGGGCGAACAGATCGAGGCCGCCGTGGTCCGGGCCGACCAGGCCATGTACGCGGAGAAGGTGCGCTACTACCAGTCCCGTGGGATAGACCGGCGCCAGCAGGGCGCCTGATCTCCGCCTGCAGTTCCGGCCGGCCGCGGCGCTAGCCTTGCGTGGTGGTGCGGCCGATGTCCGGCCAGCGGTGGTGCAGGTAGATCCAGGCCACCAGGCCGATGCACATCATCGCCAGCGAGGCGCAGGCCAGCAGCCGGGTGGAGTGCATCACCAGGGGAACGACCACGCCGGCCACTAGGCCGTTGGCCGTGGAGCCGACGAAGGCCTGCAGCGACGAAGCCATGCCGCGGCGCTCGGGGTACAGGTCCAGCACCAGCAGCGTCACCACCGGCACCATCAGCGCCCAGCCAAAGGAGAAGATGGCGATGGGAAACAGCGCCCACGACACGTGCGGCGTGAACAGCAGGTTGGCTGCCAGGTTCAGGACCGACATGGTGAACATGATGAGAAAGCCGTGCCGGATCTGCCGCTTGGGCGGTATGCGGCCCGCCAGCCGGCCGCTGAGCCAGGCGCCGCCCATGATCCCGGAAATCGTCAGGATGAAGAGCCAGAAGAAGTTGGAGGGCGACAGTCCCAGGTGTTCGCCCAGGAAGGCGGGCGCCGCCAGCACGTAGAGGAACATGCCGTTGAAGGGCACGCCGCTGGCCAGCGCCAGCAGCAGGAAGCGCGGGCTCGATCCCAGCTGCCAGTAGCCCTGCAGCAGGTGGCGGGCCTGGAAGGGCTGGCGGTGCTCGGCGTGCAGCGTTTCGGGCAGCAGGCGGAAGTTGGCCACGAACAGCAGCACGCCCACGCCGGTCAGGAACCAGAACACGCTGTGCCAGCCCAGGTGCACGAACAGCCAGCCGCCCACGATGGGCGCGATGGCCGGCGCCACGCCGAAGTAGATCGTCACCTGGCTCATGACCTGCTGGGCCTGGGCTGGCGGGAACATGTCGCGGATGACCGCGCGCGACACCACGATCCCCGCCCCCGCCGATAGCCCCTGCAGCGCCCGGAAGAACACCAGCTGCCCGATGCTGTTGGACAGCGCGCAGCCGGCCGAGGCGAGCGTGAACACCGCGATGCCCCACAGCACCACCGGGCGCCGGCCGAAGCTGTCCGACAGCGCCCCGTGGAACAGCGTCATGAAGGCGAAGCCGAACAGGTAAGCCGACAGCGTCTGCTGCATCTCCACCGGCGTGGCGCCCAGCGCCGCGGCAATGCCCGAGAAGGCCGGCAGGTAGGTGTCGATCGAGAACGGCCCGACCATGCCCAGTACGGCCAGCAGGACAGCGAGGGCCCAGCGCGGTGCGCGCCAGAGGTTGTGGGCGTCAGGATTCATCGGGGGAAGGGGCCGTGCGGGCCGGCTTGGAGGCTTGGAAGGGGCCGTCGCATTATCCGGCAAGCCTGCGCGCAGGGGCGGGTGGTCAGGGCCTGGCGCACCGATCCGGGGATCGCGTGGCCCGCAGCCGGCGTTGCCTGCAAGGCGCCCGAGCGCCGCAAGCCCCCTGCCTTGCCAGCGCGGGCGACGCCGCGCGCGGCATTGCCCCCCCCGGATCCGTGTGGGCAGGGCCTCAGCGCCTATCCCGCATAATCCGCCGCAGGACGGGGGTAGGGCGTACGGCGCGAGGCCGGCACCCGCACCCGTCCGGTTCGAAGGTGCCCCACCGGCCAAGGCCCACGGGGTTCAACGGGAAGCAGGTGCGCACCGGGGCGGCAGGGCCGACCCCACGGGTGCTATTCCTGCGCTGCCCCCGCAACGGTCAGCGGACACAAGGACCCTCCCGCGCACGCCCTTCTTTGTGGGGCGGCGCAGCCACTGCGCAGGCCGCCCTGCGTGGGAAGGCGAGGGCCCGGTCGCACCCTCCGGCATCGTGTCGGACGGTGCGGCGGTCCGTGAGCCCGGATACCGGCCTTCGTACCGCTTCGGACGCTGCGGGAGTGCATTGGTCCGGTCAGGTCGCCGCGCGCGCTGCGCGGCCCTTTCCTTTCCTCTCTGCACGCACGTATGCATGCCACGGACAGACACGCAGGCAGCGCGCGCGGCTCATGCATGCCACACGCACGCACGCGCGCCGGCGGGCACCACACTGGAATGAAGAAAGAAAGGGCAGACACAATCATGCAAACGTCCAAGATTCCCGCCACCATCGTCACCGGCTTCCTGGGCAGCGGCAAGACCACGCTGCTGCGCCACATCCTGGACAACGCCGACGGCCGGCGCATCGCGGTCATCGTCAACGAGTTCGGCGAGCTGGGCATCGACGGCGAGATCCTCAAAGGCTGCGGCATCGGCTGCGACGACGAGGGCAACGAACGCGAAGGCGCGCTGTACGAGCTGGCCAACGGCTGCATGTGCTGCACGGTGCAGGAAGAGTTCTTCCCCGTGATGAAGCAGTTGGCCGAGCGTCGCGACCAGATCGACGCCGTGCTGATCGAGACCAGCGGCCTGGCCCTGCCCAAGCCGCTGGTGCAGGCCTTCCAGTGGCCGGAGATCGCCAACGTCTTCACCGTGGACGCCGTGGTCACCGTGGTGGACACGCCCGCCGCTGCCAGCGGCCAGTTCGCGGCCAACCCTGCGGCCGTGGACGAACTGCGCCGCGCCGATCCCAATCTGGACCACGAATCGCCGCTGCACGAGCTGTTCGAAGACCAGTTGTCGGCCGCCGACCTGGTGGTGCTCAACAAGACCGACCTGGTCGATGCCGCCGCGCTGGCCCAGGTGCAGGCGCTGGTGCGCGAGGAGATTCCGGCATCGGTGAAGGTGGTGCAGTCCGAACAGGGCCGCCTGCCGCTGGACGTGCTGCTGGGCCTGTCGAAGGCGGCCGAGGCCACCATCGACCAGCGCGTGAGCCACCACGACCATGACGAGGACCATGACCACGACGAGTTCGACGCCCACGTGATCGACCTGCCGGCCGTGGACCAGGCCCGCCTGCTGGCGGCGCTGCAGAAACTGGTGGCCGAGCAGACCATCCTGCGGGTGAAGGGTTTCGCGGAGATTCCGGGCAAGCCGATGCGCTGGCTGCTGCAGGGCGTGGGCCGGCGGTTTGACCACCACTTCGACCGCGCCTGGCGCGAGGGCGAGGCGCGGGGGACGCGGTTGGTGTTCATCGGGCAGGAGCTGGATGAGGGAGTGTTGCGGGCGGGGTTGGAGGGGGTGGGTGCTTGAATATTTGAATGGGAATTGGGGTTTGCGCTTATGTGGTGTGCGCAGGCAGCTATCGTTTTTGACGGGTGCTGTGGGGTTGTTTCCCGGTGCCGGGTCTCGGCCCGGCGGCCGAGGTTATTTTATTTTGGTGGCCAAAGAAAAGAACCCAAAAGAAAGGCGACCCTGCTGCCCGTGTCCCCTTCGCTGCGCTACGGGGCAGCCTGCGATGCTCGCGCAGGCAGGGCCGCCGTGGAACTCACTGCGCTGCAGAGCAGCTCCGTTCGGACAGCCACGGCGAGTCAGTTCACGAGGCATGCGCGCTCCGTCGCGCATGCGCCCTGCCCGCGCTGCGCTTCTCGGCACGGGCAGAAGGGAACCCGAACGCCCCACGCGGGCCGTCGCTGCGCTCGGCCTGGCGTTAGCGGCGCTGCGCGCCTGCGCAATCGCAGAGCACACGCACGCCGCCCCACAAGGGCCGAGCGCAGCGATGGCCCGTGCGGACTCCCAACCCCCTTCTGTATGCGCCGAGGAGCACAGGGCGCGGGGCGGGCGGGGGTGCCGCAGGACACACCCGCTTCGTGATCTGACTCGCCGTGGCTGTCCGAGCGGAGCGCGCCGGCGCGCAGCGAGTTCCACGGCGCCGCCCCGCGACCGAGCACCGCAGGTTGCCCCGTTCGCCGCAGGCGAGCGGGGACGCAGACAGCAGGGTCGCCTTTCTTTTGGGTACTTTTCTTTGGCGAAGCAAAGAAAAGCACCTCGCCCGCCGGGGCGAGACCCGGCCCCGAGAAGTAATCACCCAGCACTATTCAAAATGATAGCTACAAGCGCTTACCAGATAAGCGCCAGAAGCCAATTTGACCCAAAGAGAAAGCCTACAGGCAAGCTTTCTGCTTCCCACCACCCCATGGACATCGACTTCTCCCCCCTCACCCCCACCAGCGCTACAGGCTGATGGCCAGCCTGATCGTCCCCCGCCCGATCGCGTTGATCACCACCCTCGGCCCCGACGGCACCGTCAACGCCGCCCCGTTCAGCATGTTCAACATGGTGGGCGAGGACCCGCCCATCGTCATGGTCAGCATCAACCGCCTGCAGGACGGCGCGCTCAAGGACACCGCCGCGCACATCCTGCGCACCGGGGAGTTCGTGGTGCACATCACCGACGAGGCCATGGCCGAGCGCATGCATGCCTGTGGTGACAGCCTGCCGCCCGACCAGAGCGAGCTGCTGCACGCGGGGCTGACCGCCGTGCCTTCGCGCAGCGTGGCGCCGCCGCGCATCGCCGAAGCGCCCGTGGCGTTCGAATGCGTGCTGCACGAGACGCTGGAGACGCCCAGCCGCTATGTGTTCATCGGCCGCGTCCAGTGGCTGGCCGTGCGCGATGGGCTGGTAGATACCGAACTCTGGCGCGTGCGGCTGCAAAACTTCCATCCGGTGGGGCGGTTCGGCGCGAGCTTCTACCTCCGCACGGGCGACCGCTTCGCCATCGCATCGGCGGGGAAGGCCGCAACCGGCGTGGACGCCCGGTCCACCCCGATCGATGAGATGTAAGCCAAGGCGACGGACGCCCGCCCGGGGTCGAGGTACAGCATCTGGCCTGGCCTGCAGGTGCACGGCTCCTGTCATTCAACCTGCGGGCGGCGTGTACATTGGCTTTTTGCGCCAGCCCACTGGCCCCTGCACCGCACGCCGGCACCGCCGTGCAGAAGCTTCTGCAGCGCGGCATACGCGTTGCCCTATGAGACGCATGCCCCACCGCGTATGAGAGACCACATCCTTTTCGACAAGATCGACCTCCATCTCATCCGGGTGCTGCATACCGTGCTCACTGAACGAAGCGTTTCGCGTGCCGCCGTGCGCCTGGGCATGCACCAGCCCGCCGTGTCGGCCGCGCTGCGCCGCCTGCGCGACCTGGCGGGCGACCCGCTGCTGGTGCGCTCGGGCGCGGCCATGCTGCCCACCGAGGCCGGGCTGCGCATGGTGGAGCCGGCGGCCAGCATCCTGCGTGCGGCGGAAGGGCTGTTCTCGGACGCTCGCGGCTTCGATCCGCGCACGGCCACGCGCACCTTCCGCATCGCTGCCAGCGACTACCTGGACCCGCTCTTCCTGCCCCGGCTGATGGCCCACCTGAAGACCGAGGCGCCGCTGTGCCCGGTGGAGATCCTGCCCCTGTCGCCCGATGCCCACTACCACGCGCACCTGGCGCAGGGCGAGGTCGACGTCGTCATCGGCAACTGGCCCCAGCCGCCCGAAGACCTGCACATGGCCCGGCTGTTCGGCGACGAGGTGGTGAGCTTGGTCAGCCAGTCCCACCCGGCCGTGCGCCGGGGCTGGGATGCCGATGGCTGGCTGGCGGCCGAGCACATCGCGCCCACGCCCACCCATCCCGGCGCCCGCGGCGTCATCGACGCCCACCTGGATGCGCTGGGGCTGCGCCGCCACATCACCGCGCGCTGCGCGCATTTCAGCCTGATCCCGGAGATGGTGGCATCGAGCTTGCTTGTGCTCACCACCGGCCGGCAGTTCTGCGAGCGATACACGCGCCAGCTGCCGCTGGCCATCCTGCCGTGCCCCGTGCCCTTTCCCCGCCTCATGTACTACCAGCTCTGGCATGCCCGCTCGCACCATTCGGCGGCAGCGGCCTGGCTGCGCGAAGGCGTGAAGGCGGTGGCCTCGATGCTCCGAAAATGATAGCTTTTGGCGCCCCAGGCGCTTGCCCCACTGCGGTTTTCACTGCATGGGGCCCCCGCCAAACTAAGAGACAATCGCCCGCATGAATTCTTCCCCCACCCCGCCGCCGGGTGCCGTGGTGCCGCGTCTGCAGCTGACGGGCATCACCAAGCGCTACCCGGCGGTCGTCGCCAACAGCGGCGTGTCGCTCACCGTGCAGCCCGGCGAGGTGCATGCCGTACTGGGCGAGAACGGCGCCGGCAAGTCCACCCTGATGAAGATCATCTACGGCGCCGTCAAGCCCGACGAAGGCCAGATGCACTTCGACGGCCGGCCCGTGCAGATCCGCAACCCGCAGGAAGCGCGGGCGCTGGGCATCGCCATGGTGTTCCAGCATTTCAGCCTATTCGACACACTCACCGTGGCCGAGAACGTCTGGCTGGGCCTGGACAAGAGCCTGCAGCTGGCCGAGGTCACGCGCCGCATCACCGCCACCGCGGCCGAGTACGGCCTGGACATCGATCCCCACCGCCCGGTGCACACGCTGTCGGTGGGCGAGATGCAGCGGGTGGAGATCATCCGCGCGCTGCTCACCAACCCCAAGTTGCTGATCCTGGACGAGCCCACGTCGGTGCTCACGCCCCAGGCGGTCGAGAAGCTCTTCGTGGTGCTGCGCAAGCTGGCCAGCGAAGGCTGCAGCATCCTGTACATCAGCCACAAGCTGCACGAGATCCGCGCGCTGTGCACGGCCTGCACGGTGCTGCGCGGCGGCAAGGTGACGGGCGTCTGCAACCCGGCGGAGGAAACCAACGCCTCGCTGTCGCGCATGATGATCGGTGCGGAGCCGCCGGCACTGACACACCGGCCGGTGCAGGCGGGCGCAGCGGTGCTGCGCGTGCAGTCGCTGAGCCTGCCGCGGGCGGACCAGTTCGGCGTGGACCTGATCGACATGGCGTTCGAAGTGCGCGCCGGCGAGGTCGTCGGCATCGCCGGCGTCTCCGGCAACGGCCAGAAGGAACTGATGTATGCGCTGTCGGGCGAAGACACGCGCGCCGCAGAGGCCACGGTGCAGGTCGGCGGCCGGCCCGTGGGTCGCATGAACCCGCGCCAGCGCCGCGCCCTCGGCCTGCATTTCGTGCCCGAGGAGCGGCTGGGCCGCGGTGCCGTGCCTACCATGGGCCTGGCGCACAACCTGCTGCTCACGCGCAGCAACTGCGTCGGCGGGGGCGGCTGGATCCGCACCGGCGCGCTGGCCGCGCATGCCCGCGCCATCATCGAGCGCTTCCATGTCAAGGCGGGCGGGCCCCATGCCGCGGCCAAGTCGCTGTCCGGCGGCAACCTGCAGAAGTTCATCGTGGGGCGCGAGATCGATGCGAACCCCAAGCTGCTCATCGTGTCCCAGCCCACCTGGGGCGTGGACGTGGGGGCGGCCGCGCAGATCCGCGGCGAAATCCTGGCCCTGCGTGACGCCGGCTGCGCCGTGCTGGTGGTCAGCGAGGAGCTGGACGAGCTGTTCGAGATCTGTGACCGGCTGCACGTGGTGGCCAAGGGCCACCTGTCGCCGTCGGTGGACCGTGCCGACGCCACGGTCGAGCGCATCGGCGAATGGATGAGCGGGCTGTGGCATGCGGACGTGCAGTCCCAGCTGGCCCGCATGGATGGCGCCGCCGCGCAGGAAGGGGCCGCCCATGTCCATTAAGCTGGAACCGCGTCCCCAGGCTTCCAGGCTGTGGACGTACGGCTCGCCGCTGCTCGCCCTGGCGGTGACGGTGCTTATCGGGGTGGCCCTGTTCGCCGCGCTGGGCAAGGACCCGGTGCGCGGGCTGCAGGTGTTCTTCTGGGAGCCCATCAAGTCGCAGTACGCCATCGGCGAACTCATGGTCAAGGCCACGCCGCTGCTGCTCATCGCGCTGGGGCTGGCCGTGTGCTTCCGCTCCAACGTGTGGAACATCGGCGCGGAAGGGCAGTTCGTGATCGGGGCGGTCGCGGCAGGCGGCATCGCGCTGCTGGCCGACAAGACCACCGGGCCGTGGATCGTGCCCGCCATCCTGCTGGCCGGCGTGCTGGGCGGCATGGCCTGGGCGGGCATCACGGCGCTGCTGCGTGACCGGTTCAACGCCAACGAGATCCTGGTGAGCCTGATGCTGGTCTACGTGGCCACGCTGGTGCTGGGCTATCTGGTCTACGGGCCGTGGAAGGACCCCATGGGCTACAACTTCCCGCAGACCAAGACCTTCGAGCGCGTGACGCAGATCCCCAAGCTCATGCAGGGCTCGCGCGTCACCATCGGCCTGCTGCTGGCCCTGGCCGGCGCAGCCGCGCTGTGGGTGTTTCTGTTCCGCACGCGGGCGGGCTTTGCCCAGCAGGTGGGCGGCCTGGCGCCGGCGGCGGCGCGTTACGCGGGCTTTTCGTCGCGCCGCGCGCTGTGGACGGCGCTGCTGGTCTCGGGCGGCGCCGCCGGCCTGGCGGGCGCGCTGGAGGTGGCCGGCCCCATCGGCCAGCTCACGCCCTATGTGCCGGCGGGCTACGGCTTCGCGGCCATCATCGTGGCCTTCGTCGGGCGGCTGCACCCCGTGGGCATGGTCTTCTCGGCCATCCTCATGAGCATGTTCTATATCGGCGGCGAACTGGCGCAGTCGCGCCTGGGCCTGCCCAAATCGCTCACCGGCGTGTTCCAGGGGCTGTTGCTGTTCACGCTGCTGGCGTGCGACACGCTGATCGCCTACCGGATCCGCTGGGTGGGCCGCACCAGCCAGGGAGCCCGCTGATGGAGTCCTACGCACTGCTGCTGGGCTCCACGCTCAGCGCCGGCACCGTCCTCGCCATCGCGGCGCTGGGCCTGCTGATCAACGAAAAGTCCGGCATCGTGAACCTGGGGGCCGAAGGCATGATGCTCTGCGCCGCCATCGCAGGCTTTGCCACCGTGGTCCACACGGGCAACACCTGGCTGGGCTTTGCGGCCGGCATGGCGGCCGGCGCGTTGCTGGCGGGCGTCTTCGGCGTGCTGGTGATCTGGCTCAACACCAACCAGTACGCCACCGGCCTGGCGCTGAGCCTGTTCGGCGTGGGCTTTTCCGCCTTCGTCGGCATCAACTACGTCCAGGCCAAGCTGCCGGAACTGCCCAAGTACGCCATTCCCGTGCTGTCCGACATTCCGCTGGCGGGGCCCGCGCTGTTTCGCCAGCATCCCATCGTGTACCTGACCATGGTGCTGGTGGCTGCGCTGATCTGGTTCCTGTACCGCTCGCGCGCCGGCCTGGTGCTGCGCTCGGTGGGCGAGTCGCCCGAGTCGGCCCATGCCCTGGGCTACCCGGTGCGCCGCATCCGCCTGGCGGCGGTGATGGTGGGCGGGGCGCTGTGCGGGCTGTCGGGCGCCTACATCTCCACGGTGTACACGCCGCTGTGGGTGGAGGGCATGGTGGCCGGGCGCGGCTGGATCGCGCTGGCGCTCACCACCTTCGCCACCTGGCGCCCGGCACGGGTGTTGCTTGGGGCTTATCTGTTCGGTGGCGTGACGATGCTGCAGTTCCACCTGCAGGCCACGGGGGTGGAGGTAGCGAGCCAGCTGCTGAGCATGCTGCCCTACCTGGCGACCATCGTGGTGCTGGCACTGATCTCGCGCAATCCGACCTGGATCCGCGTGAACATGCCGGCCTCGCTGGGCAAGCCGTTCTATCCCGGGTCCTGATGCCCGGTTTGCCGGCTGTTCGCCACCTGTTTTTGTTACGCTCTCCCCGCTTTCAACACACCCCTAAAGAGGAATCGACATGAACGACATCTCCAAGCGCTCCCTGCTCAAGGCGGCTGCGCTCTCCGCCGTGGCGGCTGCCGCGCTGGCCGGCTGCGGCAAGAAGGAAGAGCCCGCACCGGCGCCCGCCGCTGCACCTGCCGCGGCCGCGCCGGCACCCAAGGCCGAGCCTTTGAAGATCGCGTTCGCCTACGTTGGCCCGGTGGGCGACGGCGGCTGGTCGTTCGCCCACGATAACGGCCGCAAGGCCATCGAGAAGGAATTCGGCGACAAGGTCGTGACGAGCTTCGTGGAAAGCGTCCCGGAATCTGCCGACGCCGAGCGCGTGCTGCGCGACATGGCCGGCCAAGGCAACAAGCTGATCTTCGGCACCACCTTCGGCTACATGGAAACCATCCAGAAGATCGCCCCCGACTTCAAGGATGTGAAGTTCGAGCACGCCACCGGCTACAAGACGGCCGAGAACGTGCGCGCCTACGACAGCCGCACCTACGAAGGTGCCTACATGGCCGGCGTGATCGCCGGTGCCATGACCAAGACCAACACGCTGGGCGTGGTGGGCTCGGTGCCGATTCCCGAGGTGATCCGCAACATCAACAGCTTCACGCTGGGCGCGCAGTCGGTCAATCCCAAGATCAAGACCTAGGTGGTGTGGGTGAGCGAATGGTTCAGCCCGCCGAAGGAAACGGAAGCCGCCACCTCGCTGATCAACGGCGGCGCCGACGTGCTGTTCCAGAACACCGACTCCCCTGCCGTGCTGAAGACGGCGCAGGAAAAGGGCAAGCGCGCCTTCGGCTGGGACTCCGACATGACCGCCTACGGCCCCAAGGCCCACCTGGGCTCGGCGGTGATCAACTGGGGCCCGTACTACATCAAGGCCACCAAGGATGCGCTGGAAGGCACCTGGACGACCGGCCAGAGCTGGTGGGGCGTGAAGGAAGGCGCGATCGACATGGTGTCCATCGCCGAAGACGTGCCGGCCGAAACCAAGGCCAAGGTCGACGAAGTGAAGAAGGGCCTGCAGGACGGCAGCTTCGTGATCTGGAAGGGCCCGATCGTCGGCCAGGACGGCAAGGAAATCCTGGCCAAGGACGCCGTGGCGGACGACAAGTTCCTGGGCGGCGTGAACTTCTACGTCAAGGGCGTGGAAGGCAGCGTGCCCGGCGGCGACAAGAAGTAAGCCGCTGCGTGCCGTGCGCTGGACGCACGGCGTGGGATAAAAAAGGGCTGCCACAAGGCAGCCCTTTTTTTGCGCCGATTCACCAGCGGTGCGTGTAGCTGGCCGTCAGCACCGCGCCCGCCGCGGGCAGGCGGCTGTCGTTGCGGCCACTGCGCATGAGCTGGCTGTACAGCGGCAGGTAGTAGCGGTTGAACAGGTTCTGCACGCCCACGGTCACCGAGTTCTTGGGGTCGATGCGCCAGCGTCCGACGATGTCCACCGTGTAGTAGCTGTGCACGTCGGCGCGGGCGAACTGGGTGCGCCCGTCGGGCAGGCGGTAGTCGCGTGCGCCGAACCAGGTCAGCTGCGTGCGCACGCTCCAGCGTTCGCCGGACTGGTACTGCACATAGGCGGTGACCTTCAGCGGCGGGATGCGGTAGCCGGTCATGATCTGGTCTTGCACCGCGCCCTGCGGCGTCTCACGGCCCTGCATCCAGGTCAGCGTGCCGCCGGTCGACCAGTCCGTGCCGTAATGGTCGATGGTCGCTTCGATGCCGCGGATGCGCTCGCGCGTGCGCTGCAGGCGCAGGCCGTTGTTGAAGGACTGGATGGCGCCCAGGTCCGAGCGGGAATGGAACGCCGCCAGCGTGGCGGCCGTATCGCCCACGCTGCCGCGCCAGCCCAGTTCGAAGTTGTCCGTCTCCACCGGTTCGAGGTCGGACGCATTGATGTCGAACGCCGCGCCGGCATTGCGCACCTGCAGGCCGATGTCCGGCAGATCGAAGCCCTGGCTGAACGAGGCGTACACCTCGTGGTTGCGCACGGGCTTGAAGGACACGCCCGCGTTGTAGAGCAGGGCGTCGTAGCTGACCTTGCCGCCGCTCACCGTGGCCGGGTTCGGCCGGCGTGATTGGGACAGCGGCTGGAAGTCGTCAAAGCTCGCCTGCGCGCGCTCGTAGCGCAGGCCGCCCTCGGCCGACCACCGGTCGCTGAAGCGGTGCTGCAACTGGCCGAAGGCGCCCACGCTGCGCGTCGTCGTCCAGGGCATGTACGTCAGCCGGCGGATGGGCCGGAACACCAGGCCGCCGCTGGCGTCGTAGGCCGCCGGATCGAAGACGTCCAACGGCATGTTGCTGCGTTCCTCGATGAAGTCCGCACCCCACACCAGACGGGTTGCCTGCTGCGCATCCAGCGGGGTGTCGATGGTGAGCCGCCCGCCGAAGACCTTGTTGTTCTGCATCACCTGGTCCACGTTGTTGCCCCGGTTCACGTTGGTGCGCAGATCGGCCGGTGCAAACCGGGTGAAGTTGTCCCGGCCATAGAGCAGCGCCGACAAGCTGCTGCCCCCCAGGTCCTTGTGGTCGTAGCCCACGCTCAGCAGCGTGTTCTCCACCTGGTTCTGGTCTGCCAGCGACAGCCCGCGCAGCGCCCGGGCCGCCGCGCTGCCCAGCGGGGCGCTGTTGACGGCAGGGTCGCTGGCGTAGTCGGAGTGCTGGTGCGCCCGCAGATAGCTCGCCGCGATCTGGATGCGCTGGTCCGCATCGATGCGCAGGCCCAGCTTGCCGCCCACGCTGTAGTGGTTGGAGTCGAACAGGTCGCCCTGGCTGGCGTCCGGCGCCACGCGGTCGCCATGCCCGTCATAGGCCCCCCCGATGCGGCGCCCGGACAGGTCCAGCTCGTAGTCGACGACTTCGCCGCGGCCCGAGAAGTAGTGCTGGACTTGGCCTCCCAGGCCATGGCGGTCCAGATGCGACAGCGCGGCATCCAGGCCCACCGTGGTCTGCGCCACCGGCTCCCCGCCGACCGGGCGCGTGGTCACCGAGATCACGCCGCCCGTCGCGCCACTGCCATAGATGGCGCTGCTGCCGCGCACCACTTCCACCCGTTCGATGCGGCTGGGGTCGATGTTGACCAAATTGCGCGAGCTGTCGCGGTTGGTGTTGAGCGGGATGCCGTCCACGATGACCAGCGCGTTGCGCCCCCGAAGGGTCTGGCCGAAGTCGGTCAGGTTGCGGCTGGAGTCGGACAGGCCCGGAACGGCCTTGGTCAGCAGGGCGCCCAGGTTGGGCGCGCTGGCCCGCAGGTCGTCGAGCTCCTGCGCTTCGATCACGGTGACCTGGCGGGTGGGCTGCATCAGCGAACCGCCGAGCCGCCGGTCGGCCACGACCACCGGGGCGAGCGTGGCCGCCGTTTCAGCCTCTGCAGGGGCGGCGGTGGTGGCATCGCCGGCGATGGGGGTGGCTGCAGCGGGGGCGGGGCGGTCGGCCCCGTCTGCCGGAGTCCGCAGCCGGATGCGCAGGGCGCCGCTCGGGCCTTCGTCGACCGCCAGGCCGGAGCCGGCCAGCGCTTGTCCCACGGC
>JAEWPH010000287.1 GCA_023460715.1 Pseudomonadota bacterium | reverse complement strand
GCGCCGTCCAGTCGCCGATGCCGGGCAGCGCGCACAGCGCGGCCGTGGTGGCGGACACGTCGGCCGAAGGGGCCAGCGACAGCGCGCCGCTGTCCACGGCCTGCGCCAGGGCCACGATGGCGGCCTGGCGCTGGCGCACGATGCCCAGCTGTCCGAGCGCGTCGCCCTCGGCGGCAGCCAGTGCGGCGGGGGTGGGAAAGAGCCGGCGCAGCGTGGGCCAGGGCGTCTCCAGCGGTTCGCCGAAACGCTCCACCAGGCGCTGCGCCAGGGTCCGCGCCGCGGCCACGGTGATCTGCTGGCCCAGCACCGCGCGCACGGCCAGCTCGAAGCCGTCGAACGCGCCCGGCACGCGCAGACCGTCGCCGTGGGGGAAATCGCCATGCAGCACGGCGTTGATGGCCGCGGGGTCGGCATCCAGGTCGAGCAGGGCCCGCACGCGGGCGATCACCTGGGGCAGCACCGGCAGCAGGCTGTCGCTGGTGCGCAGCAGCACCAGCGGGCGCACCGGATCGAACCCGGCGCTCACCCAGCCGCGCACCGCCAGCGGACCGTGGCCCAGCTGCACGGTGCGGCGCAACGCCAGCGGGCCGGCCGGGTCCGCGCCCACATCCTCCAGCCCCGTGATCTGCCGCTGCGCAAAGAAGCCCAGCAAGGCCGCCGCGTCGAGCGGCGGGCGGTAGGCCAGGCGCACGGTGGCGCCGCCGTTGCCACTGGTTCCGGCCGCGCCGGTACGCCGCAGCTGCGTCGGGTTGAGCCGGTAGTGCTGCGCAAACGCCGCATTGAAGCGGCGCACGCTGCCGAACCCGCTGGCCAGGGCGACCTGCGTGACGGGCAGGTCGGTATCGGTGAGCAATTGCTTGGCGGTGAGCAGGCGCCGAGTCTGAACGTACTGCAGCGGCGATACGCCCAGCGCTGCCTCGAAGATGCGCCGCAGGTGGCGGTCCGTCACACCCAGCCGGGCGGCCACGGCCGCCATGCCCGGCGCGGCAGACTCCGCGCTGGCCTGGGCCAGGCCTTGCGCGTCGAGCAGGCGCAGCGCCTCGCGCACGAGGATGTCCGATGCGTCCTGCGTGGACCAGAGCAGCGCGCGCGGCGCCAGCTCCGGCCGGCAGCGCAGGCAGGGGCGGAAGCCCGCCTTCTCCGCCTGCGCGGCCAGGGTGAAAAAGCGGCAGTTCTCGCGCCGGGGCGTGCGCACGGCACAGACGGGCCGGCAGTAGATGCCGGTGCTGGTGACTCCGGTGAAGAAGCGGCCGTCGAAGCGTGCGTCCCGCGCTGCCAGCGCCAGGTAGCGCGCATCGTCGAGCGGTTCGTCCTGCGGTGGCGGAAGGGCGGCGGGCATGGGCGCATCATAGGTGCGCACCCGCCGGGCGCTGGCCGTTTCCGGACCTGTGCCTGCCGGGGACCGGCCCCCCTTTATCGTTCAATGGCGCTGCTGCCCGTGCCGCCAGGGCAGGGCGGCGCTGCCTGTACACCGGCCGCCGGTGCTGCTGCGGAGCCGCGGCTGCGGGTATAGCGGTTCTTGCCGCTCTGCTTGGACGCGTACATGGCCTGGTCGGCCAGCCGCATGAGCTGCTCGGGCGTGTCGGCATCCAGCGGGTACACCGCATAGCCGATGCTGGCCGAGACGAAGCCCTGGCCATCAGGCAGGGTGACGGGTTGGTTCACCACGTCCAGCACGCGCTGCAGTACGGGCACGCAGTCCTCGGGCTGGCGCAGCTGCCCCAGCAGCAGCACCATCTCGTCGCCGCCCAGGCGGGCCAGCGTCTCCTCGCTGCGCAGCAGGCGCTGGATGCGGCGCCCCACTTCGATCAGCAGCACATCGCCGGCCTCGTGGCCATGCTGGTCGTTGACCTGCTTGAAGCCATCCAGGTCCAGGTAGCAGACGGCCATCAGCGACTGGTGGCGCTGCGCCTGCGACAGCGTCTGCCGCAGGCGGTCGTTGAGCAGCCGCCGGTTGGGCAGGCCGGTCAGGCTGTCGTAGAGCGCGAACTGCTCCAGCTCCTGCTCGTAGGCCTTGATGTCGCTGATGTCGCTGATCACCACGATGTAGTGGTGCGGCGCGCCGTCCTCGGCCGTGACGGCGGCGATGGACACGCGCTGCATCAGGCCGCCGCTCGGCCCCCGGCCCATCAGCTCGCCCTGCCAGTGGCCCTGGGCGTGGACCGTGTCCCAGATGGTGGTGAAGTCCTGCAGTTCGCCCCAGCCGTCCTCCTGGGCCACGTCCTCGTACAGCTCGTGCACGAAGCGGCCCAGGCCCTGCGAGCGGGGCACGCCCGTCATGCGCTCGAAGGCGGGGTTCACGTCCACGATGGTGCGGTCGGCGGCGAGGATGAGGACCGCCTCGTAGCTGTACTCGAACACGCTCGCGGCAATGCTCAGCTGCGTCTCGGCCTCCTTGGCCGCGCTCAGGTCGGTCATGAAGCCCACGAACAGCGGCCCGTTGGGCGTATCTGCGCGCCCGATCCCCAGCCGCAGCGGCACCTGGCTGCCGTCCTTGCGCACACCCTGCACCTCGCGGCCCGTGCCGATGATGTGGGCCTCGCCCGTCTGCAGGTAGCGGCGCAGGTAGCTGTTGTGCGCCGCGCGGTGCGGCTGCGGCATCAGCATGCGCACGTTGCGGCCCAGCACCTCGGCCGGCGTCCAGCCGAAGATGCGCTGGGCGGAATGGTTGAAGCTCTGCACGATGCCGTGCTGGTCGATGGTGATGATGCCGTCCACGGCGGTATCCACAAGCGCCCGCAGCCGGGATTCGCTGCGGTCCACCTTGCGGTACAGGTCGCGGTAGCGCAGCAGGCCGTTGATGACGCCCACGAAGGTGGCCACGCCCAGCGTCACGAAGGCCACCGTCAGCGCCAGGGTGGTGACCCATTCCGGATTGCCGGCGGGCACGGCGTCGCCCGGGCCGACGAAGCGCGCCGCAGCCATGGCGGTGTAGTGCATGCCCGAGATGGCCGTGCCCATCACGCATCCGGCGATCAGGTTGGCCACCCAGGGCGACATGCCGCTGTGCTGCTGCAGCGGAAACCGAACCCACAGCGCCAGCATGGCCAGCAGCACCGCGACGGCAATGGACGCGGCGAACCAGGCGGGGTCGTAGCGCAGATGCGGCGTCATTTGCATGGCCGCCATGCCCCCGTAGTGCATGGCGCCGATGCCGGCCCCCACGAGCGCGCCGCCGGCCAGCAGCTGCCAGCGGTTGACCTTGCGCCGCGCCAGCAAGCCCAGGGCCACCCAGCTGGCCGCCAGCGCCGGCAGCATCGACGCCAGGGTGGTGGGCACGTCGTAGTGCACGCTGGTGCAGAGGGTGAAGGCGAGCATGCCGATGAAATGCATCGCCCAGATGCCGACGCCGAGGGCGATCCCGCCCGACACCAAGGCCATGGTGCGGTGCAGCGCCTCGTGGGCCGCCGCCGCCTGGGCGGCCAGCTGGAGGGCGAGGCCGGAGGTCAGCACCGCCACGCCGATGGACAGCGCCACCAGAAGCGGGTCGTAGACCCCGGTCAGCAAGAGGCCGGGGGGCACCGCTTCCTGCAGGAAGAATTGATCCAGCATCCGTTTCCGTCCTCCCGATCGATTCCGGTTGGGCCACCGGTTGTTACACAAATCATGGAGGCAACCGGCGCGCGCGGCAAGCGCGGCGATGCGAAAACCCCGCGGCACGCCGGGCACGGAGGGGGGAAATGTCGCGCAGGTGACGGCTCCGGAAGGGCCGACCAGATGGGGAACAAGCAGGGCAGCAGCGCCGCCCGTGTGTTGGCGCGGTCAGGCCGCGGCTTCGAGCCCCGCGGCGAAATGTGCGCGCGTGGCCTGCTCGGCGGCCGCAACGTCTCCGGCAGCGATGGCTTGCAGGATGGCCGCGTGCTCGTGCAGCGAGTCCTCGATGCGCCCGTGCTTGAGCAGGGAGTTGTGGCGGTTGAGCTTCATCACCTTGCGCAGGTCGGCCACCATCTGGTTGCGCCAGCGGTTGCTGGCCAGTTCCAGCAAGCGCATGTGAAAGCGCTCGTTCAGCGCGAAGAAGCGGTCCCGGTCGCCGGTGGCGGCTGCCAGCTCTGCGTGCAGGGCCTGCAGGTCAGCGACCTGCGCTGGCGTGGTGCGGGCGGCCACCACGCCGGCGGCGTCGCTCTCCAGCAGGGCCAGCAGGTGGTAGACCTCCTGCAGATCCTGATCGGACACCTCGGTGACGTAAGCGCCGCGGCGCAGCTTCATGGTTACCAGGCCTTCGGCCGCCAGCACCTTCAGGGCCTCGCGCAGGGGCGTGCGACTGATGCCGAATTCTTCTGCGATCTTCAGTTCGTCGATCCAGCTGCCGGGCTCCAGCTCGCGCCGGAAGATGCGCTGGCGCAGCTGCTCCGCCACTTCTTCATAAAGGGCGCGCGGGGTGAGGGTGACGCCAGCGGACATGGCGAAAATGTACTTCAAAAACTATAAATTAATAATTACGGAGGCGTAGAATGCAATTGACGCGCACGTAAACGTAAACTGGTTGCCTGCCCCGCAAGCCCGTTCAGGGGCGCCGGCGACCTCTTCCATACCTCTACGAGACACATGAGCCGCAGCACACCCGATCCGCTCTTCCAGCAGGCCACTCTGGCCGCCTGGACCCAGGCCGCCGCCAAGTCCGCTCCCGGCGGCGATGTGAATGCGCTCCACTGGGTCACTCCAGACGGCATCACCGTCAAGCCGCTGTACACCGCCGAGGACACGGCCGGCCTGCCTTACGCGAACACGCTGCCGGGCTTCGAGCCCTACCTGCGCGGGCCCCAGGCCACCATGTATGCCGTGCGGCCCTGGACCATTCGCCAGTACGCCGGTTTCTCCACCGCCGAGGAATCGAACGCCTTCTACCGCAAGGCACTGGCCGCCGGCGGGCAGGGCGTGAGCGTGGCCTTCGACCTGGCCACCCACCGCGGCTACGACAGCGACCACCCCCGCGTGACGGGCGACGTGGGCAAGGCCGGCGTGGCCATCGATTCGGTCGAGGACATGAAGATCCTCTTCGACCAGATTCCGCTGGACAAGGTGAGCGTGTCCATGACCATGAACGGCGCCGTGCTGCCGGTGCTGGCGGGCTACGTGGTGGCGGCCGAAGAGCAGGGCGTCTCGCAGGACCAGCTGAGCGGAACCATCCAGAACGACATCCTCAAGGAGTTCATGGTCCGCAACACGTATATCTACCCGCCCAAGCCCTCGATGAGGATCATCGGCGACATCATTGGCTACACAGCCAAGCACATGCCGAAGTTCAACTCGATCTCGATTTCGGGTTATCACATGCAGGAAGCTGGTGCCAACCAGGCGCTGGAGCTGGCCTTCACGCTGGCCGACGGCAAGGAGTACGTGAAGACCGCCATCGCCTCGGGCCTGGACGTGGACGCCTTTGCCGGGCGCCTGTCGTTCTTCTGGGCCGTGGGCATGAACTTCTACCTGGAGATCGCCAAGATGCGTGCCGCGCGCCTGCTGTGGTGCCGCATCATGAAAGAGACGGGCGCCAAGAACCCCAAGAGCCTGATGCTGCGCACCCACAGCCAGACCAGCGGCTGGAGCCTGACCGAGCAGGACCCGTACAACAACGTGGTGCGCACCACCATCGAGGCCATGGCGGCCGTCTTCGGCGGCACGCAGAGCCTGCACACCAACGCGCTGGACGAAGCCATCGCCCTGCCCACCGAATTCAGCGCGCGCATCGCGCGCAACACGCAGCTCATCATCCAGGAAGAGACGCACATCACCAACGTGGTCGACCCCTGGGCCGGCAGCTACATGATGGAGTCGCTCACCCAGGAGATGGCAGACGCCGCCTGGAAAATCATCGAAGAGGTCGAGGCCATGGGCGGGATGACCGCCGCCGTGGACTCGGGCTGGGCCAAGCTCAAGATCGAAGCCGCTGCTGCCGAGAAGCAGGCGCGCATCGACTCGGGCAAGGACGTGATCGTCGGCGTCAACAAATACAAGCTGGCCAAGGAAGACCCGGTCGACATCCTGCAAATCGACAACGTGAAGGTGCGCGACAGCCAGATCGCGCGCTTGAGGGATATCAAGGCAAAACGCGATGCAGCCCAGGTGCAGCAAGCGCTGGATGCTCTCACTTCTGCAGCGGAAAGCGGCGAGGGCAACCTGCTGGACCTGGCGATCAAGGCCGTGCGCCTGCGCGCCACGGTGGGCGAGGTGAGCGACGCGCTCGAAAAAGTCTATGGGCGCCACCGCGCCGACACGCAAAAGGTGACCGGTGTGTACGCTGCTGCCTACGATTCCGCCGAAGGCTGGGACAAGCTCAAGACCGAGATCGACGCCTTCGCCGAAACCGAAGGCCGCCGCCCCCGCGTGATGATCGCCAAGCTGGGCCAGGACGGCCACGACCGCGGCGCCAAGGTGGTCGCCACGGCGTTTGCCGATCTGGGCTTCGACGTGGACATGGGCCCGCTCTTCCAGACGCCCGAGGAATGCGCCCGCCAGGCCATCGAGAACGACGTGCACGCCGTGGGCGTGAGCACGCTGGCCGCGGGGCACAAGACGCTGGTGCCGGCCATCATCCAGTCGCTCAAGGACCAGGGCGCCCATGACATCATCGTCTTCGTGGGCGGTGTGATTCCCGCGCAGGACTACGACTTTCTGTATGAGGCGGGCGTCAAGGGCATCTACGGCCCCGGCACCCCGATTCCTGCCAGCGCCAAAGACGTGCTGGAGCAGATCCGCAAGGCCGCCGCGTGACCCCTGAGGCGCTCCTGGACGGGGTGCTCCACGGCGAGCCGGTGGCACAGCGCCGCGCCATCGCCAAGGCCATCACCCTGCTCGAATCTACCCGCACCGACCACCGGGCGCAGGGCGATGCGCTGTTGACGGCGCTGCTGCCGCACACCGGGCAGTCGTTCCGCCTGGGCATCAGCGGCGTGCCGGGCGTGGGCAAGTCCACGTTCATCGAGGCGCTGGGCCTGTTCCTCATCCAGCAGGGCCACCGCGTGGCGGTGCTCACCGTGGATCCGTCCTCCACCGTCTCCGGCGGCTCTATCCTGGGCGACAAGACGCGCATGGAGCACCTGTCGGTACACCCGCAGGCCTATATCCGCCCCAGCCCGTCGAGCGGCACGCTGGGCGGCGTGGCCGAGAAGACGCGCGAGGCGATGCTGGTCTGCGAAGCGGCGGGTTACGACATCGTCATCGTCGAGACCGTCGGCGTAGGCCAGAGCGAGACCGCGGTGGCCGGCATGACCGACATGTTCGTGCTGATGCAGCTGCCCAACGCGGGCGACGACCTGCAGGCCATCAAGAAGGGCGTGATGGAGATCGCCGACCTGGTGGCCATCAACAAAGCCGACATCGACAAGAACGCCGCCACACGGGCCGAGGCGCAGATCACCTCGTCGCTGCGGCTGCTGGGCATGCACGGCAACCCCGACCACGCCGCCCACGGCGCACTGTGGCAGCCGCGCGTGCTTCAGATCAGCGCGCTGCTGGGGCAGGGCGTCGACGGCTTCTGGGACGCCGTCACGCTGTACCGCAGCATGCAGACCGGCAACGGCCGGCTGGCACTGCGGCGCGAGCAACAGGCCCTGGCGTGGATGTGGGAGCGCATCGACGCCGGCCTCAAGTCCGCCTTCCGCCAGCATCCGCGGGTGCGGGAGCTGTTGCCCGCGCTGCGCGCCGATGTGGCGGCCGGCCGCATCGCGGCCTCTACTGCGGCAAGAAATCTGCTCGCAGCGCAATCGGGACAAGCGCTGCCAGCTATCGATTAAGTAGCATTTCCACTGAAAGAGCGACGACCATGCAAGACATCCTGGAAGAGCTGGAGAAAAAGCGCGAACTGGCGCGCGTCGGCGGCGGGCAGAAGCGCATCGACGCGCAGCACAAGAAGGGCAAGCTCACGGCGCGCGAGCGCATCGAACTGCTGCTGGACGACGGCACGTTCGAGGAATGGGACATGTTCGTCGAGCACCGCTGCACCGACTTCGGCATGCAGGACAACAAGATTCCGGGCGACGGCGTGGTGACCGGCTACGGCATGATCAACGGCCGCCTGGTGTTCGTCTTCAGCCAGGACTTCACCGTCTTCGGCGGTGCCCTGAGCGAAACGCACGCCGAGAAGATCTGCAAGATCATGGACCAGGCCATGAAGGTCGGTGCGCCCGTGATCGGTCTGAACGACTCCGGCGGCGCGCGCATCCAGGAGGGCGTGGCCAGCCTGGGCGGCTATGCGGACGTGTTCCAGAAGAACGTGCTCGCCAGCGGCGTGATCCCGCAGATCAGCATGATCATGGGCCCCTGCGCCGGCGGCGCCGTGTACTCGCCCGCCATGACGGACTTCATCTTCATGGTGAAGGACTCGAGCTACATGTTCGTCACCGGGCCCGAGGTGGTGAAGACCGTGACGCACGAGGATGTGACGGCCGAGGAACTGGGCGGCGCCAGCACGCACACCACCCGCAGCGGCGTGGCCGACATGGCCTTCGAGAACGATGTCGAGGCGCTGATGATGCTGCGCCGCCTCTACAACTACCTGCCGCTCAACAACCGCGAGAAGCCGCCGGTGCGCAAGAGCACCGATCCGGCCGACCGCAAGGACCTGAGCCTGGACACGCTGGTGCCGGACAACCCCAACAAGCCGTACGACATGAAGGAACTCATCGTCAAGACGGTGGACGACGGCGACTTCTTCGAGCTGCAGCCCGACTACGCCAAGAACATCGTCATCGGTCTGGCGCGCATGGAGGGCAATGTGGTGGGCATCGTCGCCAACCAGCCGCTGGTGCTGGCCGGCTGCCTGGACATCAAGAGCTCCATCAAGGCCGCGCGCTTCGTGCGCTTCTGCGATGCGTTCAACATTCCCGTGGTCACCTTCGTCGACGTGCCCGGCTTCATGCCCGGCACCAGCCAGGAGTACGGCGGCATCATCAAGCACGGCGCCAAGCTGCTGTACGCCTATGCCGAGGCCACCGTGCCCAAGATCACCGTCATCACGCGCAAGGCCTACGGCGGCGCGTACGACGTGATGGCCTCCAAGCACCTGCGCGGCGACGTCAACCTGGCCTGGCCCAACGCCGAGATCGCCGTGATGGGCGCCAAGGGCGCGGTGGAGATCATCTTCCGCGAGGACAAGAACGACCCGGCCAAGCTGGCAGCGCGCGAGGCCGAATACAAGAAGCGCTTCGCCAACCCCTTCGTGGCCAGCGCGCGCGGTTTCATCGACGACGTGATCCTGCCGCACGAAACGCGCAAGCGCATCTGCCGCAGCCTGGTCATGCTGCAGAACAAGAAGCTCGAGAACCCGTGGCGCAAGCACGGCAACATCCCCCTGTGAACCGCACCACCACCCGACAAGCTGCCGCCCCGATGGACCTCCGCGAAGCGCAACCCGCCAAGAAGACGGTGTGGATCGTCGATGGCGCCTATCTCTTCAGCTACGGTAAAAGCCGGCCCTTCGACTACCTGAAGCTGAAGAACGAGATGACGCGCCTGAACGGCGGGCCGATCTACGAGAGCTATTACCTGAACTCGGCGACCGAGCCCGCCACCGATGCGCAGAACTCGTTCCACGCCTGGATCAAGACGGCGCCGCCCCTGGGGCCGAAGTTCCGCGTGCAGCTGTACAAGCTCAAGAAGATGCACGTCAACTGCACCAACTGCAGCCACACCTTCGACCGCACGGTGCAGAAGGGCGTGGACGTGGGCATCGCCACGCTGATGATCAAGCTGGCGGCGCAGAACGTCTACGACCGGCTGATCCTGTCCGCGGGCGACGGCGACTTCGAGGACGCCATCTCGTACGTCAAGTCCGAGCTGCACAAGGAGGTGTGGGTGTCGGGCTCGATGTCCACCCTCTCGCCCGACCTGCAGTCGTATGCCGACAACGTGCTGTGGATGGAGGACATGAGTCCCACCATCGACAGGCACGTGTGAGCGGTCTGCAGAACCACGCCATGGAACAAGCGATCTTCCCATGCTGAGCCACTATCCCCGCATCCGCCGCGGCGCTGGGCCGGGCCTCGTGCCACAATTCGGCGGTCTGCCCTGGGGCCTGCCCGCGCGCCTGTGGCCGGTCTGCCGGGAATGCGGCCAGCCCATGAGCCACCTGGCGCAGCTGCCGGCCGACCCCGTGGTGCTGCCCGATGTGGCCGCCGACGAGGTGCTCTTCGTCTTCAAGTGCGAGGGCGACGACATCTGCAGCTTCTGGGAGCCCGAAGGCGGTGCGAATGCCGTCTTCACCGTGCCGCGCTCCGAGCTGGGCCATGGCCCGGCCGCAGCGCCCGTGCAGGACGGCCAGGAGCCGCCGCGGCTGCTGCCCGAGCTGGGCATCGCCGGCTGGCCCGCCGATGACGACGGCGCGCCGCCGGAGCTGGAGGCCGCGTTCTACGACTACGGCGCCCACAGCGATCTGCCTGAAGACATCGCCCACCCGCACGACTGGGCGGGCCAGTGGCGCACCAAGGCGGGCGGCGTGCCGTACTGGACGGCCAACGGTGCCCAGCAGGTGCCGCCCGGAAGGCTGCTGCTGCAGATCGACAACTGGCTCCACCTCGAAGACGGCAGCGGCACGGAGCTGGCCAACTTCTGCTCCGACGGCACGGCCTTCGTGTTCGTGGACCGCAGCCAGACGCCGCCCGTGTATTCCCTGCTCATCAACCGCTGAGCCACCTGCTCTGCAGACGCCCAGAACACCCCCAAGACAACGACGACAACGGAGCCCTTGAGATGTTCACCAAGATTTTGATCGCCAACCGCGGTGAGATTGCCTGCCGCGTCATCGCCACCGCCCGCAAGATGGGTATCGCCACCGTGGCCGTCTATTCCGACGCGGACAAGGAGGCGCGCCACGTCAAGCTGGCCGACGAGGCCGTGCACATCGGCGCGGCGCCCTCGCGCGAGTCGTACCTGCTGGCCGACAAGATCATTGCCGCAGCGAAGCAAACCGGCGCGCAGGCCATCCATCCCGGCTACGGTTTCCTGTCAGAGAACGAAGCCTTCGCCCAGCGCTGCGAGGACGAGGGCATCGCCTTCATCGGCCCCAGGGCGCATTCCATCGCGGCCATGGGCGACAAGATCGCCTCCAAGAAGCTGGCCAACGAGGCGAAGGTCAACACCATCCCCGGCTACAACGATGCCATCAGCGGCCCGGAGCAGGCGGTGGAGATCGCCAAGGGTATCGGCTACCCGGTGATGATCAAGGCGTCGGCCGGCGGCGGCGGCAAGGGCCTGCGCGTGGCGTTCAACGACAAGGAGGCCTTCGAGGGCTTCGCCAGCTGCCAGAACGAGGCGCGCAACAGCTTCGGCGATGACCGCATCTTCATCGAGAAATTCGTGCAGGAGCCGCGCCACATCGAGATCCAGGTGCTGGGTGACAGCCACGGCAATGTCATCTACCTGAACGAGCGCGAGTGCTCGATCCAGCGCCGCCACCAGAAAGTGATCGAAGAGGCGCCGTCGCCTTTCATCAGCGACGCCACGCGCAAGGCCATGGGCGAGCAGGCCGTGCAGCTGGCCAAGGCGGTCAAGTACCAGTCGGCCGGCACGGTGGAGTTCGTGGTCGGCAAGGACCAGGACTTCTACTTCCTGGAGATGAACACGCGCCTGCAGGTGGAGCATCCGGTGACGGAGTGCATCACCGGGCTCGACCTGGTCGAGCTGATGATCCGCGTGGCCGCTGGCGAAAAGCTGCCGCTCACGCAGGCCGATGTGAAGCGCGACGGCTGGGCCATCGAGTGCCGCATCAACGCCGAAGACCCGTTCCGCAACTTCCTGCCATCCACCGGCCGGCTGGTGCGCTTCCAGCCACCGGAGGAAACCATGTTCCAGGGCGACACGGCCAGGAAGCTGGGCGTGCGCGTGGACACGGGCGTGTACGAGGGCGGCGAGATCCCGATGTTCTACGACTCGATGATCGCCAAGCTCATCGTGCACGGCACGGACCGCGACGACGCCATCCACAAGATGCGCGCCGCGCTCAACGGCTTCGTGATTCGCGGCATCAGCAGCAACATCCCGTTCCAGGCGGCGCTGCTGGCGCACCCGAAGTTCGTCTCGGGCGACTTCAACACCGGCTTCATCGCCGAGAACTACGGCAAGGGTTTCGCGGCAGAAGACGTGCCGCACGACGACCCGCTGTTCCTGGTGGCCCTGGCGGCCTACATGAACCGGCGCTACCGCGCACGGGCGTCTGGCATCAGTGGCCAACTGGCCGGCCATGAGGTGAAGGTGGGCGAGCAGTTCGTCGTGGTGGTGATGGGACATGAAGGCCAGAACGCGCACCACGCGGTGTCGGTGACGGACTTCAAGGACCCGTCAGGCTCCAGCATCGTCACGGTGGGGGGCAAGAGCTACCAGATCAGCAGCGCCGCCACCCTGGGCCAGATCCGCGTCCAAGGGCAGTGCAATGGAGCCGGGTTCACGGCGCAGGTCGAGCGCGGCACGCCCAAGAACCCGCTGGCGCTGCGCATCGCACACAACGGCACGCAGATCGATGCCATGGTGCTCTCGCCCCGGGGGGCGCAACTGCACCAGCTGATGCCCTACAAGGCGCCGCCGGATCTCTCCAAGTTCCTGCTGTCACCCATGCCCGGCCTGTTGGTGCAGGTCGCGGTGCAGCCGGGCCAGACGGTGCAGGCCGGCGAGAAGCTCGCCGTGATCGAGGCGATGAAGATGGAGAACGCCCTCTTTGCCGCACAGGACGGCGTGGTCGGCAAGATCGTGGCCTCGCAGGGCGCCTCGCTGGCGGTGGACGAAGTCATCATCGAATTCCAATGAACCCCGTCCCGCTGGGACCGGCCCACCAAGCACCGGGCGGTAGCACCCTGGTGCGCACGGTGATGGCTGCGGCGGGGGCCGTGCTGCTGCTCGATGCCCTGGTGCTGATGGCGCTGCTGCACTTCAACGTCGGCGTTATCGTGCCGGCCATGCTGGGCGCCGGGCTGCTCGCCCTGTCGGCGCGTTGGCCGCAGCTGGCGCGCTGGCGCCAGGGCCATGCCGGGCGCACCTGGCTGTGGCGGCTGGCGTGGACGGCGTTCGCGCTGTGGGTGGTTTCGGTGCTGTGGTTCTGGGAGGTGCTGCGTGGTGTGGGCATGGACCCGGCCGACGCGCCGCCGGTGCAGGCGATCGTCGTGCTGGGCAGCAGCACGCGGGACGGTCAGCCGCGCCCTCCGCTGGCGGCCCGGCTAGACACCGCCGCCGAACTGGCCCGCCTGCAGCCTGGGACGTGGGTGGTCGTCAGCGGCGGCGTCGACTTCGGAGAGACCGAGAGCGAAGGCGAGGTCATGGCCCGCTACCTGCGCGAGCGGCATGGGTTGCCGGCCGAGCGCCTTCTGGTCGAAAGGGACAGCACCAGCACCGACCAGAACTTTTCCCTCAGCCGGCCGCTGCTGCAGGCGCGCGGTGTGGGCCCGGCGGCTCCCACGGCCGTCGTGACGAGCGACTTCCACCTGCGGCGGTCCATGGGCATTGCCCGGGCCCAGGGGCTCACCGCGGCCGTGCCCGTCCGCGCGCCTACGCCCCTCGCCACGCGCTACAACGCATGGCTGCGCGAATACTTCGCCACGCTGAGCAGCTGGGCGCTGCGGGAAGTGTGAGCCGGCCGCGCGCCCACCGCACCATGTGGCCCACCGCCCATTAACGGGGTTCCCCCTTCATCCTCAGGAGACACACGACATGACCATCACAGCACGCCCCTTCCGGGTGCTGGGCATCCAGCAGGTCGCCATCGGCGGCACCGACAAACAGCGCATGAAGACCCTGTGGGTGGACATGCTGGGCCTGGAGCAGACGGGTACCTTCCAGAGCGAGCGCGAGAACGTGGACGAGGACATCCTGGCCATGGGGCAGGGCGCCTTCAAGGTGGAGGTGGACCTGATGCAGCCGCTCGATATCGACAGGAAGCCGGCCGTGCACACGACGCCACTCAACCACATCGGCCTGTGGATCGACGACCTGCCGAAGGCGGTGGAATGGCTCACGGGCCAGGGCGTACGCTTTGCGCCGGGCGGTATCCGCAAGGGCGCTGCGGGTTACGACATCACCTTTCTGCATCCCAAGAGCAACGACGAATTTCCCATCGCAGGCGAGGGCGTGCTCATCGAGCTGGTCCAGGCGCCTGAGGACGTGATCGCCGCTTTGGGCTGACGGGACCTGCCGGGGCAGGCGTGAGCGAGCGTCCGCCATACCTGCGAGCCGATGCAAGCCTGCCGCAGCGGCTCGGCAGGCTTTTTTAAGGGTGTGGTGCAAGGCTGGCGCAATAACGTCGGTCATTTTCAGACCCCTGCCTTGCACCTCTCACGCCAATAGAAAGCGTTTTGGCTGCAGATAACGTGTCGTTGCGACAACCGCTTGAATTCACTTGGCGAAAGAACACGAACGGTTGTCTGTATGCCGCCAACTGCCGCCAAAGTGTGCGGCGCGATCGATGCAGATGCGCGCGGAAAAATGGGGAGCACTTTCTGCGCCTGTCCGCTGGATTCGGCGCTCAAAGCGCCGCAGAATGCGCCCCGTTTGATGTCTGGCAGCCGACCCCACGCATGAGCTGCCCCTAGCTTCGAAAAGGAAAACCCATGTCCACTGCCATTGCCAGCTCCCAGCCCGTACAGCTCCACCGCCGGCC
Source organism: Pseudomonadota bacterium (assembly GCA_023460715.1). Taxonomy (GTDB): domain Bacteria; phylum Pseudomonadota; class Gammaproteobacteria; order Burkholderiales; family Burkholderiaceae_C; genus Paracidovorax. The sequence goes on along the minus strand of JAEWPH010000287.1, from coordinate 3,220 downwards.
CACCGCCGCCGCGCCCTCAGGCCCGTGGACGGTCGAAGCCATCCAGAAGCTGCTGGACCTGCCGTTCATGGACCTGCTCTTCCAGGCCCAGACGGTCCACCGCGCGCACTGGCCGGCCGGCGATGTCGAACTGGCCACGCTGCTGTCGGTGAAAACGGGCGGCTGCCCCGAGAACTGCGGCTACTGTCCCCAGTCGGCCGAGTTCGATACCGGCGTGAAGGCCGAGAAGCTCATGGCTGTGGACGAGGTGCTTGCCGCCGCGCAAGCGGCGAAGAATGCCGGCGCCACCCGCTTTTGCATGGGCGCCGCCTGGCGTGCCCCCAAGGACCGCGACATCGAGAAGATGGGCGAACTCATCGGCGCGGTGAAGGGCCTGGGCCTGCAGACCTGCGCCACGCTCGGCATGCTCGAATCCCATCAGGCCGTGGCGCTGAAAGACGCCGGCCTGGACTACTACAACCACAACCTGGACACGGCCCCCGAGTACTACACCGATGTGGTCAGCACCCGCCAGTACCAGGACCGGCTGGACACCCTGGACCACGTGCGCTCGGCAGGCATCAGCGTGTGCTGCGGCGGCATCATCGGCATGGGCGAGGCGCCCGTGCACCGGGCCGGGCTGATCGCCCAATTGGCCAACCTCGACCCGTACCCCGAATCGGTGCCCATCAACAGCCTGGTGCGCGTACCTGGTACGCCGCTGGCGGACAGCGATCCGGTGGACCCTTTCGACTTCGTGCGCGTGATCGCCGTCGCCCGCATCACCATGCCGCGGGCGCGCGTGCGGCTGTCGGCCGGGCGCCAGCAGATGGGCGATGCCGTGCAGGCCCTGTGCTTCCTGGCTGGCGCCAATTCGATCTTCTACGGCGACAAGCTGCTCGTCACCGGCAATCCGGACGCTGATGCCGACGCGCAGCTGCTGGCGCGGCTGGGGTTGCCAGGGCACCGGACGGCGGCTTCCGCCGAGGTGTCGCCCGCACAGCGCGCGTCCGGCTGCTGCTGATGGATTGCTATTGAATAAATAGCGTTTTGCGCAATCAGGACGGGCGCTGCAGGCCATTTTGACCTGAAGCGCCCGCAGCCTGGCGCTGCTTTCAGCCTGCGCCTTCGGGCTTGATCTGGGCGCGCTCGATCACCGGCTTCCAGCGGGCCTGCTCGGACTTGATGAAGGCGTCGAATTCGGCGCTGGTGTTGCCTACGGCCAGGGCGGTTTCCTGGGCCAGCTTTTCCTTCACCAAGGTGCTGCGCGCGGCCTTGATGGCCTCGGCTTCCAGCTTGGCGAGGTGCGCCTTGGGCCACTTGCTGGGCGCCATCAGCCCGTACCACTGCGTCATCTCGAAGCCCTTGAAGCCCTGTTCGGCCACGGTGGGCACGTCGGGCAGGGCCGGCAGCCGCTGCGCCGTGCCGGTGGCGATGCAGCGCAGCTTGCCCGCCTTGATGAACGGCAGCAGCGCCGGCGCGCCGACCGAGGCAGCCTGCAGGCGGCCCGCCATCAGGTCGGTGAGCATGGGGCCGGTGCCGCGGTAGGGCACGTGCAGCATGAAGGTGTTGGAGACCATCTTCAGGTACTCGAACGCCAGGTGGCCCGCGCTGCCGTTGCCGGCAGATCCGTAGTTGAGCTGCCCCGGCCGGGCCTTGGCGTAGGCGACGAAGTCGGCGAGCGTCTTGATGGGCAGGTCGGGGTGCACCACGTACAGGCTCGGTACCTTGGACACGAGCGTGATGGGCGCGAAGTCCCGGTTGGCGTCGTAGGGCAGTTTGGCGAAGATGTAGGGGTTGACGGCCAGCGTGCCGATGTGCCCCAGGATGAGCGTGTGCTCGTCGGTGCTGGCGGCGACTTCCTGCATGGCGATGTTGCCCGCGGCGCCCGGCTTGTTGTCCACGAACACGTTCTGCCCGACGGTCTTGGCCATCTCGGCCGCCACGGCGCGGGCGACGATCTCCGAGCTGCCGCCCGGTGCGAACGGCACCACCAGCCGCAGCGGTTTGGTCGGCCAGGCGGCCTGTGCATGTGCGCGGGGCAGGGCCGCCAACGCGGAGGCCGCGGCGGCACCGGTCAGCAGGGTACGGCGGCGTACCAGTGCCGAAGGCAGGGATGCGGAAAGGGTTGGGGATGGCATGGCGGTCTCCTCGGCATGTAGTGTGGTTCTGTCCGCCGCCATCGTAGGGGGGCCGGCGTGGCATGCCATCCGCATTTGCGAGGGGGCGCCGTGGTCTCACGTCTGCCAGACGCTATGCCGAGGGCCTTGCGTTAGATGCGCCAGAGGTCGCCACAGGCCGCGCTACCCCGTCATCGGGACCACTTGCGCTCCGGCCGGGACTGCACCTGGATGTCCACCGCCTTGCGCACTTCTGGCCGGCCGGTGCGCTCGTTGACGTCGACCACGTCTTCCAGGGCGATCTTCTTCACCTCCGACCCCGTGGCGTCTTCGAGGTCGTCGAGCACGCCGGCCACCGCCTTTTCGGCAGATTCGACGGCTTTTTTCTCGGGAGAATCCTGTGGCATGGCATGTCCTTCTTTTCGGGGAATGCACCGGATGATCGGGCGGGCAAGTGCGCTGCGGCACTGCACGGCGGCGCGTTTCCCTGTCATCCAAAACCGCCGCAGCCTGGATGCCCGGGCGTCATCGCTCGATCAGGCCCGGTCTCATCCCCCGTTTGGGGGAGATACAGACAGATAGGCTGCGGTTAGCATGTCGATCCTGACGATAGGGTCCGCCTACCAAGATCCATGCAGGAGTCCGCCGCCATGTGCCACCGTTCCGCCATCCGCACCCCGACTGCGGTGCCATCGATCCTGGCCCGTTGCCATGTGGAAGTACAAGCTTGAACTGAGCCCGGACGAGACGCTGCGCTTCGAGGAACGGGAGCGCCATGGCTCCGGCCACGTCGTCCAGCGCTATTCCATCATCGGCCCGCAGGGCGAGGTGACCGGCAGTGTGCAGCTGACGGAAACCGCGCTGCCCGCGTCGGCCGAACAACGCCAGCTGCACCTGCTGCAGCGCAATGCATGGAACGACACCGTGGTGGATCTGCGCTGGACTGCCTAGCGCAGGCAAGACCGGGCCGCTGAAACCCGGCCACGCCGACGCTCCGCCTTGTATCTTTGACGCTCGGACCAGTTCAGGTAGCCCGAAGCGCCTCTGGGAAGTTTGAAGCCCGTGACTGAGCACTGGGCGCCTGAGCTGGACCGTCCTTTCTTGCAGCCCGAACGGTTGTA
>JAEWPH010000286.1 GCA_023460715.1 Pseudomonadota bacterium | reverse complement strand
GCCCGCCGCGCTGCGGGCATACTCGCCGCCGGCCCCGCCACGCGCCGCCCGCCCATGAGGCAGGCCGGCGCGCGTGCGCAGGCCCTTTCCCACAACGATCCAGATCCAAGGAGATTCACCGTGAACCACCGTCCGATGCTTCGCACCGCCGTCCTCATCGCCAGCCTGGCCGCCGCCGGCTTCGGCCACGCGCAGGAGCGCATCCGCGTGGGCTTTCTCAGCCCCGTGACCGGCCCGCAGGCCGCCAACGGCGTGGACAACCGCGACGCCGCGCTGCTCGCCGTCAAGGAGATCAATGCCCGTGGCATCAAGGTGGGCGGCAAGCCGGTGCAGTTCGAGCTGGACGTGCACGACGACGGCGCCGACCCCAAGCAGGGCGTGCAGATCGCCCAGGGCCTGGCGGACCGCAAGGTGAAGTTCGTGCTCGGCCCCTACAACTCGGGCGTGGCGATGCCGGCCTCGCGCGTGCTGGCCGAGGCCGACATCGTCACCTTCACCGTCGCCTCCAACCCCAAGATCACGCAGCAGGGCTACCGCAACCTGTTCCGCATCGGCGCCAGCGACAACCAGCTGGGCACCAAGATGGCCGTCTACGCCGCGCAGGACCTGAAGATCAAGACCGTGGCCGTCATCGACGACCGCACGGCCTACGGCCAGGGCGTGGCCAAGGAGTTCATGGAAGAGGCCAAGCGCCAGGGCATCAAGGTGGTGACCAACGAATTCACCACCGACAAGGCCACGGACTTCACCGCCATCCTGACCAGCGTGCGCGCCTCCAAGGCCGAGGCCGTCTTCTACGGCGGCTACTCGCCCCAGGGCGGTCCCATGCTGCGCCAGATGCGCGCGCTGGGCCTGAACGTGCCCCTGCTGGGCGGCGACGGCATCTGCTCGTCCGAGACGGCCGTGCTGTCGCAGGTGGCCGGCAACCTCAACGCCTACTGCACGCAGGGCGGCTCGATGCTGGACAAGAGCGACAAGGGCCAGAAGTTCATCGAGCGCTACCGCGCCGAATACAAGCGCGATCCGCTCACGTACGCCGCCGCGTTCTACGACGGCATGCACCTGCTGGCCAGCGCCATCGAAGCCACGCAGGGCACGGACGGCAAGAAGATCATCGACCACATCGCCAAGGGCAAGTACGCCGGCGTAAGCGGCGAGTACAGCTACGACGACAAGCACGACCTGCGCTCGTCGGCCGTGACGGTGTTCACGTTCAAGGGCAAGGACGTGGTGCCGCTCAAGAGCCTGTAGAGCCCGCGAGGCGCGGCGGCCTGCTCAAGGGCCAGTGGGCTCCGCTGCAGCCGCCTGCGCCATGCACGTATCCACCCACCGCGCCAGCTGCGGCCCGGTGGGCGTGCCCGCGCCCATCAGCAGGCGGTAGACGATGGGCGCCACCAGGGTATCAAGCACGCAGTCCACGGACGGCGTGGCCTGGCCGCGTGCGCGGGCGCGCTCGACCAGCATGGTCATCTGGCCGGCCGTGATCTGCAGGCACTGGCAGGGCGCCGAGCCGTCGCCGTAGCCGCTGGCGGTGAGCACGTCCTTCAGCACCTGGCGGCCGAGGTCCGACGACATTTCCTCGATGAATTGCTCGCCCCAGGCCAGCAGGTCGCCGCGCACGCTGCCGGTGTCGGGCGGCTCGGCCTCGTCGCGCAGGCGCTCGATCGACACGTCAGCCAGCAGCTCGACCAGGTCGCCCCAGCGGCGGTAGATGGTGGACGGCGTCACGCCGGCCTGCGCGGCGATCTGCGGAATGGTTAGCGCATCGCGGCCGTGCAGCGCCGTCAGGTCGTGCACGGCCTGGTGCACGGCGGCCTGCACGCGGGCACTGCGCCCGCCGGGGCGCAATCGGGTGGCTCCAGACGTCATGCCGCCATTTTAGGAGGGTCGCCCGCAGGCGCGGCACTAAAGCAAACACTTTGCTTTAGTGCGACAATCCGTTAACGCAATTTTTTAGCGTTAATGCCATGGCTGCTGCCCTCCACCATTCTCCCTCTTCCACCGTCCCCACCTGGCCCGCCCGCCGGCTGGAGCCCGGCGCCGCTCTGTGGCTCACGGTGTCGCTGGTGATGATGTTCCTCGCCGCGTCGAGCGCGCCGTCGCCGCTCTATGCGATCTACCGGGAGATGTGGGGCTTCTCGGCCTTCAGCCTGACGGTGATCTTTTCCAGCTACGCCTTCGCCCTGCTGGCGGCACTGCTGTGCTTCGGCGCGCTGTCGGATCACATCGGCCGGCGCAGCGTGGTCGTCGCGGCGCTGGTGCTCGAATTCGTCTCGATCGTCACCTTCTGGCGGGCCGAGTCGGTGGCCTGGCTGCTGGCGGCGAGGGTGCTGCAGGGCGTCGCCACCGGCATGGCGACCAGCGCGCTCAGTGCCCTGCTGGTGGACCTGCACCCGGTGCGCGGCCCGCTGATGAACAGCATGGCGCCCATGGTGGGCATGGCCATCGGCGCCTTGGGCACCGGCATGCTGGTGCAGTACCTGCCCGCGCCCACCCACCTGGTGTTCGAGCTGCTGCTGGGGGTGATCGCGCTGCAGTGCGCCGCCGCCTTCTGGTTGCCGGAAACCGTGGCGCGCCGGCCGGGCGTCTGGCGGTCGCTCGTGCCGAGCATGCACGTGCCGCAGGCCGCGCG
>JAEWPH010000285.1 GCA_023460715.1 Pseudomonadota bacterium | reverse complement strand
CATCTACGCCGGCAACGCCATCGCCACCGTGCAAAGCAGCGACAGCGTGAAGGTCATCACCGTGCGCACCACCGGCTTCGACGCCGCAGCCGCCACCGGTGGGTCCGCTGCGGTCGAGAAAGCCGACGCCGCCGCCGACTCCGGCAAGAGCAGCTTCGTGGGCCGCGAAGTCACCAAGAGCGACCGCCCCGAGCTGACCGCCGCCAAGATCATCGTCTCCGGTGGCCGGGCGCTGGGCAGCAGCGAGAAGTTCAACGAAGTGATCACGCCGCTGGCCGACAAGCTGGGCGCGGCCATCGGCGCCAGCCGCGCGGCGGTGGATGCGGGCTACGCCCCCAACGACCTGCAGGTGGGCCAGACGGGCAAGATCGTGGCGCCGCAGCTGTACATCGCAGCCGGCATCTCGGGCGCCATCCAGCACTTGGCGGGCATGAAGGACTCCAAGGTGATCGTGGCGATCAACAAGGACCCAGAGGCGCCGATCTTCAGCGTGGCCGACTACGGGCTGGAGGCCGATCTCTTTACCGCCGTGCCGGAGTTGGCCGGGCGCCTCTGACCTCTCTTGAACGACAGGCCCGGGCGAGACGCGCGGGCCTGTCCACCCGGGCCAGAGCGGCACGCGAAGCACGTGCGCCGGCCCTCTTCCTTTCCCTTCGGAGACACAACGCATGTCCATGCTTCGCAACCGCCGCAGCCTGCTGGCGGTGACCCTCGCCAGCCTGGCGGGCGCCTGCTTCACCGCCCCCGCAGCGGCCAGCGACTTTCCTTCCAAACCGATCACGCTGCTGGTGCCGTTCCCGGCCGGCGGCTCGACCGACCGCCACATGCGCACGCTGGCCGATCTGGCCAGCAAACAGCTCGGCCAGCCCATCATCGTGGAGAACAAGCCCGGCGCCGGCGGCACCCTGGGCCCCGGCATCATGGCGCGCACGGCGCGGCCCGACGGCTACACGATCACGCAGTTCCCCATGTCCATGCTGCGCATGGCACACATGCAGAAGACGGCGTGGAACCCGCTCACCGACTTCACCTACATCATCGGCGTCTCGGGCTACACCTTCGGCTTCACGGTGCGCTCCGACTCGCCCTACAAGAGCTTCAACGAGTACATCGCCGCGGCGCGCAAGAACCCCGGCAAGGTCGAATACGGCTCGACCGGCATCGGCTCCTCCCCGCACCTGCTGATGGAGGAGCTGGCCGGCAACGCCAAGGTCACCCTCAACCACGTGCCGTTCAAAGGCAATGCCGATCTGCAGCAGGCCCTGCTGGGCGGCCATGTGGGAGCGCAGAGCGATGCCTCGGGCTGGGACACCTATGTGGACGGTGGCCAGATGCGCCTGCTGATGACCTTCGGCGAGAAGCGCACCCAGCGCTGGCCGGACGTGCCCACGGCCAAGGAGCTGGGCTACGGCGTGGTGTCCACCTCGCCCTACGGCCTGGTGGGCCCCAAGGGCATGGACCCGGCCATCGTCGCCAAGCTGCACGATGCGTTCAAGAAGGCCATGGACGACCCGCGCCATGCCGAGGTGCTCAAGCAGCTCAACCAGGATGCGTGGTACCGCTCGGGCCCGGACTACCTGCAGTGGGCCAAGGAGGCCTATGCCAAGGACAAGGTGCTCATCGACCGTCTGGGCCTGAGCGCACAGTGATGCGCCAGCCGCACGTTTTTTGACATCACCTCCCGGGAGCGCCCTTATGTCCGATCTCCTCCCCGCGCCGGGCGCCCCTTTCCGCCCGCTGGCCGATCTGATACGGCTGCATGCAAGCCAGCGCCCGCAGGCCCTGGCGCTGCGCGACGACCAGCAGACGCTGGACTATGCGCAGCTCGACGCGCTCATGGACCGCATCGCCGCGAACCTGCAGCAGCGGGGCATCCGCCCGGGCGAGGCGATCGCCATCTGTGCGCTGAACTCGGTGCGCTACGCGGCGCTGTTCCTGGGCGCGCTGCGCGCCGGCGTGGTGGTGGCGCCGCTGGCGCCCTCGTCCACGCCCGACAGCCTGGCCTCCATGTTGCGCGACGCGCAGGCCCGCTGCCTGTTCGTGGATGCGGCAGCGCCGCAAGGGGAGGACGCTGCGGGCGACGCTTTGCCCCGCATCTCGCTGGACGGCATCGCGCCCGGTCAGCCCTTCGCCGACTGGCTGGCAGCAGGCGAGGGCGCGCCGCTGCAGGCCGTGGACGTGCAGCCGCAGGCGGCCTTCAACATCATCTACTCGTCCGGCACGACGGGCACGCCCAAGGGCATCGTCCAGTCCCACGGCATGCGCTGGGCCCACGTCTGCCGTGGCGGCATGTACGCCTATGGGCCGGACAGCCGCACGCTGCTGGCCACGCCGCTGTACTCCAACACCACCTTGGTGGTGTTCTTTCCCACGCTGGCGTTCGGCGGCTGCGTGCACCTGATGGCCAAGTTCGACGCGGCCCGCTACCTGCAGCGGGCGGCGCAGCTCCGCACCACGCACACCATGCTCGTGCCCGTGCAGTACCAGCGCATCATGGCGCTGCCGGAGTTCGGTGCGCACGACCTGTCCGCCTTCCAGTACAAGTTCTGCACCAGCGCGCCGTTCCGTGCCGCGCTCAAGGCCGATGTGCTGGCCCGCTGGCCAGGCGCGCTGATCGAGTTCTACGGCATGACCGAGGGCGGCGGCACCTGCATCCTGGAGGCGCATCGGCATCCCGACAAGCTGCACACCGTGGGCCAGCCGGCGACCGGCCATGACATCCGCCTGATCGACGAGGCGGGCCGCGAGGTGCCCGCGGGCGAGGCTGGCGAAGTGGTCGGCCATTCGGCCGGCATGATGACCGGCTACCACGGCCAGCCCGAGAAGACGCGCGAGGCGGAGTGGTTCGACCCCACGGGCAAGCGCTTCATCCGCACGGGCGATGTGGGCCGCTTCGACGCGGACGGATTCCTCACGCTCATCGACCGCCGCAAGGACATGGTCATCAGCGGCGGCTTCAACATCTACCCCAGCGATCTGGAGGCGCAGCTGCGCGCCCACCCGGCAGTCGACGATGTGGCCGTGGTGGGCGTGCCGTCCGAGCAGTGGGGCGAAACGCCGGTGGCCTTCGTCGTGCCGCGCGCGGCGCCGGCCGCCTCCGCGAGCGAGGTCATGGCCTGGTTCAACCAGCGTGTCGGAAAGACCCAGCGGCTGGCCGACCTGCGCTTCGTGGATGAACTGCCGCGCAGCGCCATCGGCAAGATCCTCAAGCGCGAACTGCGCGATCTGTACCAGGCGCCGGCTGGCTGAACCCGGCCTCCCCCCACAACCCTTCAGGAGGACTCCATGCATGCCCCTACCGCCCTCTCCGCTGTCCGCAGCCAGGTCTCTGCCGAAGAGTGGCAGACCCGTGTCGAACTGGCGGCCGCCTACCGGCTGGTCGCGCATTTCGGCTGGGACGACCTGATCTTCACGCACATCTCGGCCCGCGTGCCGGGCCAGGCGGACCAGTTCCTGATCAATCCCTACGGCATGCTGTTCGACGAAATCACGGCCTCCAGCCTGGTCAAGGTGGACCACGCCGGCACGCCGCTGATGGCCTCGGAGTACGACGTGAACCCCGCGGGCTTCGTGATCCACAGCGCCATCCACGACGCCCGGCCCGAGGTGCAGTGCGTGCTGCACACCCACACGCGCTACGGCGTGGCGGTGTCGGCCCAGGCGGACGGCCTGCTGCCCATTTCGCAGCAGTCGATCTTTCCGCTGGCGCGGCTGGCGTACCACGACTACGAAGGCGTGGCCCTGCGCGACGACGAGAAGCCGCGCCTGGTGGCCGACCTGGGCCAGAGCAACTGCCTGATCCTGCGCAACCATGGCCTGCTGACCTGCGGGCGCAGCGTGGCCGAGGCGGTGCTGGGCATGTACACGCTGGAGTCGGCCTGCCGCATCCAGATCCTGGCGCAGTCGGGCGGCGGCACGCTGACGCGCATTCCCGACGCCATCATTTCCACGGCGGTGGAGCAGTCGCGGCAGGTCACCAAAGGCAAGGGGGCCGGGCTGGCCTGGCCCGGCCTGCTGCGCCGGCTGGACCGCATCGATCCGAGCTACCAAGACTGATACAGCCTGAGCCGCTGCAGGTCCGCTGCCATCGCGCGCAGCGTGCAGGGGCTCAGCACCATGGGGAAAGCAATGGGAATCCTGGTGAACATCCATCCGAGCATGGGCGCGCCCATCGTCGATGCCCTGCGCCGGCTGGCGCCGGACGAAACCGTCTGGGCCCACCGCGACGAGGCGCCCCCCGATGCGGTCGAGGCCATGCTCGCGTGGAGCCTCAAGCCCGGCACCTTGCCGGCCTACCCGCAACTGAAGCTGCTGTGCGCGCCCAGCGCGGGCGTGGACAAGCTGGTCTCGGTGCCCGACCTGCCCCCCGATCTGCCGGTGGCGCGCACCGTGGACCCGCAGCAGCATGTGGAGATCGCCCAGTACGTGGTGGGCACCACGCTGCGCCACACGCGCGAGTTCGCGCTGTTTGCAGAGCAGCAGCGGCGGGGCGAATGGCTGCGCCGCCCGGTGCGGGCCAGCGCGCAGTGCCGCGTGGGCCTGCTCGGACTGGGCGCGGTCGGGCGCTTCGTCGCCGGTGCCCTGCAGGCCATCGGCTACCCGGTCGCCGGCTGGAGCCGCAGCCCGAAGGCCATCGAAGGCGTGACCACGCACAGCGGCGACGGCGGCCTCGCGCACTTGCTGGCCCACAGCGACATCCTGGTCTGCGCCTTGCCGCTCACGGACGGGACGCGCGACCTGCTCGACCGGCGCGCCCTGTCCCTCCTGCCCCAGGGGGCGTACCTGATCAACGTCGGGCGTGGAGAGCAGGTGGTGGACGCCGACCTGCTGGCGCTGCTGGACAGCGGCCACCTGGCCGGTGCCGCGCTGGACGTGCTGCGCGAAGAGCCGCCCCGTCCCGGCGATCCGCTCTGGAACCACGCCAAGGTCTTCGGCACGCCGCACATCGCCGCCCAGGCCTCGCCGGAGACCATCGCCCGCCAGTGCCTGGACAACCTGCAGCGCGTGCGCGCCGGCCAGCCGGTGCTGAACCGGGTCGATCTCGCCCAGGGCTACTGAGGCCTTGCACCCCGGCGCCATGCCATGGCGCTTTGCACCACCACAACCATTCCACAGGAGACACCCCATGCGATCCCTTCCTTCCCGCCGCAGCTTCCTCCGCAGCGGCTCCGCGCTGGCGGCCGGCGCCGTGCTGGCGGCGCCCACGTGGGCGCAGAGCCCCTGGCCTGCCAAACCGATCCGCATCGTCGTGCCCTACACGGCGGGCGGATTCACCGACCAGATGGCGCGCCTGCTGCAGGTGGGCCTGCAGCAGCGCCTGGGCCAGCCGGTGATCGTGGACAACAAGCCGGGGGCCAACAGCATCATCGGCGTGGATGCCGTGGCCAAGGCCGCGCCGGACGGCTACACCTTCGGCGTGTTCATCGCCGCCTACGCGGCCAACACCACGCTGTATCCCAAGCTGCCCTACGACCCCAAGAAGGACCTGGTGGGCGTGTCGCTCATGGGCGTGTCGCCGCTGGTGGCGGCCGTGCCGATGAACGCCCCGTTCAAAACCACGGCCGAACTGGTGGCCTATGCGCGCGCGAACCCGGGCAAGCTCAGCTTCGCCTCGTCGGGCACGGGCTCGGCCGCACACCTCACCACGGAGCTGATGCGGCTCGTCACCCAAACCGACATGGTGCACGTGCCGTACAAGGGCGCATCGCCCGCGCTGGCCGACCTGATGGGCGGGCAGGTGCCGCTGTTCCTGGACCCCCCGCCCAACCTGATCCAGCCGGCCAAGGCCGGCAAGATCCGCCTGATCGGCGTGGCCAGCGACAAGCGCGTGCCGGCGTTGCCCGACGTGCCCACCTTCATCGAGCAGGGCTACCCCGGCCTGGTGGGCAGCACCTGGGCGGCCATGCTGGCGCCGGCCGGCGTGCCGCGCGAGATCGTGCAGCGCATGTCCGAAGAGGTGGTGCGCATCATCCGCAGCCCCGAGGTCACGCATCGGCTGGAGCAGACCATGGGCACCTTCGCGGAAGGTTCGACCCCGCAGGAGTGCGACGCCTTCATCGCGGCCGAAACGGCCAAATGGGCCAAGGTGATCCAGGATGCCCAGGTGAAGCTGGACTGACACGGCGCGGAGCAGCCCGCGCAGACGCACTTACCGCCTCTCGGAAAGTGCACCCGGAAAACCGCTGTGGACGGCTGCCGCAGCGGTTTTTTTCGTTGTCGGCAGGCGACACAACGAAAGATGCTTCAAGTCGCGGGCGCGGCCGTCGATAACCTAGCGAGGCATCGGCACGGCGCCTGCGCGCGCTCGCGCTGCAGGGCCGGTTGGTCATGTATCCGACTTATTTCTCCCCGCCATGAATCTGCACAACGCCCGCCTCTCCCTGCGCCTGGCCCTGGCCTTCGGCGCCATCTGCCTCGTGATGTCCCTGTCCGCCGCCGTCGGGGTCTGGCGGCTGATGAACCTGCAGGACATCGCCGATGACCTGGGCGGCGATTCCGCCGAGCGGGCCCTGCTGGCGCAGGAGCTGCACGCCATCGTGGTGCTCAGCTCGGTGCGGGCCGAAACGCTGCTGGAGATCGACAACCCCGGCTACGCCAGCCGCATCGACGCCGACCGCAAGACCACGTCGGCCCGCTCCACCGAAGTGCGCAAGCGGCTCGATGCCTTGGCGACGGACGCCGAGTCGGCCCGCATCTTCGACGCCATCGACAGCGCCGGCAACGGCTTCCGCGCGGCGCGCGACGAACTGGTCAAGCGCCGCAAGGCCGGCGAGACGCTGCCGCCCGACGCGATCAGCCAGCAGCTGCGCCCCGCGGCTGAACGCTATGCCGCCGCCGTGAATGCCATGGCGGAGTACCAGCGCAAGCGCGTGGCCGAGGCCCGCGACGCCGCCGACGCCTCCGAGCGCCAGGGCATCCTGCTGCTGGCGGCCGGCTCGCTGCTGGGCCTGGTGCTGAGCGGCGCCTGCGCCTGGGTGCTGTCGCGCTCCATCCTGAAGCCGCTGGGCGACGCCTCCCAGGTGGCCGACCGCATCGCCGAGGGCGATCTGACCGCCACGGTGGCGCCCGCCGTGCCCGGCAACCGCGACGAGGTGCGTGCCCTGCTGGCCCGCCTGGGCGGCATGCAGTCGCGCCTGGCCGAACTGGTGGTGGGCATGCGCCAGGCCAGCGCCTCGGTGGCGGGGGCCAGCTCCGAGATCGCGGCCGGCAACGCCGACCTGTCGGCGCGCACCGAGCACACGGCGTCCAACCTGGAAGAGATCGCCGCCAGCATGGAAGAGCTGCTCTCCACCGTGCGCCACAGCGCCGACGCCGCCCAGCAGGCCAGCACGCTGGCCGTGTCCGCCAGCGACGTGGCCCAGCGCGGCCGCGATGCGGTGGAGCGCGTGGTGGGCACCATGGACGGCATCGCCCAGGCCTCGCGCAAGATCGCCGACATCACCAGCGTGATCGACGGCATCGCCTTCCAGACGAACATCCTGGCGCTGAACGCGGCCGTGGAAGCGGCGCGCGCGGGCGAGCAGGGCCGCGGCTTTGCCGTGGTGGCGGGCGAGGTGCGCAGCCTGGCGCAGCGCAGCGCCACGGCGGCCAAGGAGATCGGCACGCTCATCGGCGACAGCGTGCGCCAGGTGGGCGAGGGCTCCAAGCTCGTGAACGCCGCCGGCAGCACCATGGGCGAGATCGTCGAGTCCGTCCAGCAGGTGGCCACCATCATCGGCGAGATCAGCACGGCCACGCGCGAGCAGAGCACCGGCCTGGGACAGGTGGGCGAGGCGGTGAGCCAGCTCGACCAGATGACGCAGCAGAACGCGGCGCTGGTCGAGGAGTCGTCCGCCGCCGCGCAGGGCCTGCGCGTGCAGGCGCAGCAGCTGGCCGCGCTGGTGGAGGCGTTCCGCCTGCCGGCGGGCAGTGCGGGTGCCGCGGGATCCGGCGGCGTGGGAGGCACGCCCCTGGCCCTGCGCTGAGGGCGGGGCAGCGCCTGCGGGGTGGCGAGCGCGCCGCGCCGCACGGCCACCGCTGTCGCCTCTCTTTGTACTATCAAAAAAATAGCTGGTTGCGCTTATCAATCAAGGACTTCAGGCATGAAAGTGCCTGAAGTCCTTTTTCATTAAGCGCAAGATGCTTCACTATTCATAGCGCAGGCCAGCCGAACGACGGCCCGGCCCGGCCAACCCGCGTCAGGCGGCCGCGCCCAGGATGGCCCGCGCCACGGCCTCGCCCACCTTGATGCCGTCCACGCCCGCCGACAGAATGCCGCCCGCATAGCTCGCGCCTTCGCCCGCGGGGTACAGGCCGGGCGTGTTCAGGCTTTGCAGCGCGTCGTTGCGGCCGATCTTGAGCGGTGACGAGGTGCGCGTTTCCACGCCGGTCAGCACCGCGTCGTGCATGTCGTAGCCGCGGATCTTGCGGCCGAAGGCGGGCAGCGCCTCGCGCATGGCCTCGGTGGCGTAGGCGGGCAGGGCGGCGTGCAGGTCCACCATCGTCACGCCGGGCTTGTACGAGGGCTCCACGCTGCCCAGCTGCGTGGAGGCGCGCTGCGCGAGGAAGTCGCCCACCAGCTGCGCCGGCGCGTTGTAGCTGCTGCCGCCCAGCACGTAGGCGTTGGATTCGAGCTGCCGCTGTAGCACGATGCCGGCCAGCGGGTGCGCCTGGCCGGGAGCCAGCGATTCGACGCCGTGCGTGCCGCCCAGCGCTGCGTCGAAGGCCTCGGCATCGTGCGGATAGTCGCGCGGGTCGATGGCCACCAACATGCCGGCGTTGGCATTGCGCTCGTTGCGCGAATACTGGCTCATGCCGTTGGTGACCACGCGGCCGGGCTCGCTGGTGGCGGCCACCACCGTGCCGCCCGGGCACATGCAGAAGCTGTAGACCGCGCGGCCGTTGCTGGCGTGGTGCACCAGCTTGTAGTCGGCTGCGCCCAGCAGCGGATGGCCGGCGTGGCGGCCCCAGCGGGCGCGGTCGATCACGCCCTGCGGGTGCTCGATGCGGAAACCTACCGAGAACGGCTTGGACTCCATGGCCACGCCCCGGTCGTACAGCATGGCGAAGGTGTCGCGCGAGCTGTGCCCCAGCGCCATCACCACGTGGTCGGCGCGCAGGCCGTAGGGCTGGCCGGTGGCCTGGTCCAGCACCTGCAGGCCGCGCAGGTGGCGCTGGCCGCTGCCATCGGTCTCGATCTCCACATCCGTCACGCGCTGGCCGAAGCGCACCTCGCCGCCCAGGGCGATGATCTGCTCGCGCAGCGTCTCCACCACCTTCACCAGCTTGAAGGTGCCGATGTGCGGATGGGCGACGTAGAGGATCTCCGGCGGCGCGCCGGCCTGCACGAACTCCTCCATCACCTTGCGGCCCAGGTGGCGCGGGTCCTTGATTTGGCTGTAGAGCTTGCCGTCGCTGAAGGTGCCCGCGCCGCCTTCGCCGAACTGCACGTTCGACTCCGGCGTCAGCGTGCGCTTGCGCCACAGGCCCCAGGTGTCCTTGGTGCGCTCGCGCACCGGCTTGCCGCGCTCCAGCACGATGGGCTTGAAGCCCATCTGCGCCAGCACCAGCGCGGCGAAGATGCCGCACGGCCCGAAGCCCACCACCACCGGGCGGTGCGCCAGCCCGGCCGGCGCGCGGCCCACGGG
>JAEWPH010000284.1 GCA_023460715.1 Pseudomonadota bacterium | reverse complement strand
GTGGATAGCCGAGCTATCCACTACGCACCGCGCCTTGCATCCCCTCCCGCAAACGCCGCTGCGCGGCCCCTGGGAGATCGTAAACACGTTCTAAGCCCGCAGGTTCCATCCACCTGACCGAGGTCTTTGCGAGGTGCGCCATGCGCTGCGGTCAGCGTGCTGCCGCGCCACCGCCACGGCGCGCCACCCGGGAAAACGCGTGTGCGAATGCCGCCAAGGGCCGTGCACGGGGGCATGTCCCTTGCTATGTTCCGTGGGCGCACGCGCGGACGCCCCGGGCGATGCCGTGCGGCGCTGTCACAGCCATTTCCTGAAGGACTCCCCGCCATGCTGCGCAAAACCACCCTGTCGCTCGTCACCGCCGCCGTTCTGGGCGCCTCCGCCCTCGTATCCCCCGCCCACGCCGGTCCGCGGCTCGACAGGATCATGGACACCAAGGTGCTGCGCGTCGGCACGCCCGGCGACTACCGGCCTTTCGCCATCAAGACCGATGCCGGCTATTCCGGCCACGACATCGACGTGATCGAGGCCATGGCCAAGGAGCTGGGCGTGAAGGTCGAGTACGTGCCCACCACCTGGCCGAATCTGATGAAGGACATCCAGGCCGACCGGTTCGATGTGGCCGTGGGCGGCATCACGCGCAACGTCGCGCGCATCCGCCAGATCGAGATGCTTCCCGGCTACGCGCCCTTCGGCAAGGTGGCCCTGGTGCGTGCGGCCGACAAGGACAAGTTCCGCGCCCTGGCCGACCTGAACCAGTCCGGCGTGCGGGTCATCAAGAACCCCGGCGGCACCAACGAAACCTTCGTGCTGGAAAACCTCAAGGCCGCCCAGGTGAGCACGCACGAGAAGAACGCCGAGATCCCGGCCCTCATCGCCGAGGGCAAGGGCGACGTGATGATCACCGAGACCTACGAGGCGCTGCACTACGCCAAGGCCGACCCGCGCCTGTATGCCGCCTTCATCGCCCAGCCGCTCACCCCGCCCAACACCCTGGGCTTCATGCTGCCCAAGGACGACGCCGACTACTCGCGCGTGATGGAGTTCGTCTGGAGCCTGGTGGACAGCCGCGGCGGCGTAAAGCAGGCCGCGGACAAGTGGCTGAAGTAAGCCGGCGGCCACGCCGCCAGCGCGGCGCGGGCTACACCGCAGCAGCCCAGGCGGCCGTCCGCGCCGCCAGTTCTGCGGCGGTGGGGCGCGCCGCCGCGTCGGCCTGCTGGCAGGTTTGTGCCAGGGCCGTCGCTTCGTCATCCGGCACGGGGCCGTCGGCGTGGGCGCACAGCTCTTCCAGCAGCACCCCATAGGCCCGCACATCCATGCGGCGCAGCGCGTCGCCCAGGGCGCCGGGCGGCGCGAAGGCGGCAGCACCGAAGTCGCCCAGCAGGCCGCTGGCAGCGCCGGGCGCTGCGTCCGGCCGCCACAGCAGGTTGTGGGCGTACAGATCGCCATGCACCAGGCCGCGGCCGTGCAGGTGGGCAAGGGCTGAGGCCGCGTCGGCCGCGATGCGCAGGGCCACGCAGGCGGCGAGCCGCAGCCCGTCCGGATAGACGTCGCGCGTACAGGTCTCGAAGCTGGGCGGGCCGGCCAGCGTGCGGTAGTCCGCCGCGATGCGCTCCATCACCAGGCCCTGGGTGCCGTCCGGGTGGCCGTCCAGCCGGCCCAGCAAGGGAATCAGCCGCGGATGCGGTCCGGTCGCCAGGCTGGCCGCCATCTCGGTCAGCGGCCAGCCGTCGCTGGTCACCTGGCCTTTGAACAGCTTGACGGCCACGTCCCGCGCCGCCGGCCCGGGGTCGAGCACGCCGGCATGGATGCGGCCGGACGCGCCTTCGCCCAACAGCGCGCCGCACGCCAGCCGCTCCCAGGCAATGCTGCCCGTGGCCTGCGCCGTGCGGGCCTGGGCCTCCACCGCCTCGTTGAAGGCATTGCCGCCGATGGCCAGCCACGCCAGCCGCGGCAGATCGGCCAGCCAGCCGGGCAGGGCCTCCAGCCGGTTGGCGGCGATGCGCAGCAGTTCCAGGGACTGGCATTGCTGCAGCGTGCCCGGCAGGGACTGCAGCCGGTTGCCGGCCAGCATGAGCTTTTGCAGCCGCGGGCGCTCGCCCAGCGCGGCGGGCAGTTCGGCGACGGCGTTGTCCGTCAGGATGAGCCAGCGCAGGCGTGGCGGCAACGCCTCGGCCGGCACCTGCGTGATGCGGTTGGCCTTGAAGCCCACCATCTCCAGCTGCGGGCAGGCTCCGAGGGCAGCGGGCAGCTCGGTGAAGCGGTTGTCCGAAGCGAAGAACACCTTCAGCCGGTGCAGGCGGTGCAGATCGGGGGGCAGGGCACTCAGGCGGTTGCCGGACAGGTCCAGCACCTCCAGCGTGTCGGCCAGGTCGAAGACCTCGCGCGGAAAGGCCTCCAGGTCGGCGCGGAGGCGCAGCACGCGCGCGCCCGCCAGGGTGCCGGCGCGCAGCTGTTGCAGGGTGTCGGTCATGCAGATCGGTGGAAGGCGGAGCGGGTGCGGTGCCTCGTGCGGGCACGCGCGCTGGCAGGGCAGCTCAGACGATGTCGACGCAGTGCGTGCCGAACGCACCGGCGCGGCGGTCCGCGAAGAACTTCTCCAGCGTGACCTTGACGGTGCGGAAAGCGATCTCGTCCCAGGGAATCTCGTCTTCGGCGAAGAGCCGCGCCTCGATGGTCTCGAAGCCGGGGTCGAACCGGTCGCTCAGCAGCGTGGCCAGGTAGAAGAGGTGCACCTGCCCAACATAGGGCACGTTGACGATGGAGAACAGCGGGCCCATCTGGATCTGCGCGCCGGCTTCCTCGTCGGTCTCGCGGGCGGCGCCCTGGGCCGTGGTTTCATTCAGCTCCATGAAGCCGGCCGGCAACGTCCACTTGCCCTTGCGTGGCTCGATGTTGCGCAGGCACAGCAGCACGCGGTCGCCGAGCACGGGGATCGTGCCGACGACGTTCAGCGGGTTCTCGTAATGCACGGTGTGGCAGACCGTGCAGATGGCGCGCGGCTTGGTGTCCCCGTCGTCGGGCAGGCGGTAGGCCACGGGCGCACCGCATTCGCGGCAGTGCTTGATGGGGCTGCGGAAGGTCATGCGGTGGAGTATCCGTCAAATCGGCCTCTTGCGCCCGTGGATCGGGCGCAAGCTGCTATTGAAGATGTAGCAATGGGCCGGGCCCAGCGCGCGGGCAGCGAGCCTGGCCCGGCCGCGGTCAGACCAGGCTGACCCGCAGCGTGCCCAGGCCGTCCACGCCGCCTTCCAGCGTGTCGCCGCGCACCACCGCGGCCACGCCTTCGGGCGTGCCGGTGAAGATCAGGTCGCCGGGCTGCAGCTCCCACGCGGCGGACAGGTGCTCGATGGTCTCGGCGATGTTCCAGATGAGTTGCGCCACGGTGCTGCGCTGGCGGTCGGCGCCGTTGACCTGCAGCCAGATGCCGGCCTTTGCCACGTCGCCGGCCTGGGCTGCGGGCGTGATGGGGCCGATGGGCGCGCTGTGGTCGAAACCCTTGCCGATGGACCACGGGCGGCCCTGCTTCTTCATGTCGTTCTGCAGGTCGCGGCGGGTCATGTCCAGGCCCACGGCGTAGCCCCAGATGTGCTGCAGCGCATCGGCGGCCTTGATGTCTTTGCCGCCCTTGCCGATGGCCACGACGAGTTCGATCTCGTGGTGCAGGTTGGCGGTGAGGCTGGGGTAGGGCATCTGGCCGGTTTCGCCGGCGGCGACGGGCAGGACGGCGTCGGCGGGCTTCATGAAGAAGAACGGCGGCTCACGGCCGGTGAAGCCCATTTCCTTGGCGTGCTCTTCGTAATTGCGGCCCACGCAGTAGATGCGGTGCACGGGGAAGCGGTCGGTGCTGCCCACGACGGGCACGCTGGCGACGGGGGCGGGAGGAATCACGAAGCTCATGTCTGCCTTTCTCTTGCTTTCATCTCGGTGTATGGGTACCCCTGTGCGCGCGTGCGGATTCGCATCGACACGTTCCAGGGACGGCGTACCGCAGTGTGCCACCAGCCTGCGCCGTTATGCTCGGCCCACCATGAAGCTGTTCAACTACTTTCGTTCGTCCGCCTCGTACCGGGTGCGCATCGCGCTGGAGATCAAGGGCCTGGCCTACGACTACATCCCGGTGCACCTGGTGCGTGCCGAGCACCGGCAGCCGGCCTTCGCGTGCAAGGCCGGCGATGCCCTGCTGCCCGCCCTGGACCTGGACGGCGGACCGACGCTGGTGCAGTCCATGGCCATCATCGAATACCTGGACGAGACCCATCCCCAGCCGCCGCTGCTGCCGTCCGATGCGCTGGGCCGCGCACATGTGCGCGCACTGGCGCAGATGGTCGCGTGCGAGATCCACCCCATCAACAACCTGCGCGTGCTCAAGCACCTCACGCAGACCCTGCAGCTGAGCGAAGACGCCAAGAACGCGTGGTACCAGCACTGGACGCGCAGCGGGCTGGAGGCTTTCGAGCGCCAGCTGCAGCTGCTGGCTGCCGAGCGGGCCGCGGCCGGCCTAGCGCCATCGCGCCTGTGCTGGGGCGACACTCCCACGCTGGCCGACTGCTGCCTGGTACCGCAGATCTTCAATGCCCAGCGCTTCAAGGTGCCGCTGGGCGGCCTGCCGCTCACGATGGCGGCTGCGGCCGCGGCCGCCGCATTGCCGGCTGTCCAGCGCGCCCATCCGTCGGCCTGCCCCGATGCCGACGCCTGACGCGGTGCCGGAATACGCTGCAGCGCCCGCCGACTGGCTGCGGCCCGACTGGCCCGCGCCGGCCCGTGTGCACGCGCTGTGCACCACGCGCGCGGGCGGCGTCAGCGCTGTCTCTTATACAATCTCCGAGCCCACGAGACGG
>JAEWPH010000283.1 GCA_023460715.1 Pseudomonadota bacterium | reverse complement strand
ATACTGGAAGGGAGGGGGATTATTCTATAGAGGGGTAATTTCCGCAGAAGTGCCCTTTCACCCGACACAAGGCAATCCCATGGCCCTCCCTACCCTGATCATCATCGACATGCAGCGCGGCATGCTCGAGCCCGCCGCCGGCGTGCGCAACAACCCCGACGCCCCGAGCCGCATCGCCGAACTGCTACAGGCCTGGCGATCGGCGCGCGCACCGGTGGTGCATGTGCGGCACATCTCCCGCTCCCCAGTCTCGCCGTTCGCACCGGGTCAACCAGGTGCGCAATTCCAGCCAGCGCTGCAGCCGCTGCCCCAGGAACATGTGGTCGAGAAGAACGTGCCGGATGCGTTCATCAACACGGCACTGGAACGCTGGCTGCGGGTTCGCGACCTGGATTCGTTGGTGATCGTCGGCGTCAGCACCAACAATTCCGTAGAAGCAACGGCGCGCAAGGCCGGCAATCTGGGCTTCACCACCCATGTGATCGCCGATGGCTGCTTCACCTTCGCCAAGACCGACTACCACGGGGTGCTGCGCAGCGCCGAGGACGTGCATGCCATGGCGCTGGCCAACTTGCAGGATGAGTACGCGCAGGTCATTGAAAGCCAAGCAGCGCTAGCACTACTCAAGCAGGTATAGGAAAGGATCGAGGTGGCCATGGGCGGCCACCTCGGCAGGTTGCGGATCAGAACCGTGGTTTGAGCGCCTTCCAGCTCGGGTCGTATTTCTGCATCTGGGTGACGTCATTGCGCGAGCGGATGCCGCAGCTCAGGTACTGGTCGTTGAGCTTGGCCAACTGGTCGTAGTCCAGCTCGACGCCCAGGCCCGGCGCACGGGTCAGCGCCACGCAGCCGTCGACGATAGGCAGCTTGCCGCCCTTGATCACTTCCTCGTCCGGCTCCTGCCACGGATAGTGGGTGTCGCAGGCGTAGGACAGGTTCGGCACCGCCGCTGCCACATGGGTCATGGCCATCAGGCTGATGCCCAGGTGCGAGTTGGAGTGCATGGACATGCCCAGGCCCCACAGCCGGCACATGCGCGCCAGCGTCTGCGTGGCGCGCAGGCCGCCCCAGTAGTGGTGGTCGGACAGGAGCACCTTGACCGAGCCCATCTCGCAGCCCTTGCGGAAATCCTCCATCGTGGTGATGACCATGTTGGTCGCCAGCGGCAGCCGGGTGTGCTTGGCCAGCTCGGCCATGCCTTCCAGACCGGGTGTCGGGTCCTCGTAGTACTCCAGGATCTCGTCCAGCGCAGGCGCGGCGGCAATGCTCGCTGCCAGCGACCAGTTGGCATTCGGGTCCAGCCGCAGCGGCATGCCGGGGAACGCCTTGGCCAGCGCCTGCATGCAGGCCACTTCGTGCGACGGCTCGAACACCCCGCCCTTGAGCTTGATGCTCTGGAAGCCGTACAGGTCGATCATGCGCTGCGCCTGCGCCACGATCTGCGCGGGGCTGATGCCCTCGCCCCAGGCATCGGGCGCATAGGGCTGGCCGACGTGCTCGGCGTACTTGAAGAACAGGTAGGCGCTGTAGGGCACGGCGTCGCGCACCTTGCCGCCCAGCAGGTCGACCACCGGCGCACCCACGATCTGGCCCTGCAGGTCGAGCATGCCCACCTCGAAGGTGCTGATGACCTTGGGCGCGTTCTTGGCCGCGTGCGAGCCGGGCGCCAGCTCGAACTCCACTGCGCCGGGGATCGCCTTGATGGTGGCGCGCACGCGCTCTTCCATCGTGTTGAGCGCGAAGGGCGACAGGCCGATCAGCAGCGGCCGGGCCTGCTCCAGCACCTTGAGCATGGGCTCGTCGCCATAGGTCTCCGAGATGCCGACGCGTCCGTCGCTGGTCTCGATCTCGACGATGGCACGCAGTGCCCAGGGTTCGTGGATGCCGGCCGCATTGAGCAGCGGGCCGTCTCGGAAGGCGATGGGCGTGATCCGGACGTGGGTGATGGTGATGTCGCGTGCCATGGTGCTAATGGAATCGTCGGTTGGATAAGAGGTATCGGTTCAGTGGTTCAAGGCGCAGGCAGCCTGCGCAACCCCGCGGCCTGCCTCGTCGAATGGCCGCGGAGCAGGCCACGCCAGCAGACGCCGTGGAACCGGCTTCGCCGGGCCACTGGCGGCGTCCCCCTGCCCGCTGCGCGCAGCGCTGCAAGAGCGGGGGGAAGCGGCGAAGCCGCTCAGGGGGGTGCCCCCTCACTCCGCACTGGCACCGCTCTTGCGCACCAGCTCGCCCAGGCGCACGGTGTCCGCCGCGGTGATGCTGGCCAGTTCGGCCGGGGTGCTGCCCACCACCTGCATGCCGAACTGCGTCTCCAGCTTGGACTTGAGTTCCGGGGTCTTCAGCGCCTTCACGATGTCAGCGTTGAGGCGCGTGACCACGGCCTTGGGCGTGCCCTTGGGGGCGTACACGGCCTGCCACGACACCAGGTCCAGGCCGGGGAAGCCGGCCTCGGCGGTGGTGGGCACGTCGGGGGCCAGCGGCGAGCGCGTCTTGGTTGTCACCGCCAGGAACTTCAGCTTGCCGGCCTTCACCAGCGGCAGCCCGGCGGTGAGCTGGTCGAACAGGAAGGGCACATTCCCGGCGGCCACGTCCTGCAGCGCCTGGGGGCTGCCCTTGTAGGCGATGTGCTGCATGGGCACCTTGATCAGGTCGGCCATCTGCGCACCCGTCAGGTGGGTGGAGGTGCCGGCGCCGGACGATGCATAGGACGCCTTCTCGGGGTTCTTGCGCAGCCAGGCCACCAGCTCCTGCACGGTGTTCACGCCCAGGTCGGCGTTGACCATCAGCACGTTGGGCACATAGGCGATCAGCGTGATCGGTTCGAAATCCTTCACCGGGTCATAGGGCAGCTTCTTGTACAGCGACGCATTGATGGCATGCGTGCTGATGGTGCCGCCGATGAGCGTGTAGCCATCGGCCGGCGACCGCGCCACGGACTGCACGCCGATGGCGCCGCCGGCGCCCGGCCGGTTGTCCACCACCACCGCCTGCTTGAGCGACGTGGCCAGTTCCTGGCCCACCACACGGGCGACCACGTCGGTCGAACCGCCGGCGGCAAAGGGGACGACCCAGGTGATGGGTTTGGCGGCCGGCCAGTCCGATGCATGGGCGGCGGTGGCGGCGAAAAGCCCCAGGGTGCTGCAGGCCGCGGTAGCGGCGGCGATGAGGGCAAGGCGGCGTTGCATGGTCTGTGTCTCCTGATGGTGGTTTTATGTCCGGGCATTGAAGCACTAATATATTAGTGTGTCAATTGAGGCGCGACCTAGAATCGGCCCAGTTCCCTATCTATTCCATGAAACCCACGACCCACAAGCTGGACCGCACGCGCCAGGCCGCTCCCCAGGTGTTCGAATGGCTGCGCGAGGCCATCATCGCGCTGGAACTCGCCCCCGGCACGCCGCTGGCGCGTGCCGAGCTGGCCGAGCGTTTCGAGCTGAGCCAGACCCCTGTGCGCGACGCATTGATCCGGCTGAGCGAGGAAGGGCTGGTGGACATCTATCCGCAGCACGCCACGCTGGTCAGCCGCATCGATCTGCACTCGGCTGAGCAGGCGCAGTTTCTGCGCTGTTCCATCGAGCTGGAAGTGGTGCGCACGCTGGCGAGCGTGGGCGATGCGGCGTTGGCCGAGCGCCTCACCGCCATGGTGGACATGCAGGCCGCGCTGGCGGGCACCGGCGGAGAGACCTTCATCGCCGCGGACCAGGCTTTTCACCGCGCCATGTACGAGGCCGCCGGCGTGCCCGACCTGTACGAACTGGTGCGGCGCCGCAGCGGCCACCTGGACCGGCTGCGCCGGCTGGACCTGCCGTCGCCCGGCAACTCGGAGCGGGTGGTGCGCGATCACCGGCGCATCGTCGAAGCGCTGGCGCGCCGGGAGCCCGAGGCAGCGCAGGCCGCGCTGCGCGCGCATCTTTCCGGCACCCTGGGGCGGGTGGCAGACATCCGCACGCGGCACCCCGAGTACGTGGCGGGCTGACCCGCCAGCGGGCCGCGTCTGGCGCCCAGGTCAGGCCGGGCGCTGCGCCGGCTGGACCTGCCGTCGCCCGGCAACTCGGAGCGGGTGGTGCGCGATCACCGGCGCATCGTCGAAGCGCTGGCGCGCCGGGAGCCCGAGGCAGCGCAGGCCGCGCTGCGCGCGCAT
>JAEWPH010000282.1 GCA_023460715.1 Pseudomonadota bacterium | reverse complement strand
GTGCCGGACGGTGCTGCCCCGGCTGCCGCGGTGGACCGGCCCGATGCCACGGCCCCGCGCTCCGTGCTGTGCATCGCGCAGGACGCGTCCGGGGCGCTGGTGACGCAGCGCATGGTCGAAAGCGCCGAAGGCCTGGTGACGGCGCAGGCGGCGGCGGACGCCGCGATCGTGGCCGCTGAGGACGGACACGCGGCGCTGGAAGCCAGCCTGGTTGCCGCCGACCTGGTCATCTGCCAGACCGGCTGCGTGGGGCACAACGCCTACTGGCGCGTGGAGGACCATTGCCGGCGTACAGGCAAGCCCTGCGTGCTGGTGGACCAGCCGCAGGTCGTGCACGTGCTGCGCGGCCAGCACAGCGCGCACGTCCCGCACGGCGTGCTGCTGGCGGAAGCGGCTGCCCCGGCCGGACGTTGAGCGGCTCCGCTGCCGGCCTCTTTATGTTGCTATAAAATTAATAGCTGATTGCGCTTGTGGAATAAGCGCCAGAGGCCAAAAAGGCTTGAATTCTTAAGCCTCAAGCCATGGTCATCAGGCTGGCGTTGCCGCCTGCCGCGGCCGTGTTCACGCTCAGCGCGCGCTCGATCACCAGCCGCTCCAGCGGGATGTCCGTGGCGCCCGGGGCCAGGCCGGTGACGCCGACGATGGCGCCAGGGCGCTGCGCCACAGCCGCGCACACGCGGCGCAGGGAATCGGCATCGCCATGGTGGAGCACGGCGTCCAGCGCCACCGCGCCGTCCTGCCAGTCGCTCACCAGGGCGATGCGCTTCTGCACCGTTGCTGGCAGCTGCCCGCGCAACGCGGCGGCTTCGTGCTGCGGCCACACGGCCGTCCCACCGACCGCCAAGACGGCCGCCAGCTGGGCCAGCCGGTCGCCGTCCGATGCGGCCAGGCACAGGGTGCGGGCGCGGGGCGCCAGCGTGTACTGGTTGCGCTCCCCAGTGGGGCCTGGCAGCGTGGCCGACAGCCCGGCCACGCTGGACTGGCCCAGCGCGGCGCAGGCGGCGACCAGCGCCGTGCGGCCGCCCGCGTGGGCCCATTCGGCCAGCGCGTGCAGCGTCGGCTGCAGCGCGGTGCGGGCCTGCGCGTCGGGCGCGACAGTGGCGGTGCTGGCGATGGCCGCCTGCGCCGCGCCGGCCGGGTGCTGCGACAGCAGGCGCAGCAGGTAGAGCGGTCCGCCCGCCTTGGGGCCTGTGCCCGACAGGCCTTCTCCGCCGAAGGGCTGAACGCCCACCACGGCGCCCACCATGTTGCGGTTCACGTACACGTTGCCGGCATGGGCGCGCTGCACCACGCGCTCCACCGTCTCGTCGATGCGCGTGTGCAAGCCCTGAGTGAGGCCGTAGCCGGTGGCGTTGATCTGGTCGAGCAGCGCGTCCATGCGCTCGCGGGCATAGCGCACCACGTGCAGCACGGGGCCAAACACCTCGCGCTGCAGTTCGGCGATGCTGTTCAGCTCGATGAGCGTGGGTGCCACGAAGGTGCCGGCTGCCGCTACCTCGCCCGCCACGCCTTGCTGGAACACGCGGCGGCCCTGCGCGCGCAGGGCGCTGATGTGCTGCTCGATGCCGGCACGCGCCTCTTCGTCGATCACCGGGCCCACGTCCACGGCGAGCAGGCCGGGGTTGCCCACCTGCAGCTCGGCCATGGCGCCCTTCAGCATCGAGATCACGCGGTCGGCCGCGTCCTCCTGCACGCACAGCACGCGCAGGGCGGAGCAGCGCTGGCCTGCGCTGTCGAAGGCAGAAGCCACCACGTCCACCACCACCTGTTCCACCAGCGCGGAAGAGTCCACGATCATCGCGTTCTGGCCGCCGGTCTCGGCGATCAGCGGAATCGGCCGGCCGTTTGCATCCAGGCGCCCGGCCACGCTGCGCTGCAGAAGGCGGGCCACGTCGGTGGAGCCGGTGAACATCACGCCCATCACCCGCGCGTCGCCCACCAGGCGCGCGCCCACGGTCTCGCCCCGGCCCGGCAGCAGCTGCACGGCGCCGGCCGGAACGCCGGCCTGGTGCAGCAGGCGCACGGCCTCGGCGGCTACCAGGGGCGTTTGCTCGGCGGGCTTGGCCAGCACGGTGTTGCCGGCCGCCAGCGCGGCGGCCACCTGGCCCAGGAAGATCGCCAGCGGAAAGTTCCAGGGACTGATGCACACCACCGGGCCCAGCGGCCGGTGCGTGGCGTTATCGAAGTGTTCGGCCGTCTGCGCCGCGTAGTAGCGCAGAAAGTCCACCGCCTCGCGCACCTCGGCGATGGCGTTGGCGGCTGTCTTGCCGGCCTCGCGCATCAGCAGGCCGAGCAGCGGCACGGTGCTGTCCTCCAGCAGGTCGGCCGCGCGGCGCAGCGCGGTGGCGCGCTCAGCGGGCGCCACGCCAGACCAGGCCGGCAGTGCGGACTGCGCGGCCTGCAGCGCGGTGTCCACATCGGCCTCGGCCGCTTCCTGCACCTGGCCGACCACGTCGGCGTGCCGCGCCGGGTTGCGCACGGCCGTGGTGGTACCCCCGGCAACGGGCCCGTCGATGATCGGCTCGGCATGCCACTGCTGGCCCGCGCTGGCGGCCAGGGCCGCGTCGAGCGTGCGCAGCACGTCTTCGCTGGACAGGTCCAGCCCGGCCGAGTTGGCGCGGCGCGGGCCGTAGAGCTGGCGCGGCAGCGGAATGCGCGGGTGGGGCAGGGCGGCCCGGCCTTCGGCGGCGGTGTCCGCGTCCACCGTGGCCACCGGGTTGCCGACCAGCGTTTCCAGCGGCAGGGTGGCATCGGCCACGCGGTTCACGAATGAGGTGTTGGCGCCGTTTTCCAGCAGCCGGCGCACTAGGTAGGCGAGCAGCGTCTCGTGCGTGCCGACGGGGGCGTAGATGCGGCAGGGCCGGCCCAGCTTGCCGGCCGCCAGTGGGCCCACGACCTGTTCGTACAGCGGCTCGCCCATGCCGTGCAGGCACTGGAACTCGTACTGCCCGGGCTGGTAGGTGGCGGGGTCTGCCAGCTGGTAGATGGTGGCCAGCGTCTGCGCGTTGTGCGTGGCGAACTGCGGGTACACGGCCTCGGGCGCGGCCAGCAGCTTGCGCGCGCAGGCGATGTACGCCACGTCGGTGTGCGACTTGCGCGTGTAGACGGGGTAGTCGGCCAGGCCATCGACCTGGGCGCGCTTGATCTCGCTGTCCCAGTACGCGCCCTTGACCAGGCGGATCATCAGCCGGTGGCCGCTGCGGCGGGCCAAATCGATCACGTAATCGATCACGAAGGGGCAGCGCTTCTGGTAGGCCTGGATGACGAAGCCGATGCCGTTCCAGCCCGCCAGCGACGGTGCATGGCACAGCCGCTCCAGCAGGTCGAGCGACAGCTCCAGCCGGTCGGCCTCTTCGGCGTCGATGTTCAGGCCGATGTCGTAGCCGCGGGCCAGCTCCACCAGCTGCAGCACAACGGGGTAGAGCTCGTCCATCACGCGCGCGTGCTGGGCGCGGCTGTAGCGCGGGTGCAGGGCCGACAGCTTGATGGAGATGCCCGGGCCTTCGTACACGCCGCGGCCGTTGGAGGCCTTGCCGATGGCGTGGATCGCGTTCACGTACGACTGCATGTAGCGCGCCGCGTCCTGCGCGGTGAGGGCGGCTTCGCCCAGCATGTCGTACGAGTAGCTAAAGCCCTGCGCCTCCAGCGGCCGGGCGTTGGACAGCGCCTGGCCGATGGTCTCGCCGGTCACGAACTGCTCGCCCATCATGCGCATCGCCATGTCCACGCCCTTGCGGATCAGCGGCTCGCCGCCCTTGGCGGTGAGCTTGCGCAGCGCGGCGCTCAGGCCGCGTTCGCTGTGCGTGGCCACCAGCTTGCCGGTGAGCAGCAGGCCCCAGGTCGCAGCGTTGACGAAAAGCGAGGGGCTCTTGCCCAGATGCGGCTCCCAGTCGCCGGTGCTGATCTTGTCGCGGATCAGCGCATCGCGCGTGGCGGCATCGGGAATGCGCAGCAGCGCCTCGGCCAGGCACATCAGCGCCACGCCCTCCTGTGACGACAGCGCGAACTCCTGCAGCAGGCCCTGCACGATGCCGGCGCGGCCGCCGGCGGCCTTTCGGTGGCGCAGCGTGTCGGCCAGGCGCAGGGCCAGGGCCTGGATGTCGGCTCCCACGCTGTGCGGCACGCGGGCCAGGTCCAGCAGCGGTGCCAGCGCTTCGGGCTCGGGCCGGCGGTAGGCCGCCGTGATGGCATGGCGCAGCGGGTGGTTGTCCGCGCCGCGGGGCGCGAATGACGGGGCGGCTGCAGTGTGGGCGGTGGCGATGGTCATAGACGTAATGGAGGCGGGGCGGGGCGTCGGCGGATCCGATGACGGGACGGGATGATGATTGGCGCCATCATCTGGCGAATCTGATCGAATAAATGTTCGAAAATAAAGCCATTCGCCTCATAAAAATCTATCCATGGCCCTTGAGCAAAACGATCTGGACCGCATCGACCGCAAGATCCTGAAGATCCTGCAGGAAGACGGGCGCATCGCCAACCTGAAGCTGGCCGAGAGCGTCGCCCTGTCGCCCACCGCGGTGCTGGCCCGGGTGCAGCGGCTGACGCGTGACGGCTACATCCTGGGCTACGAGGCGCGGCTCAACCCGCTGAAGCTGGGCGCGGGCATGCTGGTGTTCGTCGAAGTGCTGCTCGACCGCACCACGCCCAATGTGTTCGATGAGTTCAAGGCGGCGGTGCAGGTGCACCCGGCCATCATGGAATGCCACATGGTGGCGGGCGGCTTCGACTACCTGCTCAAGACCCGCAACGCCGACATGACGGCCTACCGCGAGTTCGCCGGCAACGTCCTCTGGCAACTGCCCGGCGTGCGCGAGACGCGCACCTACGCGGTGATGGAAGAGGTCAAGCATTCCACCCACCTGCATCTGGGCTGACGCAGCCCCGGGGCCATCGCCGGCTGGAGCCGGCCCGGCTTCTCCGCAATAATGCCCTGCACATTTTAAGAAACGAGGACACACACCATGCAACCAGCCATCCGCTACGCCGCCGCGGCCCTGCTGGCGGGCCTGGCCAGCCAGGGCGCGTCGGCCGCCTGCTACCAGGTCTATGGCGCCGACCAGCAGCTCGTCTACCGCTCGACCGTCCCGCCGGTCGACATGGCGCCCCAGCTGCACCAGACCGTGCCCCAGGTCGTGCCCGGCGGCACCATGGTGTTCACGCTGGACAACAACGGCTGCGAGCTGGAAATCAACCGCCTGCCCACCGCGGCCACCGGCAGCGGCTACGGCGGCTTCATGCAGCGCCCGCCGCGCGCCGACCGGGGCTGAGGCGGGCCCCCTCGCTCTGAGACAATCGTGGGGTATGAGCGACCCCACAGAACAAACCTCCCCCAACGATCTCCCCCCCGGCTGGCTCGAAGTGACGTCCATGGACATGGACGCCCAAGGCGTGGCCCGCAAGCCCGATGGCAAGGTCGTCTTCATCGACGGCGCTCTCACCTTCGAGATCGTCAGCGCCAACACCCACCGCAAGAAGAACAACTGGGAGCAGGCCAGCCTCACGGCCATCCACCGCGAATCGCCCCAGCGCGTGCGCCCGGGTTGCCCGCACTTCGGCCTGCACGGCGGGGCCTGTGGCGGCTGCAAGATGCAGCATCTGCATGTGGGCGCGCAGGTCGCCGCCAAACAGCGCGTACTGGAAGACAACCTCTGGCACCTGGGCAAGGTCAAGCCCGAGACGGTGATGCGCCCCATCGAAGGGCCGGCCTGGGGCTACCGCTACCGCGCCCGCCTCGCCGTGCGCCACGTCATCAAGAAGGGCACGGTGCTGGTGGGGTTCCACGAACGCAAGAGCCGCTACATCGCCGACATGGGCGTGTGCCCCGTGCTGCCGCCGCATGTGAGCGCCATGCTCATGCCGCTGCGGGCGCTGATCGCGTCCATGGACGCGCGCGACACCTGCCCGCAGATCGAGCTGGCCTGCGGCGACGACGTCACGGCCCTGGTGCTGCGCCACCTGGAGCCGCTGTCGGACGGTGACCTTGCCAAGCTGCGCGCCTTTGCCGCGGAGCACGGCGTGCAGTGGTGGCTGCAGGCCAAGGGGCCGGACACCGTTCGGCTTCTGGACGAAGGCGGCCCGCAGCTGTCTTACGCGCTGCCCGATTTCGGCATCGTCATGCCCTTCAAGCCGACCGACTTCACGCAGGTCAACCCGCACATCAACCGGGTGCTGGTCAGCAAGGCGTTGCGCCTGCTGGACGCCGGCAAGGACGAGCGCGTGATCGACTGGTTCTGCGGCCTGGGCAACTTCACGCTGCCCATCGCCACCCAGGCCCGCGAGGTACTGGGCATCGAGGGCAGCGAGGCGCTGGTGGCCCGCTCACGTGAAAACTATGTGTCCAATCAGGCTCTGGCGCCCGCTGGTCAATCGCTTGCAGCTACATCTTTCGTAGCGCGTAACCTGTTCGAGATGACGCCCGAGATGCTGGTCGCCGACGGCGTGGCCGACAAGTGGCTGGTCGACCCGCCGCGCGAGGGCGCCTTCGCCCTGGCCAAGGCCCTCGCCGATATCCACCAGGCCCGCATCGGCGCCGAGGACGCGCCGCCCCTGCCGGCCGCGGCCGAGGGCTGGACGCCGCCCCAGCGCATCGTCTACGTGAGCTGCAACCCCGCCACGCTGGCGCGCGACGCCGGGCTGCTGGTGCACCAGGCCGGCTACCGCTGCGTGGCAGCGGGCGTGGTCAACATGTTCCCGCACACGGCGCACGTGGAAAGCATGGCGGTGTTCGAACGCGCCTGATCGGGCGCCGCTCCTGCGCACCGCGCAAGCAAAAGCCACGCTCCAGGAGCGTGGCTTTTTTCATGGAGAGGGGCGTAGAGGAAAAAAGGCCTCGGGGAGCAAGGGGTGCCCAAAAGCCATATAGGGATGAAATATGCCCCTGGCCCTTGGTGGCCTCAAATCCGGAGTGCAACACACTCTTCAGATTGAGCCATGACCACCAAGACCTACGAACAACTGGACGCGAGCGAAAGACATGCCATCGCGCTAGGCTTGCAGCAGCACCTGAGCCTGAG
>JAEWPH010000281.1 GCA_023460715.1 Pseudomonadota bacterium | reverse complement strand
GGCTCGAACACCGCGCGCTCGCCGGCGTCCACGACCAGCGCGTCGCCTGGCTGCAGAAACCGGTCGGCAGCCCACCGCGCGCCCACCGCACGGGCGCCCTGCCCGCGCCGCGGCGTGACGGTGATCCACAGGCCGCCGGCCTGCACCCGCAGCAGGCTGCGCACCCGCGGCTGCAGCGCCAGGGCCTGGCGATCACCCAGCGACCAGCTGCCGCAGGGAGCATCCGCGCGCCGGGCGGCACCGGGCGATTGTTGCGATTCAAGGCGAGTGGCTGTAGACATGGCGGGCTCCCGAAACCCTGGGAAGGTATTGAATGGCCTCGATAATCCCGCCCCACCCCTTCCTGCGTCCAATGAATTCGCAGTACGATATTCATTCATCCCCGGCATCAATCAGCGGTCCGCCATGAGCCTATCCAGCGCCTCCCCCACCATCGCTCACCTGCGCACCCGGCCCGTGGCCACGGGCCACTGGCGCGCCTTCCTCGCAGTGGCGCGGCATCTGAACTTCCGCGCCGCGGCGGAAGAGCTGTCGCTGACCCAGTCCGCTGTGAGCCGGCAGATCCAGGCGCTGGAGGACGAGGTGGGCGTGCCCCTCTTTCTGCGCCATACCCGCGCCGTGGAGCTGACCGGCGCGGGCGCCCAGCTGCAGCGCGCCGTGGGGCCGGCACTGGAGCGCATCGACGCGGCCGTGCGCCTGGTGCGCCAGACGGCGGGGCGCAAGAGCGTGGGCATCACCACCTGGGCCAGCTTCGCCTCGATGTGGCTGATTCCGCGCATGGAAGAGTTCCAGCGCGACAACCCCGACATCGACATCCGCATCGACGCCAGCGACAACAACGTGGACCTGGAAACGTCCGATGTGGACCTGGCGCTGCGCTACGCCATGCCGGGCTCGGTCGCGCACGGGGCGCAGCGGCTGTTCGGCGAGCAGCTGGCGGTGGTGGCCAGCCCGTGGCTGCTGAAAAGCGCGCCCCCGATCCGCACGCCCGCGGATGTCGCGCAGTTCACCATCATCGAGGCCGGCGATGCGCACCGCGCGCAGCACCTGGAATGGCTCACTTGGCGGCGCTGGTTCGACCTGAACGGCCAGCCCAAGCTGCAGCCCAAGCGCTGGCTGTACTTCAGCTATGCGCAGCAGATCGTGCAGGCGGCGCTGGCCGGACAGGGCCTGGCGCTGGCCCGCATGCCCCTGGTGGCCGAGAGCCTGGCCTCGGGCGACCTGGTGGAGGTGCTGCCCCGCCACCGGCTCGACTCGCCGCTGGCCTACTGGCTGCTGGTGGGGCCGCGCAGCGCGCAGCGGCCGGAGATCAAGGCCTTCTGCGCGTGGCTGCTGCTGCAGGCGCAGTCCACGCGCCAGGCCATCGGCGACCTGCCCGACCCGGACCTGAACGACAACCTGGACTGAGCGCCCCCGGCCCGGAGCCTGGCGACGCACTATCAAAAACAGAGCTGCCCGCGCAATAGGTACGGGCGCTACAGGCCAAAATGGCTTGAAACCCCGCCTACCCATTCGCACGCGGTGGTAGCGGCCCCGGCCGCCGCGTCGGCGTTCTGCGTTCAGCCCAGCGCCACGCGGGCGAACTTGCGCTTGCCCACCTGCAGCACGTAGGTGCCAGCGTCCAGCTTCAGCCCCTTGTCGCTGACCACGACGCCATCCACCCGCACGCCGCCGCCGTCGATCAGGCGGTTGGCCTCGCTGGTCGAAGGTGCCAGGTTGGCCTGCTTGAGCAGCGCGCCGATGCCCAGCGGCGCGCCGGAGAGCTGCACCTCGGGGATCTCGTCCGGCACACCGCCCTTGCTGCGGTTGATGAAATCCTGCTCGGCCGCATCGGCCGCGGCGGCGCTGTGGAAGCGCGCGGTGATTTCCTTGGCCAGCGCCACCTTGGCGTCCTTGGGGTTGCGCCCGCCTTCGATCTCGGTCTTCAGCGCAGCGATCTCGGCCAGGCTCTTGAACGACAGCAGCGTGTACCAGTCCCACATCAGCGTGTCGCTGATGGACAGCACCTTGGCGAACATGCTGTTGGCGTCGTCCGTGATGCCGATGTAGTTGTTCTTGGACTTGGACATCTTGTCCACGCCGTCCAGCCCCACCAGCAGCGGCATGGTGAGTACGCACTGCGGCTCCTGGCCGTACTCCTGCTGGAGGTGGCGCCCCATCAGCAGGTTGAACTTCTGGTCGGTGCCGCCCAGCTCCAGGTCGCTCTTCAAGGCCACGGAGTCGTAGCCCTGCAGCAGCGGGTACAAAAACTCGTGCAGGCTGATGGAACTGCCGTCGGTGAAGCGCTGGTGGAAGTCGTTGCGCTCCATCATGCGCGCCACCGTGTACTTGGCCGACAGCGTGATCATGCCGCGCGCGCCCAGGGCGTCCAGCCATTCGCTGTTGTAGCGCACCTCGGTCTTGCTCGGGTCCAGCACCTTGGCGGCCTGCTGGTAGTAGGTCTCCGCGTTGAGCTTGATCTGCTCGGCCGTGAGCGGCGGGCGGGTGGAATTGCGGCCGGAAGGGTCGCCGATCAGCGTGGTGAAGTCGCCGATCAGAAAGATCACTTGGTGGCCCAGGTTCTGGAGCTGGCGCATCTTGTTGAGCACCACCGTGTGGCCCAGGTGGATGTCCGGTGCCGTCGGGTCCAGCCCCAGCTTGATGCGCAGCGGCTGGCCGGTGGCCTCCGACCGTGCCAGCTTCTGAACCCAATCCTCCTGCGGCAGCAGTTCGTTGACGCCGCGCAGCGTGACTTCCAGGGCCTGCCGTACACCATCGGTGACCGGGAATGTTGTAACAGTGGATTGATTCATAAGGGTTTTTTGTATGTAGGACGGGGCCGCGTCGTTATACTTCGGGCCTTCTTGCAGCGGCGGATTTTAGCGACCTGCCAAAAGGAGCTCCCCCGCGGAACTCTCCGAACCGCTGCCCACCGACAGCCTGCACCCCGCCTGCTCACGCCTCCTGCGTGGATTGGGCCTGGGTGCCCACACTTGGGGTATGACACTTTGAACAACGGCTTGACCACCGCCTGCCTGGCACTGCTTGATCGCCTATCCCAGACCGTCCAGAAACACCCCAAACGCATCACCGCCGCCGTAGCCACCCTGCTGCTCACCGGCGGCGGCGGCGCTTTCGCCGTGGCGTCCTTCGCACCCGATGCTTCCGACCTGCCGGTGAGCACCGTCGCTTACCCTGTGGAGTCCCTGGCGAGCGACACACCGCTGACCTCCCTGGTCGACATCCCGAGCTACTCGCTCTACCGCTCCGACCAGACCCGCAGCAGCGACACGGCCGAAAGCATCCTGCAGCGCCTGGGCATCGCCGACCCGGCCGCCTCCGCCTTCCTGCGCAACGACAGCCAGGTGCGCCAGAACCTGCTGGGGCGCGGCGGCCGCTCGCTGTCCGCCGAGGCCTCGGACGACCACCGCCTGCTGCGCCTGACGGCCCGCTGGGCGCCGGACGACAGCGGCAGCTTCAAGCGCCTGGTGGTCGAGCGCCAGGGCGACGGCAACTTCGCCTCGCGCATCGAGACCGCCCCGCTGACGGTGGGCAACCGCCTGGCCGGCGGCATCATCAAGAGCTCGCTGTTCGCGGCCACCGACGCCTCCAACATCCCTGACGCCGTGGCCGTGCAGTTGGCCGAAGTGTTCTCCAGCAACATCGACTTCCACCGCGCCCTGCGCAAGGACGACCGTTTCTCGGTGGTCTACGAGACCCTGGAAGCCGACGGCGAGCCGCTGCGCAGCGGTCGCGTGCTGAGCGCCGAGTTCCACAACAACGGCAAGACGCACGACGCGGTGTGGTTCCAGGAGCCCGGCAGCAAGGGCGCCTACTACACGCTGGACGGCGAAAGCATGCGCCGCGCCTACCTCACCTCGCCCGTCGAGTTCTCGCGCATCTCCAGCGGCTTCAAGATGCGCTTCCACCCCATCCTGCAGAAGTGGCGCGCCCACCTGGGCACCGACTTCGCAGCGCCCACGGGCACGGCGGTGCGCACGGTGGGCGATGGTGTCGTCGACTTCGCCGGCGTGCAGAACGGCTACGGCAACGTGATCTACGTGAAGCACCGCAACCAGCACGTCACGGTGTATGCCCACCTGAGCCGCATCGACGTGAAGAAGGGCCAGTCCATCGAGCAGGGCCAGAAGATCGGCGCCGTGGGCGCCACCGGCTGGGCCACCGGCCCCCACCTGCACTTCGAATTCCGCGTCAACGGCCAGCACCAGGACCCGATGACCATCGCCCAGCAAAGCGAGGCCGCCCAGCCCGTGTCGTCCGCGGCCCGCCCGGCCTTCCAGCGTCTGGCCGGCAACATGCGCGTGCAGCTGTCGTCCGCGGCGATGGTGCAGCAGGCCAGCGCGCAGTAACGCCGATCTTCCCCCTGAGCGGCTGCGCCGCTTCCCCCTTCTCTCGGCTTCGCCGGGAAGGTGGACGACGCCAGCGGCCCGGCGGAGCCGGTTCCGCGGCGTCTGCTGGCCTTGGGGCCGCGCCGACGTCTACGCCCTGAACTGCCTCAGCTGGCAAGGCATTTCGTCCTCCTTTCTGGCTCTTGCTGCTGTGAACTCCACTGCTTCCATCGAACGCTATATCGGGCTCATGTCGGGCACCTCGCTGGATGGTGTCGATGGGGCGTTGGTCGAGCTCGACGGCACGCGGCTGCGGGTGACCGGCTTCGAGTCGGCGGCGCTGCCCGAGGCGTTGAAGGCGGAATTGCTGGCGCTCAACACCAGCGGAGCGGATGAGCTGCACCGCGCGGCCTTGGCCGCCAATGCCTTGACGGCGATCTACGCCGAGGTGGTGCAGCGCCTGCTGGAGGGCGCACAACTCGCGCCAGCCGACATCCGGGCCATCGGCGCGCATGGCCAGACCGTGCGGCACCGGCCTGGCCTGTTCGACGGCACGGGCTACACGCTGCAGCTCAACCAGCCCGCGCTGCTGGCCGAGCGCACCGGCATCGCCGTGGTGGCCGATTTCCGCAGCCGCGACGTGGCCGCGGGCGGCCAGGGCGCGCCGCTGGTGCCGGCCTTCCACCAGGCCGTCTTTGCCCGGCCGGGCGCCACCGTGTGCGTGCTCAACATCGGCGGTATCGCCAACGTGAGCGTGCTGGGCGCGGACGGCCAGGTGGCGGGCTTCGACTGCGGACCCGGCAATGCGCTGATGGACCACTGGTGCGAGCGCCATACCGGCCAGCCCTACGACGGCGATGGCGCCTGGGCAGCCCAGGGCCAGGTGCTGCCCGCCCTGCTGGACGCCCTGATGGCCGAGCCCTACCTGCAGCAGCCGCCGCCCAAGAGCACGGGGCGCGACCTGTTCCATCCCGCCTGGCTGAACGGCCACCTGCAGCGCCATGGCAGCGCCGCGCCGGTGGACGTGCAGGCCACGCTGACCGAGTTCACCGCCCTCAGCGCCGCGCAGAGCGTGCTCGAACATGGGCGGGCCGCCACCCAGCTGGCCGTGTGCGGCGGCGGGGCCCGCAACGGCCACCTGATGCGCCGCCTGGCCGCGCTGCTGCCGGGCGTGCAGGTGGGCCCCACCGACGACCATGGCCTGCCCGCCCAGCAGGTCGAGGCGGCAGCCTTCGCCTGGCTCGCCCGCCAGACGCTGCACTCCCTGCCAGGCAATCTGCCCCAGGTGACCGGCGCACACGGCCCGCGGGTGCTGGGCGCGGTCTACCCAGCTTAAGAACCATCTAAAAACATAGCGCAGTGCGCTTGATGGCATTGGATTTCAGGCACAAGAGAATCCAAAATCAAGCATACACAAGCGCTGCCAGCTATCGATTCAGAAGCAACTCGACGCCAAAACGTAGCGAGGATGCACACCGGGGGCGGCCCCGACGCCATGCCGGCGCAGCGGCGCCCGTCACCCCTGGCCCGACACCTCCGGCCCCTCGCGCGGCGGCGTTCGGGCCTCCTGCGGCAGTTGCCAGAACACGGCGGCCGACACCACCGTGATGAAGCCCACCGTCAGGAAGGTGGACTGGAAGGCATGCGCCACCGCCCCCGGCACCTGGGCGCCGCCGTAGGCCTGGCTCCATTCCGACAGCACGGCGCCGGCCACGGCCACGCCCAGGCTCATGGCCAGCATCTGCACCATGGACAACAGGCCGTTGCCACTGCTGGCGCTGGCGCCATCCAGGTCCTTGAGCGTGATGGTGTTCATGGCCGTGAACTGCAGCGAGTTCACCGCCCCGAACGCTGCCAGCTGCACCACCTGCAAAGCTAGCGGCCAGTCCGGCTGGCGCAGCGCGAAGCTGGCCATCAGCAGCCCCAGCGCGATGGTGTTGGCCACCAGCACCGTGCGGTAGCCGTGGCGCCGGATCAGCGGCGTGGCCAGGCGCTTCATGCCCATGCCGGCCAGCGCCGCGGGCAGCATCATCAGGCCCGCGTACAGCGGCGGATACTGCAGCAGCACCTGCAGCGACACCGGGATCAGGAACGGCATCGCCCCGCTGCCCAGCCGGCAGAACAGGTTGCCCAGCAGGCCCACCGACAGCGTGCGCACGCGGAACAGCTGCGGCGAGTACAGCGGCTGCGCATGGCGGCCGGCGTGCAGCCAGTACACCACCAGCGCCACCAGCCCGCCCACGCCCAAAGCGGCCGCGCCACCCCGGCCCAGCCAGCCGGCCGCCTCGATGGCCAGCGAGATCGACACCATGCCGAAGGCCAGTAGCACATAGCCGGCCAGATCGAACCCATCGACGTGCGGCGCTCGCAGGTTGGGCATGTAGCGCGCCGTGGCCACCAGGCCGATCAGGCCCACCGGCAGGTTGATGAGGAACACCCAGTGCCACGAGGCGCTCTGCACCAGCCAGCCGCCCAGCGTGGGCCCGAGCAGCGGGCCGATCAAGCCGGGAATGGCGACGAAGCTCATCGCCTCCAGGAACTCGCCGCGCGGGAAGGTGCGCAGCACCGCCAATCGCCCCACGGGCAGCAGGAGCGCGCCGCCCAGCCCCTGCAGCACCCGCGCGGCCACCAGCTCGTTCACATGCCGCGACAGCGCGCAGGCCAGCGAACCCAGCGAGAAGACGGCGATCGCGAACAGGAACACCTTGCGCGTGCCGAAGCGGTCCGCCAGCCAGCCCGAGGCCGGGATCAGCATCGCCATGGTGAGCGAGTAGGCGACGATCACCGACTGCATGCGCAGCGGGCTCTCGCCCAGGCTGGCCGCCATGGCCGGCAGCGCGGTGTTGACGATGGTCGCGTCCAGCGTCTGCATGAAGAAGCCGACGGCCACGATCCACAGCAGGATGCGGCGGTCCTGCGGGTCGACGGGCGGCCCGGGCGGAATCGGAGAGAGGGCAGAAGCGGACATGGCGGTGGAGTGGCGCAGACCCGGGCTCGGCGGCATCACCCGGCGTCGGGAACGAAAAAGCCGCCCGCAGGCGGCTCGTCATGCCGGGAGCGGCCGGTCAGGCCGAGAAGCTCGAGCCGCAGCCGCAGGTGGTGGTGGCGTTCGGGTTCTTGATCACGAACTGCGCACCCTGCAGGTCTTCCTTGTAGTCGATCTCGGCGCCCACCAGGTACTGGTAGCTCATGGCGTCGATCAGCAGGGAGACGCCATTCTTGGTCATGGTGGTGTCGTCCTCGTTCGTGATCTCGTCGAACGTGAAGCCGTACTGGAAGCCCGAGCAGCCGCCACCTTGCACGAAGACGCGCAGCTTCAGGTCAGGATTGCCCTCTTCGGCGATCAGATCCGCCACCTTGGCAGCAGCGCTGTCGGTGAACAGAATGGGGGCGGGCATTTCGGTGGGGGCGATTTCGGCTACGGCACTCATGTATTACTCCTCGGAAGGGTTTGCGGTCGATGCTACTGCAAACCCCGGTGGGCCTCTGGTCAGGTCGCGTTAGACGCTAACTTCAGTGTGGGTTTATCTTCCAGCAGCGCCGTGGCCGGACACATCTGTCCGGAGATCACGCCGCCCTGGTGCATTTCAAGGGCCTTGTAGTGCACGTTGCCGGTGATGCGCGCCTTGGGCTGCAATTCGAGCAGCTCCGTGGCGTGGACCGGTCCCTCGACCGTGCCGTTGATGATCACATGGACGGCGTGCAGGGCGCCCTGCACCTTCGCCGACTCCGAGACCACCAGGATGCTGGGCACGTCGGGCACGGCGCGCACATCGCCCACCACCTCGCCGTCGATACGGATGCCGTCGGCGAACAGCACATCGCCATTGACGCGGGTGCCCTGGGCGATCAGGCTCTTGATGGGGGGCTGCTTCTTGCGGGAAAACATGGTCGGACTCCTCGGCCGGCGGCGGCCCCCGGGGCGGCGCGCCGGCCTGACGGGCCACTTACTCGATGGGCA
>JAEWPH010000280.1 GCA_023460715.1 Pseudomonadota bacterium | reverse complement strand
GCGACACGCTGCTCGTGCTGGCCGCGGCCGGCCTGCTGTGGCGCCAGCTGCGCCGCGTGCGCGCCGAGCAGGCGGCGCGCCGCTTCCTGCGCCGGGAGCGCGACCTGATGGTGCGCTATTCCCCCGCCGGCATCGCGCGCATCGCGCTCACCGGCCGGGTGCTGTGGGTGAACGAGCGGCTGCGCCACCTGCTGGCCCTGCCGCTGCAGACGGTGGATGCGCTCAACTTCCGCGACGTGGTGCAATGCAGCGATGCCGACTGGGCCGCGCTGCAACTGCAGCTGCAGCGCCTGCTGTCCGGCCAGATCGACCACTACGTGGGCGAATACCTCTGCCGCCGCGCCAGCGACGGCCGGATCGTGCCCCTGCTGGGCACGACCACGCTGGCCCCGCGCGGCGATGGCACGGGGCCCGAGCACCTCGTCTGCGTGCTGCAGGACATGAGCGAGATCCGCGATGCGCGCCTGGCGCTGGAGCGCAGCGAGACGCGCCTGCGCCTAGCGCTGGAGGGCAGCGGCGGCGGCATCTGGGACTGTGATCTGCCGCGGCGCCAGCTCAGCTTCTCGGCCGGGGTGCAGCGGCTGCTGCACTACGGAGGCTCCGACTTCGGCCGCGACTTCCACTGGCTGCACCGCCTGCATGCCGACGACCGGCGCCGCGTGGTGGCCTCCATCCGCTATGCGCTGGCGGCGGGCGAGCCGTTTGCCGAGAGTGCGCGGCTGCGCTGCTTCGACGGGGAGTTCCGCTGGTTCATGGCGCGGGGCATGCGCCACCTGGACGACATGGGCCGCCCGGAGCGCTTCACCGGCATCCTCACCGACCAGAGCGACCAGCGGCGCGACGAGGAGCGCCAGCGCCTGGCTGCGACGGTGGTGGACAACACTGTCGAGGGCGTGGTGGTGACCGATGCGCAGAACCGCATCCTGTCCGTCAATGCCGCCTTCACCCGGCTGATGGGCTACACCGAGCGCGAACTGCTGGGCAAGACGCCGCGGCTGTTCAAGTCCGGCCGGCACGACCGCATCTTCTACGAGGCCCTGTGGGAGCGCCTGGTGCGCACCGGCCACTGGCAGGGCGAGATCTGGAACCGGCGCAAGAACGGCGAGGTCTTCCCCGAGCACATGTCCCTGTCCAGCGTGCGCGACGCGGCGGGCAAGGTCACGCACTACGTGTGCATGTTCACCGACATCTCCGAGGAGAAGGCGCGGCACCAGCGCCTGGAGTTCCTGGCGCACAACGACCCGCTGACCGAACTGGCCAACCGCAACTGGTTCGCGCACCAGCTGGAGCAGGCGATGCACGAGGCCCGCGCGAGCGGCGAGCACATGGCCGTGCTGCTGCTGAACCTGGACCGCTTCAAGGACGTGAACGACAGCTACGGCCACGCCACCGGCGACCAGGTGCTCAGGCACATCGCGCGCAAGGTGCAGGCGGCCATGCGGCCCGGCTACCTGCTCAGCCGCGTGGCCGGCGACGAACTGGGCGTGCTGGCGCGCCACCTGCGCAGCGACGAGGAGGCCGCCGACGTGGCGCGCGACATGATCGCCGCGGCGGCCGACCCGTGGCGCTCGCCCGAGGGCTTCGAGGTGGTGGCCGGCGCCAGCGTGGGCATCTGCCTCTTTCCCGAGCACGCCGCCACGGCGCAGACCCTGCTGCAGGGCGCGCACGCGGCCGTGTACGGCGCCAAGGCGCGCGGGCGCGGCGCGTGGTGCTTCTTCGACGAGCGCATGACGGCCGCCGCGCGCGAGCGCCTGGCGCTGGAGTCGCGCCTGCGCCAGGCCCTGGCCCTGGGCCACCTCAAGCTGTA
The DNA here is from genome assembly GCA_023460715.1 of Pseudomonadota bacterium. Taxonomy (GTDB): domain Bacteria; phylum Pseudomonadota; class Gammaproteobacteria; order Burkholderiales; family Burkholderiaceae_C; genus Paracidovorax. Next base: position 2,708 of record JAEWPH010000280.1, on the reverse strand, counting down.
CTACCAACCGCAGGTGGACATCGCCACGGGCCGCATCACCGGCGCCGAGGCGCTGGTGCGCTGGGTGGACCCGCAGGAGGGACCGATCTCGCCCACGCGCTTCATTCCGGTGGCCGAAAGCTCCGGCGTCATCGGCCCGCTCGGCGAGTGGGTGATGCGCGAGGTCTGCCACCAGGGCCAGCGCTGGCGCGAGGCCGGCCTGCCGGCGCTGACGCTGGCGCTCAACGTGTCGCCACGCCAGTTCCACCTCACCGACCTGGTCGGCTGCGCCGCGGCGGCGCTGCGCGACACCGGCTACCCCGCCACGCTGCTGGAGCTGGAGATCACCGAAAGCGCGCTGGCCGAGCGCCCCGAGGAGGCGCGCCAGGTGCTGCTGCGCCTGCGCGAGCTGGGCGTGCGCATGGCGGTGGACGACTTCGGCACGGGCTATTCATCGCTCGCCCACCTCAAGCGCTTTCCGATCGATGTGCTCAAGATCGACCGCGGCTTCATCAAGGACCTGCCGCAGAACGCCGACGACATGGCCATCTGCACGGCCATCATCGCCATGGGCCACAGCCTGGGGCTGTCGGTGCTGGCCGAGGGCGTGGAGACGGACGCGCAGCTCTCCTTCCTGCGCGAGCGCGGCTGCGACAGCTTCCAGGGCTATCTGTGCGACCGGCCCCTGCCGGCCGATGTGTTCACCGCCCAGCTGCAGGCGCAGGTGCTGCGGCTGGCGCAGCAGGCGTCGTAGCCGCCGGCGCGCCGCCGGAGCCTGCCAGGCCACGGCGCAGGTCGGCGCAGGGGTCCTGTGGCGGCAGCGCAGGGGTGAGGAGGATCAGGTCTGCTTCTGAATTGATAGCTGTCTGCGCTGAACCTGATTGGGCTAGGGCCACTTTTGACGTCAAACCGGCCGGCCAGTGCGTGGGCACGCCCTGGTGGCGCAGCACATGGCCGCCGCCAGCGACCAGCACCACCACGCGGCCGGGCGCGCGCGCCGCCGCGGCCACGCGCGCCATGCTGGCGTCCCGCGCGATCTGGATGCGGGCCATGCCGGGGATCTGCGATTCAGGGAGGAGGCCGCAGTGGCCATCGCGCAGCGCCTGGTACTGCTGCTGCAGCGCCTGCGGCGGCAGGTGGCCGTCCAAGCGCTCGTCGCGCAGGGCTTCCCGCATCTGCGCGCGCGGCAGGTTGCCGCCCAGCACCGGCACGCCGGCCTGCACCGCGGCCATGGCGACCGGCCCGTAGTGGGCCCACGGCCAGGCACGGTCCTGCCATCCGACCGCCTGCTGCACCTGCGCCTCGCTGGCGTCGCGGGGCAGGCCTTGCGTGCTGTGGCCCGCCTCGGCCATTTCCATCACCAGGGCCGCCAGCTGCTGGCGCGCGGCCAGCCACTGCACGGCTTCGCGCTGCAACTGCTGGTGTGCGGGGGCATCGTGCTGCTCGCCGATGAGCAGGATGTCGGTGGGCAACAGCGTGGCGATCTGCGCCGGCCACGGGGCGGGGGGCTGCGCTGCAGGAGTGGCGCAACCCGCCAGCGCGGCGGCCAGGGCCGCCAGGGAACAGGCCGCCGCCAGAGCGGATCGCCCCGTGCGAGGGGTTCGGTCGGAAGAGGGCATGGCGGCATCCTAGCGCGGCATACCCAGCCCCACGGGCCGCCGCAGCGGCAGCCCGCAAGAGCCCTGTCTCTGATCAGACCTGGGAGATGAACTGCTCGCGCGGACGGCGGACCTTGGTCAGGTTCACCAGCCAATCGCCCTGCGTTGCGCGGTAGCCCAGGGGCAGCAGCGCTACGCTGCGCAGGTGGCGTTCGCCCAGACCCAGGATTTCGTCCAGTGCCTTGGGCTCGAAGCCTTCCATGGGCGTGCTGTCGACGCTTTCGTGCGCAGCGGCGATCAGGGCGGCGCCCAGGCCGATGTAGGCCTGCCGTGCCGCGTGCTGGAAGTTCACCTCCGCGTCGCGCTGCGGGTAGGTGTTCAGCAGCATCTGGCGGTAGTTCTCCCAGCCTTCGTTCTTGAAGCCGCGCACTTCGTTGGTGTAGTCGAACATCGCGTTGATGCGCTCGGGCGTGTAGTTGTCCCATGCGGCGAAGACCAGCAGGTGGGATCCGTCCACGATCTGGGCCTGGTTCCAGGCGATGGCCTGGATGCGTGCGCGCACGGCCGGGTCGGTCACCACGATGATTTCGAACGGCTGCAGGCCGCTGGACGTGGGCGCCAGGCGGGCGGCCTCCAGGATGCGATCGAGCCGGTCGGCAGGCACCTTGAGCGCCGGGTCCATCTTCTTGGTGGCGTAGCGCCATTGCAGGCGTTCGATCAGGCCGGAGGCATCGGCCGGCGCACCGGAGGCGGCCTGTGGGGCGGAATGGGACGGGACAGAAGACATGGAAGGATTCCAGATGACAAAGGCGGTCAGTGTGCCGCCGGGCGCCATCCCCACCAAGGAGATGCGCGACACCACTGTGTTCACGCCTTGGCAACAGTGGAACGCCATTTTTTGCATGGCGGAAAGGAAGTGCTGCCCCGCGGGTGCCGCCGGGCCTATTAGGGGGCTACAGGTCGGTGCGCGGGCACGGAGCCGGTCGGGAATACGGCCGGCCACAGTGGCGGTGGGGCTATCGGGGCGGCGTATGGTGTGGTTCTTCCCCAGCCAGGAATCTGCCGCCCGGACCCACCGCGCTGCGCCGCTCCCAGCGAGGACGGAAGTGCCGCCGCTGCCCAGGCCGGAAA
>JAEWPH010000279.1 GCA_023460715.1 Pseudomonadota bacterium | reverse complement strand
GCGCGCCTTCCCCCTTCTCTCTCAGCGCTGCGCGCTGCGGGAAGGGGGACGCCGCCGTCGCTGCGGGGCGGCCCTTGCTCGGCGGCTGCTGGGCCAGGCCGCGCGGGGTTTCGGTGCCGCGCGCTAGGCTTGCCGCGCCGGGTGGTGCGGGGGAGAGCATCCCCCTGTGGCGCTGCGCGCCTTCCCCCTTCTCTCTCAGCGCTGCGCGCTGCGGGAAGGGGGACGCCGCCGTCGCTGCGGGACGGCCCTTGCTCGGCGGCTGCTGGGCCGGGCCGCGCGGGGTTTCGATGCCGCGCGGCAGGCTTGCCGCGCTGAATCCCTGGAAAGAGAACAGCCTCCCGTGGTTCGGCACACCGACCCTTTGCTCGCTCTGCGCTGAGCAGGTCGGCAAGGACGAAAGTCGCTCTCGCCGCGGGGCGGCCTGTGCTCGGCGGCTGCTGGGCACGGCCGGCAAGCAACGCTACGAGGAATGCTGAGATGTCCCTGCTGAGCCCCTTTTCCCGCCGTCTGTACCTGCGCATCTGGCTGGCCGTGGTGGGCGGCGTGGCGGTGTTCGCCGTCGTGGTGGGCCTGGCGTGGCGGGTGGCGGCCGAGCACAACGAACAGGTGCAGCGCATGCCACCCGCGCGCGAGCTGGTGCTGCGCGACAGCAGCGGCAAGGCCGTGCTGCAGGGGCAGGCGGTACGCCAGCCCTTTGAGCCGGGCGATCCGATCGCGTTCAACATCGAGGCCGAGGACGGCTCGCAGTACGTGCTGCAGCTGTCGCCGCGCCAGCGCCCGCCGGGAGCTGACCGGCGCGACCGCGGCCCCGACGGCCCCTCCTTCTGGCTGCGTCCGCCGCTGGGCTTCCTGTGGATGCTGGCCGTCGTCGGCATCGCCGTCACCCTGGGCGTGTTCCCCGTCATCCGCCGGCTGCTGCAGCGGCTGGAGACACTGCAGCGCAGCGTGCAGCGCTTTGGCGAGGGCGACCTGTCGCAGCGCGTGCCCGAGCACGGCCACGACGAAGTGGCCGCGCTGGCGCGCCAGTTCAACGCCTCTGCGGCGCGCATCGAGACCCTGGTGCAGTCGCACAAGTCGCTGCTGGCCAATGCCTCTCACGAGCTGCGCTCGCCGCTCACGCGCATCCGCATGGGGCTGGAGCTGATGCAGGGCAGCACGCCCTCGCCGGCCTTCCGCGAGGAGATCCTGCGCAACATCGCCGAGCTGGACCAGTTGGTGGACGAGATCCTGCTGGCCAGCCGCCTGGACGCCCGCGAGGCCGACGTGGGCACGGTGGAGCCGGTCGATCTGGTCGGGCTGGCGGCCGAGGAGTGCGTGCGCGTGGACGCCGAGCTGCAGGTGCAGGACGGCATCGATGCGCTGGACGTGAACGGCGTGGCCAAGCTGCTGCGCCGCGCGCTGCGCAACCTGCTGGAGAACGCCCGCCGCTACAGCCAGGGCGACATCACGCTGGGCCTGGAACGCCAGGGCCGGCAGGTCGTGGTGCGCGTGTGCGACCACGGCCCTGGCGTGCCGCCCGAGCAGCGCGAGCGCATCTTCGAACCCTTCTACCGCCTGCCCGGCGCCAGCGAGCGTGCCGGCGGCGTGGGCCTGGGCCTGGCGCTGGTGCGTTCCATCGCCGGCCGCCACAACGGCAGCGTGCGCTGCGAGGCCCGGCCCGACGGCCAGCCCGGCGCCTGCTTCGTGCTGACGCTGCCGCTGGCTTGATGACACCCCCCTGAGCGGCTGCGCCGCTCCGTGCAGCCGCCAGAGGCGGCAGCTCTTCGGGCACGTCCCAGCCTGCGCGGGCAGGGTGGGAGCCGCGGCCCTCAGCCCCCGCTCTCGCCGTGCTGCGTATGGCGGGCAAGGGGACGCAGCCCTCGCTGCGGGGCGGCCCTTGCTCGGCTGCCGCTGGGGTGGGCCGCGCCGGTATCCTTCGCAGCGGGGCGGCCTTTACTGCACGACTGCCACACACCCCGGGAGCCATGCGGTTGCACGCACGCGGTGGGACGGGGCCAGCGCCATTTTTATTTCCACATCATCTGTGCAGCGGCCAGCGCCAGGCCATGCCCGCCAGCAGCGCCGCGCCCAGCACCAGCGCGCCGGCAGCGGCCGCCAGCCCCAGCGTGAAGCCGTGCGCCGCCGAGGCGCTGTGGTGCAGCATCCAGGCCACCATCGGCGGCCCGGCGATCTGCCCCAGCCCGTACGCCGCGGTGAGCAGCCCGGGAAAGCTGTCGGCCCCGGCCGGCCACACGCGCCGCGCCTCCTGCAGCGCGTAGAACGTGATCGCGGTGAACGGCAGCCCCAGCAGCAGGCTGCCCAGCGCGAAGCCCGGCGCCGAGGGCCACACCAGGCTGAGCCCGATGGCGCCGGCCTGCACGCCGTAGGCCGCGGCCAGCAGCCAGCGGCGGTCCCATCCGGCCGGGGTGCGCGTGCTCAGCGCTGCGCCCAGCGCCACGCCCGCCCCGAACAGCGGCCAGAACAGATCGGGCCAGGCCGAGCCGGCCGGCAGTGCGCCGCGTGCGATCACCGGCAAAAAGGTCGCCGTGACGATGTAGCCCAGCCCCGCCAGGCCGTAGGCCAGCGTGAGCACAGCCCGCGCCGGCACGCCGCCCGGGGGCGCCGGCGGCAGCGCCGCCCCACCCTGCGCAGCCGCAGCCGCAGCC
>JAEWPH010000278.1 GCA_023460715.1 Pseudomonadota bacterium | reverse complement strand
CGCCGGGCGGCCGGCTGCGCCTGGGCGCCATGGAGAGCACGGCCGCCGCGCGCTTGCCCCAGCCGCTGGCACAGCTGCATGCGCAGTGGCCCGATCTGGAGCTGGACGTGCGCACCGGCGCCTCGTGCCTGCTGGCCGAGCAGGTGCTGGCCCACACCCTGGACGCCGCCCTGGTCGCCTGGCCCCCGCCGGGCCTGAACCCGGACGCCGCCCTGGTGCGCACCACCGTCTACCAGGAAGAACTGCTGGTGACCCTGCCCGCCGGCCATGCCGCGCCACAGCCCGGCCAGCGCCTGGCACTGGACACGCTGGCCGCCTTCGCCCCCGGCTGCACCTACCGCAGCCTGGGCGAGGCGTGGATGCAGCAGCACCACCCGCACGGCCAGCCGCCGCGCGTGCTGGAGGTGGCCTCCTACCACGCCATCCTGGCCTGCGTGGCGGCCGGCCGCTGCGCGGGCGTGGTGCCGCGCGCCGTGCTGGAGCTGATGCGCGAGCCGCCGCCGCTGCAGCTCGTGCCGCTGCAGACCTGCCCTACGGTGTTGCTGCACCGACCCGGCTACGACACGCCAGCGCTGCGCGCCCTGCAAGAGGCGCTGCACGCGGGCGCGCCGGCCGGCTGACCTGCCCCTCCGTCCTTCGCGCCGCGCCTTCCCCCTTCAACGAAAGCCCACCCATGACCGATGCTGCCGCCCGCCCCACTGCCCCGCTCTTCGACCGCCTGGGCGTGCCTCTGCCCATCGTGCAGGGCCCCATGACCGGCTCCGACACACCGGCCCTGGCCGCTGCCGTGTCGCAGGCCGGGGGACTGGGCATGCTGGGCTGCGGCATGCGCTCGCCCGCTGCCATGGCCGAGGCCGCGGCCGAGGTGCGCCGCCGCACCGACAGGCCCTTCGGCATGAACCTCTTCGTGCAGGACACGCCCACGCCGGACGACGCCACCGTGCGCACGGCCTTGGAGCGCATCGCGCCGCTGTACGCGGCCTTCGGGCTGGAGCCTGCCTTGCCGGCGCAGTGGTGCGAAGACTTCGCCGCGCAGTTCGAAGCGCTGATCGACGCACGCCCGGCAGTGGCCAGCTTCACCTTCGGCATCCTCACCGCCGCCCAGGTCGCCCGCCTGCAGGCGGCCGGCTGCACGGTCATCGGCACGGCCACCACCGTGGCCGAGGCCCGCGCCTGGGAGGCCGTGGGCGCCGACGCGGTCTGTGCGAGCGGGGTGGAGTCCGGCGGCCACCGCGGGACCTTCCTTGCCGACTTCGAATCCAGCCAGGTCGGCACGCTGGCCCTGGTTCCGCAGTGCGTGGACGCGCTGCGCATTCCGGTCATCGCGGCCGGCGGCATCATGGACGGCCGCGGCATCGCCGCCGCGCGGGCGCTGGGCGCGCAGGGCGTGCAGATGGGCACGGCCTTCCTGGCCTGCCCGGAGTCAGCCATCGGCCCCGCCTACCGCGCGGCCCTGGCCCAGGCCGGCGACACCGGCACACGCCTGACCCGCGTGTTCTCGGGCCGGCCGGCGCGCGGCATCGTCAACGCCACCATGGAGCAGCTGGCGCCCTTCGAGGCCGACGTGCCGGCCTACCCGGTGCAGAACGCGCTGATGGGCCCGGTGCGCAAGGCGGCGGCTGCGCAGGGCCGCGCCGACGCGCTGGCCCTGTGGGCCGGCCAGGGCGTGGCAGCCACGCGGCCAATGCCGGCCGGCGACCTGGTGGCGCGGCTGGCGCAGGAGTGGCGGGCGGCCCGGTCCTGAAGCCAAAATGGCCTGCAGCGCCCGCAGATCAAGCGCATTCAGCTATTAACTCAGGAGCAAATCGCCGATGCGCCAACGGGCTGCTCACTCGCCCATGAGGTAGCGGGCGGCCACACTGCCCGGCACGTACAGCCCGCGCGCCAAGTATTCGTCCAGGCGCTTGCGGTCGGGCGCGCGCAGCTTGATCAGCGGCGGCACCTCGCCCGTGATGCGCGAGAACAGCAGCCGCAGCTTGAGGGGCGTGCGCCCCCAGCGGCCCAGCACGTGGTAGCGGAAGGGGCCATCCTCGGCCCGCGCCAGGGCCAGCCGGTAGCCGCCGCGGTTGCGCAGGATGACCTGCAGCGCCATGTGCATGGTCAGGTAGTCCGGCGCGTCGATGTGCTGGCGCACCGTCTCGTACATGCCCAGCGACTGCAGATGGGCGATGTACTCGTGGCCGGTGCGGTGGATCACCTGGGTGGTGAACTCGTGCTGCCAGTCGGCGATCATCCGGCTGCCGGGCGGGGCTGCCATGAACCAGTTCTCCACCACCGGGTAGGCGGCGTCGCGCGTGTGGCGCTCCAGGTAGAACCCTACGAACTCGGCCGGCGTGCGCGTCTGCTGCTCCAGCACCCAATCGAGCGGGCGGGTGAGGATGCTGCTGGCATCGACCCAGATGCCGCCGTGGCGGCGCAGCAGCTCCAGCCGGATCCAGTCGGCCCGCTTGGCGTGCGACACGCCGTCGAGCACCGTGGGGATTTCCGGGATGTAGTCGCGCACGCTCCCTTCATCGAGGATGCGGATGCTGAAGCCGGGGCAGGCGGTTTGCCAGTTGTCGAAGCAGCGCTGGATGAGCAGCGGCGGGGCAGAGCCATTCCAGTAAGCCCAGACGATGGGCGGGATGGGCGGCAGCGCATCGGCGGCCTGCGGCGGCTGAGGTGGCGCTGCGGGGTCCACCGCCATTGCGGCGGGAATGTCGTAGACCGCGAATGCGGGCGGCGCACAGGCTTCCAGGCGGCGCGGCCAGGCGCGGTAGAAGCGGTGCAGGCCGCGGGCCAGCCACAGCTCGCCGCGCGTCTTGAGGGAAGGTCGGGCCCCGGGGCCGTGGGCAGAGGTCATTCGGAGGCAGGTATGGATCGGTGGGCATGGGCCCGGCGGAACTTGGCCCAGCGCAGCCACCAGCCGCGCTGCAGGTAGGCGCGCAGCAGCGCGGCGGCATCCAGCGGCGAGGCGGCGGAGAAGTCGGCGCGGATGCGCGCGGCCGCCGCGTCGAGCTCGGCCGCAGGCGCGCTGGCGCGTTGCACCACGCGCATGGCGCCCTGCAGGTTGCGGGCGCACTGGTGCGCCATGGCAAAGCGCAAACCCGCGTCGTCCTCGTCGGGATGGCCGGCCAGCGCCTCGCGCAGCGGCCGCAGCGCGGCGGACTGGTCGAAGGCCTTGGGCAACGTCATGGTCGCCAGAATGCTGCTGCCGCGCTGGCGGTAGGCCACCCAGGGCTCGGGCACGTGGTAATGTCTGGCGGCGCGCAGCAGCGCCAGGGGCATGGTGGCCATGTCCTCGAAATAGCGGCCCGGCGGAAAGCGCAGGCCATCCGCCCACAGCGCGCGCCGCGTGATCTTGGACCAGGCGTGCAACTGCCCCGTTGCCAGCAGGCCGCGCAGCAGGCCGGCGCGGTCGTGCCGCAGCGTGCGAGAGGGGCCGTCGAAAGTGCGGCGGTGCGCCTCGCCGCGCAGGCGGTGCTTGAGCCGCGGCCGTTCGCGCCAGACCCGGAAGTCACACAGCACGGCATCGGGTGCGTGTGCCTGCACGGCGGCGCGCAGGCCGTCGATGGCGCCGGGCAGGAGCTTGTCGTCGGAGTCGAGGAACCAGAGGTAGTCGCCCCGTGCGGCATCGATGAGGGTGTTGCGCGCCGCGCTCAAGCCCCCGTTGCGTGCATGGCGCAGCGCCTGCAGGCGGCCCGGCCAGCGGGCCTGCAGCAGGGCGATCACGTCGGCAGAGCCATCGGTGGAGCAGTCGTCCAGCAGCAGGACTTCCACGCCGCCATCATCCGGCGCCTGCGCCAGCACCGAGTCGATGCACTCGGCGAGATAGTCGCGCACGTTGTACACGGGCACGAGCACGCTCAGCCAGGGGGCGGCAGCGGCCTGAGGCGCAGCGGTCATGGCTGCGGCTCCCCGCGCAGCAGGCCGGAGAGCAGGGACTCGTAGCGCGCAGTCATGGTGTCCAAGCCGTAATGCTGCAGCACCTGGCGGTGGGCGGCCTCGCCCATGCGTACGGCCTCCTGCGGCTGGCCGAGCAGGCGCGCGAAGGCGTCCGCCAGCGCCTGGGGGCTGGCGTGGTCCACCAGCAGGCCGGTACGGCCCGGATCGATGACCTCCTGCACGCCGACGACCCGGCTGCCCACCACGGCGCATCCGGCCGCCATGCCTTCAATCAGTGACAGCGGCATGCCCTCGTAGTGAGTAGACAGCACGCAGATCTGGTGGCCCATGAGCAGGCCGGGCACGTCGCCGCAGTGGCCCAGGAACTCCACCTGGTCCTGCAGGCCCAGCGTCTGCGCCAGGCGCTCGGCCGCACGGCGCGCGCTGGCCTTGCCGCCGCCGGCCAGCCGCACGGGCGGCCGGAGGCCGCGCTCGCGCAGCAGCGCCACGGCCCGCAGCAGGGTGGCATGGTCCTTCTGCCGGGCGAACCGGGCGGCCATCACGATGCCGGGAATGCGCTCGGCGAAGCCATGCGCCGGCGCGCTCTGGTACGGCGCCAGGCGGATGCCGTTCGGAATGGCGTGCACGCGCTCGGGGTCGAACCGCAGATCGAGCAGCGCGTTGCGCACGCCCTCGGAGCAGCCCACGATGGCATCGGTGCGGCGGGCGAGCCAACGGGCCTGCGCACGCCGCCAGGCGGTGTAACGCTCGCGGGAGTTGTGCTCCACGTGCACCAGATGCGGCACACCGGCCATCAGACCCGCATAGCGGCCCCAGAGATGCTCGCTGTAGCCGTGCGCGATCAGGATGTCGGGCCGGAAGCGCCGGCACAGGGCTGCCAGCTCCCACATGGTGGCCGCGTGCGACCAGCCGGCCACCACTTCCACGGCCAGGCCTTCGTCACGCAACGCCTGCACCCGGGCCGGCAGCGTGGTGCGCTTGCGGCGCAGCACCAGCAGCGCCTCGAACCGGCCAGACGCTCCATGCGCCCGCACCAGGTCCACCGCCACCTGCGTGGCGCCGGAGAAGCCGCCCGTCACGAAATGCAGCACCCGGGGGCGGGACGCTGCGGCAGAGGGAGGGGCGGCGGAAGGCGCCACGGTCATCAGCCCTTCACGGCAGCCGCTGCGGCGTCACTGGCGAGGGCCGTTCGCTGCAGACCGACCAGTGCGCCCCAAGTGACGGTGTTCAGGAACAGGTAGAACATGATCCCGCTGTTGTGCGCGAAGAACACCTGGGTGAGTCCGAAGCCCACGTACAGCACCGGAATGCACAGACCGGACAGCCGCACGGCAAGAATCTGCGCCTGCAGCGGCTCCGGCAGCCGCGCCATGGCGTCGAGCCGGCGGCGGCTGGGCCAGAACAGCGCCACGGGCACGCCGTAGAAGAAAAGGATCATGCCCACGCCGATGAGCCCGGTCTTGACGAACAGATCGAGCAGTTCGTTGTGCGCATAGATGTAATCCATGATGGACGGGTGGTATTCACCGGCGGCCACGCGACGGGCCTTGTCCTCCATGTAGCCGGCCATGCCCCAGCCGGCCAGCGGCTTCTCTCGGCCGGCGTCCCAGGCATAGCGCCAGTGCTCGAGCCGCTGGCCCACCGAGTTGCCGGCCTCGCCCTGTTGGTCGTAGACCTGGACTTCCTGGTGCATCAGCTGCCACCGGTTCTCGACCATTTTCCAGTTGAGTGCCGTCAAAACGGCCAACGCCGCCAGCAAGCCCGCCACGATGCGCAGCAGCCGGCCCGGGTGCAGACGCTGGAACAGTGCCACCGCCAAGGGAATCGCCAGCAGCAGCGCCAGCCAGCCGCCGCGCGACTGCGACAGCATGGAGGCATTGAGCGCCGCCAGCACCGCCAGCACGGACAGGGCGACGATGGAGCGCGGCAGTTGGCGGTACAGCGCCATGGTCTGCGCCGCGAGCATCGCGCCCATCAGCAACGCCAGATTGCCCCACTGGATGGCATTCGTGTGATTGGACGGAAAGCCCGAGGCGCGGGGTGCGCCTTCCACATGCACCTGCCACAGGGCCACGCCTCCGGCACCGATGCTGCCCACCAGCAGGCCCCAGAACAGCGCCCGGGCACGCGGCGGAAAGGCCACGATGAACAGCAGGCACGGGACGGCCAGGGCGAACTTGACCGTGCGGTCGAAACGCCCCCAGTTTTCGCGCGGGTCCGACAGCACGCACCACAGCAGCGCCATGCCTACCATGGCCAAGGCGAGGCGCGCGGTATCTCGGTCGGGACGCACCGCAGCCCAGCGCGGCAGCGAGGCCAGCGCCCCCAGCAGCAGCAGGACGGCCCCATAGGAATAACCCGTCGCCACCGACAACGCCAGCGCCGGAATCAGAAAGGCGGTCAGCGTAGTGAGCTGGCGCTGCCAGGGCGACGGGCCGAGAAGAGACTGAAGGTGCATCAAAAAATAGCCCGCCTCTCAGCGGGGCCCGCAAGGTGGGGATGGAAAAACAGGCGCCTGCGTTGGTTTCTGGGAACCCTGTGCTTTAAGAATGCCTGCGGCGGCGGATCGTAACCCGGCCGCCAAGGTGCCAGAATGCCGCCGTCGCGCTTTTGCACACTTCAGTGCTTTTCTGACTTCATGACACTCCGTTTGCCTACAGCCGCTTTCCGCACCGTGTACCAGATCCTGGCCCGGCTGCAGCCGCAGCGGGCCGCTGCCTACGTTCCGCAGCCCCAGACGCCTTCAGCCTTCGGCAACGCTCCAACGGCAAGCGCCCCGGATACCTCTGCGCCCATCGCCGCCCGCATCTGGAGCTACTGGCATGCGGTGGAGCCCGACCCGTTCGTGGAGCGCTGCATCGCCAACTGGCGCCTGCAGTGCCCAGACTTCGAGGTGCGGGTGTTGAATCGGCAAACGGTGCGCGACCATGTGCCCGCGTCCGACTGGCCCGCGGGCTTCGAGCAACTCGATCCCGTCAAGCAGTCCGACTGGATCCGTCTCTACCTCGTCAGCCGCTATGGCGGCTACTGGCTGGATGCCACCGTCCTGCTGACCCAGCCGCTGCATTGGCTGGAGGCGCTGCGGCAGGCGCAGGGGGCCGACTTCGCCGGCTTCTACCTGGACGGCTATACGCAGGACCCCCGCTTTCCGGTGGTCGAGAACTGGGCCTTCGGCGCACCGGCCGGCGCATCGTTCGCGACGGCCTGGCAGCGTGAATTCCACCACGCGCTGTTCGAGGTGGGCACGCAGGCCTATTTGTCGGCCTTGCAGGCGGAACCGGGCTACGCGGAGTTGCTGCAGGGCATTCCGGACCCGGTCTATCTGCTGGGACACGTCACCGCGCAACGGGTGCTGCGCCAGGGTGGCGCTGCGTACCGACTGGCCCTCGCCAAGGCGGAAGACACGGCCTTCTTCTACCAGAAGGCGCTGCGCTGGAAGTGGTACCTGCTCTACCCCCGGCTGTGCCTGGTACCGGCTGACGCGCAGATCGCGCCGCTGGTCAAGCTGCGCGGTGGCGAGCGGCGGCATTTCGCGCAGCTCTTCGCCCAGCACGGGGAGCCCGAGGCCGACAGCCTGTGGGGCCGGGCCTGCCGCCCGGCGGCGGCCGTACCGCCAGCAGCGGCGCCGCGCTGAAGGCCGGCCCCAGCAGCGGTCGACGCGCCGGGGGCTCGGGGGTGCGGCGGGTCAGTGGCCTGCGTGGACGACCTCGCCTGCCTTCAGGCGGTACACCGTGCCGCAGTACGGGCACTTGGCCTCGCCGGTGTGGGCCACGTCCAGATACACCTTGGGGTGGGTGTTCCACAGCTTCATGTCGGCCTTGGGGCTGGGACAGAAGACGCCGCCCTGGGGATTGAGGTCTTTGGCGAGGAGTTCGATGACAGCTTGGGACATGGCGTTCAGACCTTGGCGAGCCAGTGGGCGTACTTGGGATTGCGGCCGTTGACGATGTCGAAGAAGGCCTTCTGGATTTTCTCGGTGACCGGGCCGCGGCTGCCCGCCCCGATGGCGATGCGGTCGAGTTCGCGGATGGGCGTGACTTCGGCGGCGGTGCCGGTGAAGAAGGCCTCGTCGGCGATGTAGACCTCGTCGCGCGTGATGCGCTTTTGCACCAGCTCGATCCCCAGGTCCTGGCAGATGTGGAAGATGGTGTTGCGGGTGATGCCGTTGAGCGCGCCGGCCGACAGGTCAGGCGTATAGACCACGCCGTTCTTGACCACGAAAACGTTCTCGCCGGCACCTTCAGACACGAAGCCCGAGGCGTCCAGCAGCAGCGCCTCGTCATAGCCGTCGTCCAGCGCTTCCATGTTGGCGAGGATGGAGTTGCTGTAGTTGCTCACGGCCTTGGCCTGCGTCATCGTGATGTTGACGTGGTGGCGGGTGTAGCTGCTGGTCTTCACGCGGATGCCGCGCTGCATGCCTTCCTCGCCCAGATAGGCGCCCCAGGCCCAGGCGGCCACCATCAGGTGGATCTGGTTGCCGCGGGGGGACACGCCCAGCTTCTGCGAGCCGATCCACGTGAGCGGTCGCAGGTAGCACGATTCGAGCTGGTTCTCGCGCACCACGGCCTTTTGCGCCTCGTTCACTTCTTCCTTGCTGAACGGGATCGCCATGCGCAGGATCTTGGCGCTGTTGAACAGGCGCTCGGTGTGCTCTTCCAGGCGGAAGATGGCCGTGCCCTGTTCCGTCTTGTAGGCACGCACGCCCTCGAACGCCCCGCAACCGTAGTGCAGCGTGTGCGTCAGCACGTGGATCTTGGCATCGCGCCAGTCGACCATCTGGCCGTCCATCCAGATCTTGCCGTCACGGTCGGCCATCGAGGGAACTACGGGGCTCATGGGTATCCTTTGGAATGGGAGAAGTAAATCGCCGAACCGGCAATTTTACGGTTCCGATGCAGGGAGCGCAGCGGGGGCGGCTTCCGGACTGTCCTGCACCGGCGGACGCTCCAGCTCCCAGCGCACCAGGCGGCCCCCTCGGAATTCGCAGGTCACGTGGGACTGCGTGCCGTCGGTCCAGCGGTACAGCTCGGGCTCCTCGCCCTCCTTCGACAGGGGCTGGCCCAGCGCGCGCGTCATGGCCACCACGTGCATGAGGTTCACGCCTTCGCGCAGCTTGGCATTGAGCATCACGGCGCTGCCCACGTAGCCGATGGGCCGGTTGGCGGCCTTGTTCATCACGTTCATGAGCCGAGTGAAATGCAGCAGCGCCCACATGATGAGGCCGCCACCCGCAGCCAACAGGCCCTGCCAGCCGTAGGAGCGCCAGGCCAAGCCCAGCAGCACCAGCAAGCCCAGGGGAATGAGAATTTTGCGCAGATTCATGGCCGCATTGTCCTATGTGCGCGCCATCCCCTTCGTGTGGAAGGTGCGTAGGGGCTGGCCCTGAGAAGGTCAGTGGGCCCCAACGGCAGGACATCGCAGCCGGGGCGACCTGGCGATCGCTGGGCAGGCCCTACGAACGGCGTCCGACGGCGTAAGCCACCGCTGTCACGCGATACCGCGCACCACGTTCATGGCTTCTTCCACGCGCTCTACCGCATGAATGGTCAGGCCCTCGATGGGTTTCTTGGGTGCATTGGCCTTGGGCACCACGGCCACGCTGAATCCCAGCTTGGCCGCCTCCTTCAGCCGCTCCTGGCCGCGCGGCGCGGGCCGCACCTCGCCTGCCAGGCCCACTTCGCCAAAGGCGATGAAGCCCTTGGGCAGGGGCTTGCCGCGCAGGCTGCTGGTGATGGACAGCATCACCGCCAGATCGGCTGCGGGCTCACCGATGCGCACCCCGCCCACGGCGTTGACGAACACATCCTGGTCGGCACAGGCCACACCCGCATGGCGGTTGAGCACGGCCAGCAGCATGGCCAAGCGGTCCTTGTCCAGCCCCACCGACAGCCGCCGCGGGCTCGGCCCGCCGTCGTCCACCAGCGCCTGGATCTCCACCAGCATGGGCCGGGTGCCTTCGAGCGTGACCAGCACGCACGAACCCGGCACCGGCTCGGCATGCTGGCTGAGGAAGATGGCACTGGGATTCGTCACGCCCTTCAGGCCCTTTTCCGTCATCGCGAACACGCCGATCTCGTTCACCGCGCCGAAGCGGTTCTTGATGGCGCGCACCAGGCGAAACTGGCTGTGCGTGTCGCCCTCGAAGTACAGCACCGTGTCCACCATGTGCTCCAGCACGCGCGGGCCGGCCAGCGCGCCCTCCTTGGTCACGTGGCCGACCAGGATCACGGCGATGCCCGTGCCCTTGGCCATGCGCGTCAGGTGGGCTGCGCATTCGCGTACCTGGGCCACGGAGCCCGGCGCGCTGGTGAGCTGGTCGGAATAGACGGTCTGGATGGAGTCGATGACGACCACCGCCGGCTGCGTGGCCTCCACCGTCGCCAGGATCTTCTCGAGCTGGATCTCGGCCAGCAACTGCACCTGGCTGCCGTCGATCCCGAGGCGCCGCGAGCGCAGCGCCACCTGCGCCCCGCTCTCTTCGCCCGTCACATACAGCGTGGGCAGGCCGGCGCGCTGCAGTGCGTCCATGGCCTGCAGCAGCAGCGTCGATTTGCCGATGCCCGGGTCGCCGCCGATCAGCACCACACCGCCCTCGACCACGCCGCCGCCCAGCACGCGGTCCAGCTCCTCGATACCGCTCGGCGTGCGCGCCACGTCCTGTGCCTCGATGGAGGCCAACGGCGTCACCGCCTGCGCCTGGGCCAGACCTGCATAGCCCTGAGGCGTGCTCAGGCGATTCTTGCCGGCCGATGATTCCGTGACGGTCTCCACCAGCGTGTTCCAGGCGCCGCAGGATGGGCATTTGCCCAGCCAGCGCGGGCTGGTGCCGCCGCATTCGGTGCAGGTGTAGAGGGTCTTGTCTTTGGCCATGGGGAGCGGGGAAGGGGGCGGAGGAAGGCAGCGTGGCAACGCCAGCGGGCAGGAGCGAAAACCGCGGGCGACGACTATAGCGCCGCGCTCGCCGTCGCCCCGGCGCCTGGGGCTGCCACGCCCTCGTCCGCAATGTAGATGCGCGCCAGCCCCTGCGTGATGGCCTCCACGATCTGCTCGCGCCGCAGGCCGATGTGCTCGTCCATCAGGCGCGCCGCCGATGCGCCGTCGCGGGCGGCGACGGCCTGCAGGATGGCGCCATGCTCCTGCTGGGTAAAGTCGCGCCCGGCCTTTTCCATGTCGATCCAGCGGATGAAGCGCACCCGCTCGTTCAGGCTGGCCAGCATGCGCTGCAGCTCCCCATTGCGGGCCATGGCGGCAATGCGCAGGTGGAAGGCCTCGTCCAGTTCCACCAGCGCGCGCACCGGCGTGTCGGGCGAGGCCGCGCGGCTGCTCTCCAGAAAGCGCTGCGCCTCGGCGATCTGCGCCGCGTCGGCGCGCTCCACGGCCAGGCGCAGGCACTCACGCTCCACGGCCATGCGGGCCTCGTACAGGTCGATGGCCTCCTGCACGTCCAGCGGCCGGCGCATGAAGCCCCGCGTGCACGGCACCAGGAAACCCTCGGTCACCAGGCGGGTGAGGGCCTCCCGCACGGGCGTGCGGCTCACCCCCAGGCGGGCCGCCAGCTCGATCTCGCTGATGCGCTCGCCCGGCCGCAGCTGGTAGCTGATGGCCATGTCGCGCAGCGTGTTGACCACGGCGCTGCCGCGCTCGCGGCGCACACGTGAGATGGGCGCCGCGCGGACCTTGGCCGGTGCGGCGGGCACGGACGGGAGCCGCGAAGACAGGCTGTGCTTCGTCATCTTTTTAAGTATACTGGAATGGATTCTTAACCGGCCCAGGAGATGTGACGATGTCGACGACCCCCATGAACGGCGCGGATGCCATGGTACGGATGCTGCAGCACAACGGCGTGCAGCACATCTTCGGGCTGTGCGGCGATACCAGCCTCCCGTTCTATGACGCCCTGGCCCGCCTGGACCATGGCATGGACCACATCCTCACCCGCGACGAGCGCAGCGCCGCCTACATGGCCGATGGCTACGCCCGCGTCACCGGCCGCGTGGGCGTGTGCGAGGGGCCCAGCGGCGGCGGCGCCACCTACCTGCTGCCCGGTCTGGTGGAAGCCAACGAATCGTCGGTGGCCGTGCTGGGCATCACGTCGGACGTCTCGGTGGGCGCGCGCGGCAGGTTCCCGCTGACCGAACTGGACCAGCAGGCGCTGTACCGCCCGCTCACCAAATGGAACACCACCATCGACCGGGTGGACCAGATCCCGCACGCCCTGCGCAGCGCCTTCCGCGCCATGACCACCGGCCGGCCCGGCGCGGCCCACATCTGCCTGCCCTACGACGTGCAAAAGCACGCCATCGATCCCGAAACCGTCTGGGCCCAGCCCGGCCACGGTCAGTTCCCCGCCACCCGCAGCGCGCCCGACCCGGCCGCGGTCGACGAGGCGGCCGAACGCCTGGTGCGCGCCCGGGCACCGGTATTCATCTGCGGCGGCGGCGTGGTGATCGCGGGCGCCAGCGCCGCGCTGGCAGCGCTCGCAGAACGGCTGAACGCCCCGGTGTGCACCACCGTCAGCGGCCAAGGCAGCCTGGCGGACTCGCACCCGCTGAACGCCGGCGTGGTGGGCACCAACGGCGGCGTTTCGGCCACGCGGGCCGTGGTGGCCCAGGCCGACCTGGTGCTGTTCATCGGCTGCCGGGCGGGCTCCACCACCACCGAGCACGGCCAGATGCCAGGCCGCGGCGTGACCATCCTGCACATCGACGTGGACGCCATGACCATCGGCACCAACTACCGCACCGACGTGGCGTTGGTGGGCGACGCGCGGCTGGCGCTGCAGGCGCTGGACGCCGCCGTGCAGCGCCTGGGCACGTCCCGCCCCGCCGACGCCTCCGACGGCCGTGCCCTGGCCGCGCGCGCGCGGGCCGAGAAGCTCGCCTTCCTGGCGCCCCTGGCCGCGTCGCTGGACCAGCCCATCCGCCCCGAGCGCGTGCTGGACGCCCTCAACCGCCTGCTGCCGCGCGAGGCCATCGCCGTGGCCGACCCGGGCACGCCCTGCCCCTACTTCTCGGCCTACTTCGACGCGCCCCAGGCGGGCCGGCACTTCATCACCAACCGGGCGCACGGGGCGCTGGGCTTCTCGCTGTCCGCGGCGTTCGGTGCGGCCATCGGCCGGCCGGATTCGGTGGTGGTCGCCGCCATGGGCGACGGCAGCTTCGGCTTCACCTGCGGTGAGCTGGAGACCGTGGTGCGCCGCGGCGTGCCGCTGAAGATGATCGTGTTCTCCAACGCCGTCTACGGCTGGATCAAGGCCAGCCAGAAGACCGGCTACGACGAGCGCTATTTCTCCGTGGACTTCAACCGCACCGACCATGCCCGCGTGGCCGAGGCCTTCGGCGTCAAGGCCTGGCGCGTGAAGGACCCGTCCGAGCTGGACGGCGCGCTCAAGGCGGCCCTGCACCACGACGGCCCCGCGCTCATCGACGTGATCTCGCAGCCGCTGCAAGATACGGCCGTGCCGGTGAGCCAGTGGATGGGCTGACCCACCACCCCGCTTCCGTCGGCCCTCTGCACGCCGGGCCCGGCCCCGATGCCCTCAGGTTTTCACAGGAAGGAGTTCGCGCATGACAGGTTCCGTACTCAACCGCCGCACCGCCCTTGCATGGGGCGCAGCGACCTCCGTCCTCGGCCTGGGCGGGCCGGCCCGCGCCAGCGACGACGCCTCGCTGCGGCTGGTGGTCACCTTCCCGCCCGGCGGCAGCACCGACATCGCCGCGCGCATCCTGCAGCCGCGCCTGGCCGAGGCCGCGGGCCGCCCGGTGATCGTCGAGAACCGGCCGGGCGCGGCCAGCCAGATCGCCACGCAGTACGTTGCCAAGTCCGCGCCGGACGGCAACACTGTGCTGGTGAGCTTCGACACGCACGCCATCAACCCCATCGCCAAGCCGCGCCTGCCCTACGACACCTTCAAGGACTTCGCGGGCGTGTCGCTGGCGCTGCGCTTTCCGCTGGTCATCGGCGCCAACGCCGCCACGGTCAAGGCCACCAACCTGCGGGAGTTCGTGGCCGCGGCCAAGGCCGCGCCGGGGAAGTTCAGCTATGCATCCACCGGCCTGGGCTCCATGAACCATCTGGTGATGGAGGACCTCAAGCGCCGCGCCGGCATCTACGTGCTGCACGTGCCCTTCGGCGGCGGCGGCCCGGCCGTGCAGGCGGTGCTGGGCGACGTGACCAGCCTCACCCTGCTGAGCTACGCCGCGCTGCGCGGCCAGATCGCCGCCGGCAAGATCACGCCGCTGGCCGTCACCGGCGCGCGGCGCCTGCCCGAGCTGCCCAACGTGCCCACGGTGGCCGAGTCGGGCTTTCCCGGCTTCGAGGCATATTCGTGGATCGGCATCTTCGCGCCCGCCGCCACGCCGCCGGCCGTGGTGCAGAAACTCACGCGCGACTTCCAGACCGCGCTGAACGCACCCGATGTGCATGCCAAGCTCACCCAGTCGGGCTTCGAGGTGATGGCCACCGACGGCCCCGGCGTGGACCAGCACCTGCGCCGCGAGTACGAACGCTGGAGCGCCTTCGTGCGCGAAACGCGGCTCAAGCTCGAAGAATGACCCGCCCCCTCGGCATCAGCACCCTGCGCCCATGACCCGCCCTCTCGACCATGTCGTCATCGCCGTGCACGACCTCGACCGCACCGTGCTGGACTACCGCGCGCTCGGCTTCACCGTCTACCCGGGCGGCCAGCACCCGGGCCGCACCTCGCACAACGCGCTGGTGGTGCTGGCCGACGGCGCCTATCTGGAGCTGATCGCCTGGCGCGGCCCGGCGCCGCAGGAGCGCTGGTGGCGCACGCTGCAGGCCGCGGGCGAAGGCCTGGTGGACTTCGCACTGCAGACACCCGATGCCGCGGCCGACCTCGCCGCCGCCCATGCCCGCGGCCTGGCAAGCCTGCACGGCCCCGTGGACGGCGGCCGCGTGCGGCCCGATGGCGAGCGCCTGCAGTGGCGCACCGCCCGCCACGACACGCCGGACGTGCCCTTCCTGTGCGGCGATCTCACGCCCCGCCGCCTGCGCGTGCCCGACGACGCGGCCGTGCAGCGCCACGCCAACGGCGCCACCGGCGTGGAGCGCCTGGCACTGGTGGTGCATGACATCGATGCCACGCTGGCCCGCTGGCGGGCGCTGCTGGGCGAAGAGGGCACCGTACCCTCCGCAGCCACGGACGATGCGCCGGCGGGCCTGCGCACCGCCACCGTGGCCCTGCACGGCTTCACGGTCGATCTGGCCACGCCCGCCGAGCAGCCCACGCCTGCGCAGCCCGTGGCGGGCATGCTGCGCGAGCGGCTTTCCCACCGCGGCGAAGGGCTGTGCGCGCTGGTGCTGCGCGGCATCTCCAGCCCGTGGAGCGTGCCCGGGCCGGAGCATGGACTGGCTCTGGCCACGCCGTGGCGCGCCGCCACCCGGGCCGGCTGATCCCCCAGGCGCGACGCGGCGCCCTCCGCGCAGGTAAGCAAATGCGTTGTCGGCCCTCTCCTACCCGGGCCATACGCACCCCTTCCTAGGATGGGACTTCCCTGCGGCGGTTTCGCCGCGTCCACCATTCCAAGGAGATGCACCCTATGTCCAACAGCACGCCCCGTCGCTGGCTCGTCGCAGCGCCCCTGGTTCTCGTGTCCGCGCTGGCCCTCACCGCCTGCGATCGCAACAAGCCCGGTGAGCCACCCAACAGCACGCCCGCCCCGACCACGGCCCCCGAGCCCGTGACCCCCGCTCCCGCCATGCCCACCACCCCGGGCACGCCGGACGCCGGCAGCACGGGCACCGGCACCGGTACGGGCACCACGACGCCGGCCATGCCGTCCACCGACCCGGCCAGCACGCCGTCGATGGGCGCCAGCTCGCCGAGCTAAAGCGCTTCATCGCCTTCCCAGCGCAGCGGCCCGTCCGCTGCCTGCCCTGCAAACGCCGGCCCTGTGCCGGCGTTTGCGTTGGTGCATGGCCACCACCTAACATCCCTGAACAGACCTGGCTGGCCACCCCCGGGCCGGCTTTACGCAGCAACGCGAACACAGGGAGACGTTTCATGAAGGCATGCATTTACGGCGCCGGCGCCATCGGCGGCTGGCTGGGCATGGCGCTGGCCGACGCCGGCTGCACGGTGCAGATGGTGGCCCGCGGGACCACGCTGACGGCCTTGCGCCGGGATGGCCTGCGGCTCACCCGACCCGATGGCACCGTGGTGCATGCGGCCGTGCAGGCCAGCGACGCCCCGGCCGTGCTCGGCACGCAGGACCTGGTGGTGCTGGCCGTCAAGGCCCCTGCGCTGCCAGACGTGGCCGAGCGCATCGCTCCGCTGATCGGCCCGCAGACGGTGGTGCTCACGGCCATGAACGGCGTGCCCTGGTGGTTCCTGCAGGGCTGCAAGGGCCCGGCCCGCGGCCAGCGCCTGCGCAGCGTGGAGGCCGACGGCCGCATCGCCGCGGCCATTCCGGCGGCGCAAGTGGTCGGCGGCGTGGTGCATGCCAGCTGCTCGTTGCTGGCGCCAGGCCACGTGCGGCAGCATTTCGGCAACCGCCTGCTCATCGGCGAGCCCGGCGGCGGGCCGAGCGAACGCACCACGGCGCTGGCCGAGGTGCTGCGCCTCGGCGGCATCGACGTGGAGATCTCGCCCCGCATCCAGCAGGACATCTGGTTCAAGCTGTGGGGCAACCTGACGATGAACCCCATCAGCGCCCTCACCGGCGCCACCACCGACCGCATCCTGGACGACGCGCTGGTGCGCGGCTTCATCTCGGCGGTGATGCAGGAGGCCAAGGCCATCGGCGAACGGCTGGGCCTGCCGATCGACCAGCAGCCCGAGGACCGCCACGCGGTGACGCGCAAGCTGGGTGCGTTCAAGACATCCATGCTGCAGGACGTGGAAGCCGGCAAGCCGCTGGAGATCAACGCCCTGGTGGCGGCCGTGCACGAACTGGGTACGCTCACCGGCACCGCCACGCCGCATACCGATGCCCTGCTGGGGCTGGTGCGCCTGATGGCGCAGCAGCGCGGGCTGTATCCTGCATAGCTATATTTTTAATAGCTGCATGCGCTTATGGAATAAGCGCCAGAGCCCTATTTGATTCTGAACCCACCTTTTTTCATTCATTTCACCGACCGGAGACCTTGCCCCATGTCCACCGCCCTGACCCTTTATTACGCCCCCGGTACCTGCGCACTGGCCGTGCGCATCGCGCTCGAAGAAGCCCAGGCCGACTACACCCTGCGCCTGCTCGACTTTTCCGCGCAGGAGCAACGCGGTGCCGACTACCTGGCGATCAATCCCAAGGGCCGCGTGCCTGCGCTGGCCACCGAGCACGGCGTGCTGACCGAGGCGCCCGCCCTGCTGCTCTACGTGGCGCAGCGCTTTCCCCAGGCCGGCCTGGCGCCTACCGAGCCGTTCGCGCTGGCGCGGCTGCAGGAGCTGCACAGCTACCTGGCCTCCACCGTGCATGTGGCCCATGCCCACGGCCGCCGCGCCGCGCGCTGGGCCGACGAGCCCGAGGCCCAGGCCGCCATGCAGCGCAAGGTGGCGGCCAACATGACCGAGTGCTTCGCGCTGATCGAGCGCCACTACCTGCCGACCGGCCCGTGGGTGCTGGGCGATCGCTACAGCGTGGGCGATGCCTACCTGTACACCGTGGGCACCTGGCTGCGCAGCGACGGCGTGGACATCGCCCAGTTCCCGCGCGTGCATGCCCACGCGCAGCGCATGGCCGAGCGGCCGGCCGTGCAGCGCGCACAGGCGGCCTGAGCCCGCAGGCCTGATTTGTTGCTGCCGAGCGGCCCCTGCCCTCAGCGCAGGGCGTCGCCGTCGGTCCAGTGGAAGGGCACGCGCGGCTCGATGTCCGCGATCTCCGCGCGCAGCAGCGCCGCCAGCCGCCCGGCCTCGCGCTGCGTGAGCCGCGCCACCGTGGTGGACAGGCTCATGGCCGCGAAGGCGCCGCCGCCGGCATCGCGCACTGCATGCCCCACGGCCGCGGTGTTGGTGTTGAGGCAGCCGCCGCTGCGCGCATGGCCCAGCGTGCGCGTCTGCGCGATGAGCGCGCGCAGGGCCGGCACGTCCAGCCCCCCATAGCGCCCCAGCGCGTCCGCATGCGTGTGCAGCGCGGCCTCGACCAACGCGTCGTCCTGCGCCGCGAGCAGGGCCAGCCCGGCCGCGCCCACGCCCAGCGGGCGGCGGCCGCCCACGGTCACCGACAGGGCCGCATCCGGCCGGGGCACGGCCGTGTGGTCGTAGCACACGGCCTCGTGGCCGCTGCGCACGAACACGTAGGCCGCGTAGCCGGTGGCCTCGGTCAGCCGCCGCAGGGCGGGTGCGAACAGCGGCGCCACGTCGTGCCGCGCCCGCGCCGCCAGTCCGTGCTCGAAGGTCAGGCGGCCCAGCACATAGCCCCGGCCCTCGGGCAGCGGCGTGACCAGGCGGGCCGCCACCATGTCGCGCAGCAGGCGGTGCACCGTCGGGTGCGGAATGCCGGACTGCCGCGCGATGTCGGACAGGGACAGCCCGCGCGCGTCGTAGCGCGAGAGCTGGTCGAGGATGCGCAGCGCGCGGTCGAGCACCAGGGTCGTCATGGCAGGAGGAGGAGGAAGAGGAAGAAAGCCGGCAATAACGGCCCGGCCGGCCGCGGTTGTCCACGGTATGGACAAGTCGATTGTAGGAATGCGGTGCCTCGCCACAATGCACGCAGACCCGGGACCGCGCGTACCCGGGCCCCGGCAACCCTTCAACGACACGGAGACATCTTCCATGGCCCCCTTCCGCCATCCTTCCCGCCGCGCCCTGGCGCGCGCGGCTGCCGCTGCCCTGCTGCTGAGCACCGCCGGCGCCCCGCTGCTGGCACAGGAAGCCGCCTTCCCCACGCGGCCCGTCCGCTTCATCGTGCCGTATGCGGCCGGTGGCACGACCGACCTGGTGGCGCGCACCGTGGGCGCACGCATGGCCCAGACGCTGGGCCAGCCGGTGGTCATCGAGAACCGCGCCGGCGCGGGCGGCAACATCGGCATGGACGCGGTGGCCAAGGCCGCGCCCGACGGCTACACCGTGGGCATGGGCGCCATCTCCACCAACGCGCTGAACCCGCACATCTACAAAAAGATGCCGTTCGACCCGCGCAAGGACTTCACGCCCGTGGGCCTGCTGGGCCAGTCCACCATCGTGCTGGAGGCCGGGCCCGGCCTGCCGGTGAAGACCGTGGCCGAACTGCTGGCCCATGCGCGCCAGCACCCCGGCGTGCCCTACGCCACGGCGGGCGCCGGCACCTCCATGCACCTGGCGGGCGTGCTCTTCGCGCAGATGAGCCGCACGGAGTGGGTGCACGTGCCCTACAAAGGCAGTGCCCCGCTCATCACCGACCTGATCGCCGGCCAGGTGCCGGTAGCGTTCGACAACCTGCCGGCCTCCCTGCCGCACATCCAGGCCGGCAAGCTGCGCGCCCTGGCGGTGGCAGGCACGCGCCGTTCGCCCGCGCTGCCCGACGTACCCACGCTGGCCGAGGCCGGCCTGCCCGGCTATGCGGTGGAACCGTGGTTCGGCGTGTACGGCCCGGCGGGCCTTCCGCCGGCCGTGGCCCAAAGGCTTGAAAAGGCCTTGCAGGAGGCCATGGCCGACCCGGCGGTGGAGGCCAAGCTGCTCGCTGCCGGCTTCACGCCGCAGGGCTCCAGCGCCGCCGAGCTGGGCGCCCTGAGCCGCCGCGAGTACGAGCGCCTGGGCGCCGTGGCGCGCAGCGCCCAGATGGCCGCCGACTGAGAAGAGGCGCGCATCCATGACCGAGACCTCCACCGGACCGCGCATCGACGCCACCCACGATCCGCGCCTGCGCAGCTGGGTCGCCTCCGCCAACGGGCCGGGTTGCGACTTCCCGATCCAGAACCTGCCCTTCGGCCGCTTCCGCGCTGCCGACGGCGTGCCCCGCATCGGCGTGGCCATCGGCGACCGGATCCTGGACCTGCGCGCCGCGGGCCTGGTGGACACGGACGACATGAACGCCCTGATGGCCGCGCCGCCCGCGCAGCGCCAGGCCCTGCGTGCGCGCCTCTCCGCCGGCCTGGCCGAAGGCAGCGCGCAGCAGCCGGCCTGGCAGGCCGCGCTGGTGCCGCAGGCGGGCACCGCAATGCTGGTGCCCTGCCGCATCGGCGACTACACCGACTTCTACACCAGCGTGCACCACGCCACCAACGTGGGCCGCCAGTTCCGGCCGGACCAGCCGCTGCTGCCCAACTACCCCTGGGTGCCCATCGGCTACCACGGGCGCGCATCGTCCATCGGCGTGAGCGGCCAGGCGGTGCGCCGCCCGCGCGGCCAGCTCAAGGCGCCCGATGCGGCAGCGCCCGTGCTGGCACCGTCGCGGCGGCTGGACTACGAGCTGGAGCTGGGCTGGTTCATCGGCGCCGGCAACGCGCAGGGCGAGCCCATCGCCATGGCCCGGGCCGAGCAGCACCTGTTCGGCGTGGCCCTGTTCAACGACTGGAGCGCGCGCGACATCCAGGGCTGGGAATACCAGCCGCTGGGCCCCTTCCTGTCGAAGAACTTCGCCAGCACGCTGTCGCCCTGGATCGTCACGCTGGAGGCGCTGGCCCCCTTCCGAGCGCCCTTCACCCGGCCCGAGGGCGACCCGCAGCCGCTGCCCTATCTGGACTCGGCCGGCAACCGCGCCCACGGCGCCTTCGCCATCACGCTGGAGGTGCTGCTGCAGTCCGCGCGCATGCGTGCCGAGGGCCTGGCGCCCCTGCGCCTGTCGCGCACCGACAGCGCACGCGCCGCGTATTGGACGCCGGCGCAGCTGGTGGCGCACCACACGGTCAACGGCTGCAATCTGCAGAGCGGCGATCTGCTGGGCTCGGGCACGCTCTCCGGTCCCGAAGAGGGCGAGGCCGGCTCGCTGTTGGAGCTGGCCGTGGCCGGCCAGCGCCCCGTGGCCCTGCCCACGGGCGAGCTGCGCAGCTTTCTGGAAGACGGCGACACGCTCACCCTGCGCGGCTGGTGCGAGCGCGAGGGCGCAGCGCGCATCGGCCTGGGCGAGGTGTCGGGCACGGTGGTGGGCGCTATCGGCGCCTGAGCCGGCCGGCTCGTCCGATCGCGCCGCCAAGAAAAAAGCCGCCCCGTGACGGGAGCGGCTTTTTGCGGACCCCAGGGCCGCGCCGGCTCAGTTCACCTTCAGCACGCGCCAGTCGATGCGGTTGTCCGCGCGGTGGATGATCTCCACCTTCTGCGTGGCGGCCCAGGGGATGATCTGGTTGTACAGCGGGATGTGCGAGATCAGCTCGTGGTCCTTCACCAGGGCCTGCTCGATGAGGCCGTTGCGCGTGGCGGTGTCGGTTTCCTTCTTGATGCGCTCGATCAGCGCGTCCTGCTGCGGATCGCTGAAGCGGCCCAGGTTGAAGTTGCCGTCGCCGCCGGCGCCCGGCGAGCGGATCAGCGACTGCAGCGAGTAGAACGCGTCGAAGGTCGGCACGCCCCAGCCCAGCAGGTAGATGCTGGCCTCGTTGCGCTGGATCATCGGGAAGTAGGTGGCGAAGGGCAGCGAGCGCAGCTTGGCCTTCACGCCCACCTTGGCCCACTGCGCCGTGATGGCCTGGCACAGCTGCTCGTCGTTGATGTAGCGGCCCGCGCTGCAGGCGAAGTCCACCTCGAAGCCTTGCGGGTAGCCTGCCTCGGCCAGCAGCTTCTGCGCGGCGGCGGGGTCGTAGGGCCAGCGCACGTCGGCCTTCGGCGTCCAGCCGTTCACCTGCCGCGCCACGATGGCGCCGGTGGGCTGGGCCAGGCCGCGCAGCACCACGCGCTGGATGGCGCTGATGTCGATGGCCTGGTACAGCGCCTTGCGCACGCGCACGTCCTTGAGCGGGTTCTTGCCCTTCACGCTGGAGTTCTGCAACTCGTCGCGGAACTGGTCCAGCCCCAGGAAGATGGTGCGGTTCTCGGCCCCGTCCAGCACCTTGAGCGCGGGCTGCTGGCGGATGCGCGGCACGTCCTGCAGGCTGGGGTCGAGCACGAAATCCACCTCGCCCGAAAGCAGTGCGGCGGTGCGGGTGGCGTCCGACTTGATGGGCGTGTAGACGATGTCCGTCACGTTGCCGGCGTACTTGCCCTTGCCCCACCAGTGCGGGTTGGCGGCCAGCACGGTGCGCTGGTCGGGCTGCCACGACTTGAGCACGAACGGCCCGGAGCCCAGCGCATTGCGGTGGGTGTAGGGCTCGTCGCTGGTCTTGATGTCCTTGGGGGTGGCGGCATTGTTCTTCTCGGCCCAGGGCTTGCTCATGATCCGCAGCTCGGTGAGCTGGTTCACCAGCACCGGGTTGGGAATGTCCGAGAAGATGTCGATCGTCTGCGCATCCACCACCTGCACGCGGTCGATGCCCTGCGTGTAGACGGCGTAGTTCGACGTCTTGGCCTTGGCGCGCTCCAGCGAGAACTTCACGTCCTCGGCGGTGAGCGCGGAGCCGTCGCTGAACTTCACGCCCTGGCGCAGCGTGATGCGCAGCTGCGTGGGGCTCACGCGCTTCCATTCGGTGGCCAGCTGCGGCTCGGGCTTGAAGGTCTTGCTGTTGTATTCGACCAGCGTCTCGTACACGGCCGAGTGCAGTGCGTTGTTCACGCCCACGTTCTGGGCGTGGATGTCCCAGGAGGACAGGTCCGCCGAGCGCGCGAAGCGGAAGGTGGCGGCCTGGGAGGCCAGGGGCACGGCGGCTGCAGCGATCACGGCGGCGGCAAGCAAGGAGGGAGCAAATCGCATGGTGTCTTGAAGGGTCTCTGAACAGGGAAAAGGTGCGCCACTATCGCCCGCACCCCGCAGGGGGAGAACGATTTTCTGGTTGTAAACATATGCGCAGCCTGCGGCAAGCCATCACCACCGGCGTGCAGGGGTTCAGGGCTGCCGGTGCGCGGCCCCCTCCTTCAGAAAAAAAGACCGGCACCCCCCGCAGGGCGCCGGCCTTCCAAAGCGGCCCGCGACCGGGCCGCGCTCTCACTCAAACGGCTGCGGCCGCTTCGTCTTGTCGCTGGAGGGCGGCAGGATGGGCAAGGTGATCTGCGGCTGCTCGCCCGTCAGCGTCTTGAGGAAGGCCACGATGTCGGCGTTCTCCGCATCGCTGAACGTGCGGCCCAGCTGCAGGCGGCCCATGGTGTCCACGGCCTGGGCCAGCGTGTCGGCCGCGCCGTCGTGGAAGTAGGGGTAGGTCAGTTCCACGTTGCGCAGCGTGGGCACCTTGAAGTTGAACCGATCGGCGTCCTTGCCAGTCACGGCGAAGCGCCCTTCCGCCGTGTTGGCGGTCTTGTAGGGCTCGACGACGCCCATGCGCTGGAACGAGGAGCCGCCCAGGTTGGGGCCGTTGTGGCATGCCACG
This sequence comes from Pseudomonadota bacterium, assembly GCA_023460715.1. GTDB lineage: Bacteria > Pseudomonadota > Gammaproteobacteria > Burkholderiales > Burkholderiaceae_C > Paracidovorax. The sequence continues at coordinate 24,811 of JAEWPH010000278.1, read as the reverse complement.
CAGCCGGCGCTCTTGAACAGCTGGTAGCCGCGCAGCTCCTGTGCGTCGATGGCCTTCCTGTCGCCCTTGAGCCACTGGTCGAAGCGGGCATTGGGCGTGGTCAGCGTCTCCTCGAACGCGGCGATGGCCGAGGTCACTTCCTCGATGCTCAGCTTGTCGTGCCCGAAGACCTTCTTGAACTCCGCGACGTACTGCGGAATGGAGCGCAGCAGGTCCACCGCGAGCGCATGGGTGAAGGCCATCTCGCCCGGGTTGGCGATGGGGCCGCCGGCCTGCTCCTGCAGGTCCTTGGCGCGGCCGTCCCAGAACTGCGCCAGGTTCAGGCTCGAATTGAGCACCGTGGGCGAGTTGATCGGCCCCTTCTGCCAGCGGTCTCCGATGGACGTCTTGAGGTTGTCCGAGCCGCCCATGCTGAGGTTGTGGCACGAGTTGCAGGAGATGAAGCCGGACTTGGACAGGCGGGGATCGAAGAACAGCTTCTTGCCCAGTTCGATCTTGGCAGGCTCGATGGTCTTGACCGCCGGCAAGGGTTGCACGGGCTCCTGCGCTTGTGCCTGCACGGCGCCCGTGGCCAGCAAGCCGGCCACGGCCAGGGCGCCCAGGGCGAACCGCACGGAAGGGAAATGTTGTGTCATCGGGGGGCTCCTCAGAGGTAAGGCGGTGAAGTGCGCCCCTGAAGAGCGCATCGCGGTGCTTCACCGTGCATTGATTCTTCGAGCGCCCCGCCCTGCGCCGCTTGACGCACCGCAAACGAAGAAACATTTCAGGCAGAAGGGTCATTGCGGCTTGCGCTGGGACAGCCGCGGGGGTGCAGGGCGGCCAGCGGCGCGCCCGAAGCGCAGAAGCCGCAGGGCCTTGGCGCTCCGCAATGGCGGGCATCCGTGGGAACGCCCACGGAGGATTCAAGCGAAATTGGCTTTCAGCGCTTATGCAGAAAGCGCAAACAGCTATCATTTTTGAATAACCACCCGGTACGGATGCGGAGGCGTCACGACGGTCCCGTGCGATCTCGGCGGTCGGTTCACGGCGTGCCCGTCCCTCCGTGCCGGTCCGCGCCATCCGCGCGCCGCCGCACCGCGGGCCGCTTGCAGCAACCCGCTTCAAAACTGCGCAATCTGCCATCGGGCGGTCAGGGACACCGGGCCGGACTCTGAGCGCGCGCCGCGCACAACGACGCCCCGAATGGCGCAAATCCGCTTGCCGATCAAGCACTTACGAGCACCCACGGAAACCGCATAAGCATGCGCCGATTCCTTTGCAGCGTGCGTGCTCCGGTGGGTCTTCAATCCAGCCCAACCACCCGCCGCGACGGTCGCGCCGGGGCATCCACGGAAGGACCCATCCCATGACGCGCAAGTACAAGGTCGTCGCCGTTTCCGGCAACACGCAGCGCCCCTCGCGCACGCTGGTGCTCGTCGAAGAGCTGATCGCCGCGCTGAGCGAGGCGCTGCCCATCGAGGCCCACACCATCGAACTGGGGCCGCTGGCACCGCAGATCGGCGGCGCGATCTACCGCAACCAGTTGCCCGCCGCGGTGGAGGCCGAACTCGCCGCCATCGAATCGGCCGACCTGCTCATCGTCGCCAGCCCCGTCTACCGCGGCTCGTACACCGGTTTGTTCAAGCACCTGTTCGACTTCGTGCACCACGAGGCGCTGATCGACATGCCCGTGCTGCTGGCCGCCACCGGCGGCAGCGACCGCCATGCGCTGGTCATCGACCACCAGCTGCGCCCGCTGTTCAGCTTCTTCCAGGCGCGCACGCTGCCGCTGGGCGTGTATGCGTCGGAGCAGGACTTCCAGGGCTACGAGATCGCACGCGGCGCCCTCCGCGACCGCATTGCGCTGGCCGTGCAGCGCGCGCTGCCGCTGGTCGGTATCGCCCCCCAGGCCGTACCCGCGCTGCGGCTGGCGCAGGCCGCCTGATCGGGCGATCGACCGGCCGCATCCCACCTCACCGCACAGGAGCATCGCCATGAGCCACGACACGACTTCCTCCGCACCCGCCTCCGAAGGCATCCGGTTCGCCTACTGGGTTCCCAACGTCAGCGGCGGGCTGGTGGTCAGCACCATCGCCCAGCGCACCGACTGGAGCCTGGAATACAACCAGCGCCTGGCGCAGGCGGCCGAGAAGGCGGGTTTCGACTACGCGTTGAGCCAGATCCGCTTCACCGCGGGCTATGGCGCCGAATACCAGCACGAGTCGGTGTCGTTCAGCCAGGCGCTGCTGCACGCCACCACCAAGCTGAAGGTGCTGGCCGCCATCCTGCCAGGGCCGTGGAGCCCCGCCGTGGTGGCCAAGCAGATCGCCACCATCGACCACATCAGCGCCGGGCGCATCGCCATCAACGTGGTGAGCGGCTGGTTCAAGGGCGAGTTCCAGGCGATTGGCGAGCCGTGGCTGGAGCATGACGAGCGCTACCGCCGCTCCGAGGAGTTCATCCGCGCGCTCAAGGGCATCTGGACGGAAGACAACTTCACCTTCAAGGGCGACTTCTACCGCTTCAACAACTACACGCTGAGCCCCAAGCCCGTGCAGAAGCCGCACCCGGAAATCTTCCAGGGCGGCAGCTCGCGCGCGGCGCGCGACATGGCCTCGCGCGTGTCGGACTGGTACTTCACCAACGGCAACACGCCCGAGGGCGTGAAGGCGCAGATCGACGACATCCGGGCCAAGGCGGCCGAAACGGGCCACCGCGTGCGCATCGGCATCAACGCCTTCGTCATCGCCCGCGACACCGAGGAAGAAGCCCGCGCGGTGCTGAAAGACATCATCGACCACGCGCACGTGGAGGCCGTGCACGCCTTCGGCGACGCGGCCAAGCAGGCGGGCAAGGCATCGCCCGAGGGCGAGGGCAACTGGGCAAAGTCCACCTTCGAGGACCTCGTGCAATACAACGACGGCTTCCGCACCAACCTCATCGGCACGCCGCGCCAGGTGGCCGAGCGCATCGTGGCGCTGAAAGCCGTGGGCGTGGACCTGATCCTGGCCGGCTTCCTGCACTTCATCGAAGAGGTCGAGTACTTCGGTGAAAAGGTGCTGCCCCTGGTGCGCGAGCTGGAAGCCCAGGGACGGGGCGGGCACGCACCGGCTTTGACCGAAGAGCCTGCCGAGGCCGTACCGGCCTGAAGCGCCCGCCCGCGTAAGCCATCTCACCCATCCACCGGCGTTCAGCGCCCCGCACGCCGCTCGCCTCCGCGAGGCGGCCCGGGCGCAGCCTTGCCCGAAAGCCCTGCACTACCATGTCCAGCACCTTGTTCGACGGCACCCTGGCACCGCCCGCCACCGCACCCGCTGCACCGCGCCGACCGGCAGGGCAAGCGGGCGCAGCGGGCAGCACCGAGTCCGCCTCGGCCGCTCCCGCGCTGGAGCTGCAGGGCATCGACCTGTCGTTCGGCGGCGTGCACGCGCTGCGCGGCATCGACCTGCGCGTGGCGCCGGGCGAGCTGCGCGCCATCATCGGGCCCAACGGCGCGGGCAAGAGTTCGCTGGTCAACATCATCAGCGGCCTGTACCGGCCCAATGCCGGCCGCGTGCACATCGGCGGTCATTCGTTCGCGCAGGTACCCACACCGCGCCTGGCACACCTGGGCGTGGCGCGCACCTTCCAGAACCTGGCGCTGTTCAAGGGCCTCTCCGTGCGCGACAACATCGCCCTGGGCCGCGTGCATGCGGCCCGCGCCAGCTTTGCCGAGCAGGTGCTGGGCTGGGGCCGGGCGCGCCGCGAGTGGCGCGAGGCGCGCGAACAGGCGCGCGAGGCCATCGACTTCCTGGGTTTGGGCGCCGTGCAGGACCGGCTGGCCGGCGGCCTGCCCTACGGCTTGCAGAAGCGCGTGGAGCTGGCGCGCGCGCTGGTCGCCCGCCCGCGCCTGCTGCTGCTCGATGAACCCCTGGCCGGCACCACCGCGGGTGAGAAGAGCGAGATGGCCGCGCTGATCCGCGCCGCGCGCGACCGGCACGGCGCTGCCGTGGTGCTGATCGAGCACGACATCGGCATCGTGCTGGGCCTGTCGGACCGCGTGGCGGTGCTCGACCACGGCCGCAAGATCGCCGACGGCACGCCGGCCCAGGTGCGTGACGACCCGGCCGTGATCGACGCCTATCTGGGCGTGGCGCACGATGACGACGAAGCCGTCACTCCAGCAGCGGAGGCGCTGTGATGGAAGGCTTCGACTTCGCCTTCCTGGCAGAGGTGCTGATCGGAGGGCTGCTGTCCGGCGTGATGTATTCGCTGGTCGCCATCGGCTTCGTGCTGATCTACAAGACCTCGGGCGTGCTCAACTTCGCGCAGGGCGCGCAGCTGCTGTTCGCGGCGCTCACCTTCGTGAGCCTGGTCGAGCGCGGCCTGCCGTTCGCGCTGGCGCTGGGCATCACGTTTGCGCTGATGGTGGCGCTGGGCCTGGCCATCGAACGCACGGTGCTGCGCCCGCTGGTCAACCAGCCGCCCATCACGCTGTTCATGGCCACGCTGGGGCTGTCGTATGTGATCGAGGGCGTGGCCCAGCTGGTGTGGGGCACGCAGGTGCATTCGCTGGAGCTGGGTGTGGATGACGCGCCCCTCGAGATCGCGGGGGTGCTGGTTTCCACGTTCGACCTGTTCGCGGCCGGCGTGGCAGCGGTGATGGTGGCTGTGCTGTCGGCGTTCTTTCGCTACACCCGCGTGGGCCTGGCATTTCGCGCGGTGGCGGACGACACCTTCGCCGCCCTGGCGGTGGGCCTGCGCCTGCCGGTGATCTGGGCCACGGTATGGTCCGCCGCCGGCGTGATCGCGCTGGTGGCCGGGCTGCTGTGGGGCGCGCGGCTGGGCGTGCAGTTCTCGCTGTCGCTGGTGGTGCTCAAGGCGCTGCCGGTGCTGGTGCTGGGCGGGTTCGACTCCATCCTGGGCGCCATCGTGGGCGGGCTGCTGATTGGCGCGCTGGAAAAGCTGGCCGAGGTGTACCTGGGCCCCTATGTGGGCGGCGGCATCGAAAGCTGGTTCGCCTATGCCGCCGCGCTGCTGTTCCTGCTGGTGCGGCCGGCGGGTCTGTTCGGGCAGCGGCCCGTGGAAAGGGCCTGACGCGATGGCACGCACATCCTCTTCCTCCGCCCCCTGGCCGCTGTGGGCCACGCCTGCCATCGCCTTGGTGCTGGCCTATGGCGTGGTGCCGCTGGTGGCCACCGACTACGTGTTCGATGCGCTGCTGATTCCCTTCCTGGCGCTGTCGCTGGCCGCCGTGGGGTTGAACCTGCTCACGGGCTACGCCGGCCAGCTGTCGCTGGGCTCGGCCGCCTTCATGGCGGTAGGCGCCTATGCGGCCTACAACTTCCAGCTGCGCGTCGAGGGCCTGCCGCTGCTGGCGGCCATCGCGTTGGGCAGCGTGGCGGCCACGGTGGTGGGCGTGGCGTTCGGCCTGCCCAGCCTGCGGCTGCGCGGCTTCTACCTGGCCGTATCGACCCTGGCGGCGCAGTTCTTCGTGCAATGGGCGCTGACCAAATTCGGCTGGTTCAGCAACCACAACCCCTCGGGCGTGATCGACGCGCCGCCGCTGGCCGTGGCGGGCGTGGTCTTCGACACCCCCGTGGGACGCTACCTGTTCGCGCTGACCGTGGTGGCCGTGCTCACGGCGCTGGTCTGGCGCGTGACCCGCACGCCCACCGGCCACCACTTCATCGCCGTGCGCGACAACGAGCTGGCAGCCCGCGTGATCGGCGTGCCGGTGCTGCGCGCCAAGCTGCTGGCATTCGCGCTGTCGTCGTTCGTGATCGGCGTGGCGGGCGTGCTGTGGGGCTTCGTCTACCTGCGCACGGTGGAACCGGCGGGCTTCAACCTCGACCGCTCGTTCCAGATTCTTTTCATCATCATCATCGGCGGCCTGGCCACGCTGCGCGGCGCCTTCCTGGGCGCGGCGCTGATCGTCGTGTTCCCTCTGCTGCTCTCGCGCCTGGGCAGTCTGCTGCTGGGCCCGTGGTTCGACTCGGGCGTGCTGGAGCTGTGCCAGCGCATCGCCCTGGGCGCGCTCATCGTCGGCTTCTTGATCGCCGAGCCGCGCGGGCTGGCCGCGCTGTGGGAGCGGTGGGTAGCCCGGGTGCAGCGCCCCCGGCCCCCGCCGCAGGCCGCGTGAACACGTCTGCCTTCCATCTTCCGCCTTCTGTTCGCCTTGCCCGATTCAACTCATCCACTTTTCCCAGGAGTGCTTTCCATGTCCCTCGTCCGCCATCTGAAAACCGCCGCGCTCATCGGCGCGCTCGCCCTCACCGGCCTGCAGGCCGCACACGCCCAGGCCGCCAAACCGCAGGAACAGTTCTTCCCGCTGCAGAGCTACCGCGTCGGCCCCTATGCGGCCGGCGGCACCGGCTTCTTCGGCGGCTTCATCGACTACCTGAATCTCGTCAACACCCGCGACGGCGGCGTAGGCGGCGTCAAGCTGACCTGGGAAGAGGGCGAGACCCAGTACGAGGTGGAGCGCGGCGTGGAGGTGTACGAGCGCCTCAAGACCCGCCCCGGCATCGCCGCATGGAACCCGCTGTCGGTGGGCATCGCCTATGCGCTGATCGACCGGGTGACGGCCGACAAGGTGCCACTGCTCACCATCAACCACGGCCGCACCGACACCACCGACGGGCGCGTGTTCAAGTACATCTTCCCGTTGCTGGTCAACCCGTACAGCGAGACCTCGGGCATCGTGAACTACCTGGGCACCAAGGCCGGTGGCATCGACAAGCTCAAGGGCAAGAAGATCGTGGTGCTGTACCACGGCTCGCCCTACGGCAAGGAAACCATTCCGATCTATGAGCTGCTCGCCAAGCAGTACGGCTTCACCGTGCAGCAGATCGAAGTGCCGCACCCCGGCAACGAGCAGCAGTCGCAGTGGCTGGCCATTCGCCGCGCCAAGCCCGACTTCGTGGTGCTGCGCGGCTGGGGCGTGATGAACCCGGTGGCGCTCAAGACCGCGCAGAAGACCGGCTTTCCGGCCGACCGCATCGTGGGCAACATCTGGTCCAACTCCGAAGAAGACGTGATTCCCGCGGGCGACGCCGCCAAGGGCTACGTCGCCATCACCTCGGTGGCGCCCGGCACGCAATACCCCGTGCTGCAGGACATCGTGAAGACCGTGTACGACGCCGGCAAGGGCAACCTGCAGGACAAGAAACGCATCGGCAGCGTCTATCACAACCTCGGTGTGCTCAACGGCATCCTGAACGTGGAGGCCATCCGCATCGCGCAGGCGAAGTTCGGCAAGCGCACCCTCACCGGCGACGAAGTGCGCTGGGGCCTGGAGAACCTGCAGATCGACGAAGCCCGCGCCGCCGCTTTGGGCGCCAAGGGCCTGTTCCATTCCATACACGTGACCTGGGACAACCACGAAGGCGATGGCCGCGTGGCCTTCCAGCAGTGTGACGGCACGCAGTGGAAGGTCGTCTCCGACTGGATCGCGCCGGACTGGAAGCTGCTGCGCCCGATCATCGAGAAGTCGTCCCTGGCGTACGCCAAGGAAAAGAACGTGAAGGTGCGCAAGAGCATCGACGACTGATCCGTCTCCTTCTTCCATTCATCCGGAGCGACGTCATGACCACCGCTTACCGCACGCCCTCGATCCTCGGCCCGGCCTACGAGGCCATCGCTGACAAGTACCGCCCCGTCTTCGCGCGCATCCAGGCCACCGCGCTTGAGCGCGAGCAGCAGCGCCAGCTGGGCCATGAGCCCATCCAGTGGCTCAAGGACGCACGCTTCGGCGCGCTGCGCGTGCCCGTGGAACACGGCGGCGACGGTGCCACGCTGCCGCAGCTGTTCCAGTTGCTGGTGGAGCTGGCCGAGGCCGACTCCAACATCGTGCAGGCGCTGCGCGGGCACTTCGCGTTCGTCGAAGACCGGCTCAATGCGCCGCGCGATGCGGCCAACATCGTGTGGTTGTGGCGCTTTGCCGAAGGCGACCTGGCCGGCAACGCCTGGACCGAAGTCGGCAACGTGGCCATCGGCGACGTGATCACGCGCGTGACGCCCACGGAGGACGGCCGCTGGGTGGTCAACGGCCGCAAGTTCTACAGCACCGGCAGCATCTTCGCGGACTGGATCGATCTGTACGCCCGCCGCGACGGGCCGGGCGATGGCGACGGCCTGGACGTGATCGCCGCCGTGCGCGCGCGCCAGCCCGGCGTGACGCACCACGACGACTGGGACGGCTTCGGCCAGCGCACCACGGGCAGCGGCACCTCGGTGTACGAGAACGCCGAGGTGGAGCCGGAAAACATCTTTCTGTTTGCCGACCGCTTCAAGTACCAGACAGCCTTCTACCAGCTGTTCCACCTGGCCACGCTGGCCGGCATCGCCCGCGCCATCACGCGCGACGCCGCCGCCCAGGTGCGCGGCCGCAAGCGCATCTTCAGCACCGGCAACGCGCCCAGCGTGGCGCAGGACGTGCAGGTGCAGCAGGTGGTGGGCGAGGTGGCGGCCACCGCCTATGCGGCCGAGGCCACCGCCGTACGCGCCGCCTTTGCCGCCCAGCGCGCCTACGACGCGCACTGGCACGGCACGGCCGAAGAGGAAAAGCAGGCCAACATCGATGCCGAGCTGGAGTCGGGCCTGGGCCAGGTGGTGCTGACCGAGTCCGTGTTGCGCGCGGCCAGCCAGTTCTTCAACGGGCTGGGCGCCTCGGCCGCCAGCACTTCGCAGTCGCTGGACCGGCACTGGCGCAACGCGCGCACCGTGGCATCGCACAACCCGGTGATCTACAAGGCCCGCATCGTGGGCGACTGGCACATCAACGGCACCGAGCCGCCCTACGTGTGGCAGATCGGCGCGGGGCTGGGCCGGCCTGCGGCCGTGGCGCCTGCAGAGGCTGCCGGCGCGGCAGCCAACGCGGCGCAGGCCCGGCCCCTGGCGCGCGCGGCCTGACGTCCATGAGCGCGAACAACCCCGCCCCGCTGCTCACGGTCGATGCGGTGGAAGCCGTGTACCAGGGCGCCATCGCCGCGCTGCACGGCGTCAGCTTCGATGTACGGGCCGGCGAGACCCACGCGCTGCTGGGCGCCAACGGCGCCGGCAAGTCCACCACGCTCAAGGCCGTGTCGCACCTGCTGCCGGCAGAGCGCGGGCAGGTCACAGCCGGCCGCATCACCTACGACGGCCAGGACGTGGCATTCGCCAGTCCGGCCACGCTGGTGCGTGCCGGGCTGGTGCCGGTGCTGGAAGGCCGGCACTGCTTTCCCAGCCTGTCGGTGGAGGACAACCTGGTCACCGGCGCCCTGGGCCGCAGCGCGCGGCGCAGCGAGATCGCGCAGGACCTGGAACGGGTGTACGCGCTCTTTCCGCGCCTGCGGGACAAGCGGCGCACGCCCGCTGGACTCACTTCCGGCGGCGAGCAACAGATGACCGCCATCGGCCGCGCGCTGATGTCGCGCCCGCGCCTTCTGGTGCTGGACGAGCCCTCCATGGGTCTGGCGCCGCGCGTGGTGCAGGAGATCTTCGCCCAGCTCAAGCGGCTGAACCGCGAGGAAGGGTTGACGCTGCTGGTGGCCGAGCAGAACTCCGCCGTGGCGCTGCAGTATGCGGACCGGGCCACGGTGCTGGATACGGGGCGGGCGGTGCTGTCGGGCCCGGCCGGTGCGCTGCGCCAGGGCGAAGACATCCGGCATTTCTACTTCGGACCGGCGGACGGCACCGCACCGGCAGCCACCGCGCTCGCCCGGGCCGCCTGAGACACCGGCGCCAGGCCGTCCGGACACACCACCGCTGCAGTGCTTCAGGCGGCAGCGGTGGCGCGTGCCGCCGCGCCGCGCGGTCCGGGCGCCTTGCAACCAAATTGCATATCCATGCGCCGATTCCTTCGCACCACGCTGCGCCTGCACGGTCTCCAATCGAACCATGACCGCACGATCTGCATCACACACGCGCCTGCCAGGCGCACCGGGCCCCGTGGCACACATCGCCACCGACGCCGAGGCCATCGCCGCCGCGCACCGTCTGGCCGCTGACTTCGCCCAAGGCGCGGCCGAGCGCGACAGCCAACGCATCCTGCCTTGGACCGAGCTGGACCGCTGGTCCGCCAGCGGGCTGGGCGCCATCACCGTGCCCCGCGCCTACGGCGGCGCGCAGGTTTCTTACGCCACGCTGGCCGAAGTGTTCGTGATCCTGAACGCGGCGGATCCGTCCATCGGGCAGATTCCGCAGAACCATTTCGGCCTGCTGGGCGTGCTGCGCGAGATCGGCACCGATGCGCAGAAGCAGCGCTTCTACGGCGAGGTGCTGGCCGGCCGCCGGCTGGGCAACGCCGGGCCGGAGCGCAAGGTGGACGGCGCTGCCACGATCCTGCACAGCGGCACCCGCCTGCGCAGCACGCCAGACGGTCTGCGGTTGACCGGCAAGCGCTTCTATTCCACGGGCGCGCTCTTCGCCCACCGCATCCCCGCGCGCGCCATTGACGACGCGGGCCGCGCAGTGCAGGCCTGGGTGCCGCGCGAGGCGCCCGGCCTGACCGTCATCGACGACTGGGACGCCTTCGGCCAGCGCACTACCGCCAGCGGCACCGTGGTGTTCGACGACGTGCCGGTGCACGCCGACGACGTGCTGCCCGTATGGCAGCTGGCCGACCGGCCGGGCCTCTTCGGCCCCACGTCGCAATTGCTGCAGGCCGCCATCGACCAGGGCATTGCCGAGGCCGCGGTGGCGGACGCCCAGCGCTTCGTGCGCGAGCGCTCGCGGCCCTGGGTCGATTCGGGCGTGCAACATGCGCACGACGACCCGTATGTCATCGCCGACGTAGGGCGCCTGCATATCGACCTGCATGCCGCCCGCGAGGTGCTGCGCGAGACCGGCGCGCTGTTCGACACGCTGGCGGCGCAGGGCACGCTCAGCGCCGACGACAGCGCCCGCGCCTCGGTCGCCGTGGCCGAGGCCAAGGTGCTCACCACCCGCATCGCCCTGCAGGCCAGCGAGAAGCTGTTCGAGCTGGCCGGCTCTTCCGCCACGCGCTCCGCACCCAACCTGGGCCGCCACTGGCGCAACGCCCGCGTGCACACGCTGCACGACCCGGTGCGCTGGAAGCTCCACCTGGTGGGCAACTACCGCCTGAACGGCGCCCTGCCCGCGCGGCATTCGTGGAACTGAACAGGTGCCCGCCATGTCTTCGCTGCACGCCCTCCTCGATCCTTCCGCCCCCGCAACGTCTGCGGCTGCGCCGGCCTCTCCCACCCCGGCCCGCGCCCCGCGGGGCACGCCCCGGCGCATCACGACCGATGCCGAGGCCATTGCCGCTGCGCAGCGCTATGCCGCGCAGATCGCCCCCGGTGCCGTCCAGCGCGACCGCGAACGCCAGCTGCCCTGGGACGAACTGGACGACTTCGTCGCCACCGGCCTGTGGACCATCACCATTCCCCGGGCCTACGGCGGTCCGGGCCTGTCGGCCGGCACGCTGGCCGAGGTGACGGCGCTGGTGAGTGCCGCCGATGGTTCGCTCGGCCAGATTCCGCAGAACCACTTCTACGCCCTGGAGGTGTTGCGCGTGGGCGGCAGCGAGGCACAGAAGCGCTTCTTCTACGGCCGCGCGCTCGCCGGGGAGCGCTTCGGCAATGCGCTGGCCGAAATCAGCCACCGGGACTTCCAGCGGCGGACCCGCCTGGTGCCCGACGGCGCGGGCGGCTTCCGCGTGCACGGCCAGAAGTTCTATTGCACGGGTGCCCTGTTCGCGCACTGGATTCCCACCCTCTCCGTGGTACAGGAGGGCGACCGCAACATCACCTACCTGGCCTTCTTGCCGCGCACGGCCGAGGGCGTGCACATCACCGACGACTGGGACGGCTTCGGCCAGCGGGTCACGGGCAGCGGCTCCGTGCGCTTCGACGGCGTGCAGGTGGATGCGCCATCGGTCGTGCCGTTCCTCGCCTCGTTCGAGCGGCCGACCCCCATCGGCCCGCTCGCGCAACTGCTGCATGCCTCCATCGACCTGGGTCTGGCCCGCGGCGCCTTCGCCGCCATGCTGCCCTACCTGCGCGAGCATGCGCGCCCCTGGATCGACGCCGGCGTGGAGCGTGCCGCGGACGACCCGCTGCTCCTTCAGCAGGTGGGCGACATCGCGGTGGGCATCCGCGCGGCCGAGGCGCTGGTGCGCCGGGCGGCCCGCTTCGTGGATGCGGCGCAGGCCGACGCCACCGAGCGCAGCGTGGCCGAAGCCTCCATCGCCGTGGCCGAAGCGCGCGCGCTCACCACCACCGCGTCGCTGGACGCCGGCACGCGGCTGTTCGAGCTGGCCGGCACGTCCGCCACGGTGGGCCAGCAGGGCCTGGACCGCTTCTGGCGCAACGCCCGCACGCACACGCTGCACGACCCGGTGCGCTGGAAGTACCACGCGGTGGGCAACTTCCACCTCAACGGCCGCATTCCGCCACGCCACGGCGCGCTCTGACCTCTGCCGATGCTTCGATTCGACGTGTGACACCTGTGACGACGACCATGACCGCACCCAATTTCCTTCGCCAAGTTCTCACCTTCCTCGGTGCCGCCGCACTCGCCGGCAGCGCGCTGGCGGCGCCCCTCAAGATCGGCGTGGTGCCGGGCGTTTTCGCCGATTCCGTCGCAGTGGCAGCGGGCGAAGCGCGCAAGCAGGGCCTGGAGATCCAGGTGGTGGAGTTCACCGACTGGACCACGCCTAACGTGGCGCTGGACGCCGGCGATATCGACCTGAATTACTACCAGAACAGCAACTACCTGGCCAATGCCGTGCGCAGCAAGGGCTGGCCCTTCGTCAGTGTGCAGCCGGGCATCCTCTCGTACCTGGGGCTGTACTCCACCAGGCACAAATCCCTGGCGGACGTGCCCCAGGGTGCCCGCGTCGCCATCGCCAGCGACCCGGTCAACATCGGCCGCGCGCTGCGCCTGTTGCAGCACGCGGGCCTGATCACGCTGCGGCCCGACACCGGACTGCTGGGCACGCAGGCGGACATTCGCTCGAACCCGAAGAACCTGCGGTTCGTGGAGATCGAAGGCCCGCAGCTAGTGCGCGCCACACAGGACGTAGACCTGGCGCAGGGCTTTCCGTATTTCATCATCCCGTCGAAGGCCTTCGACGCCACCAAGGGCCTGGCCTACACCAACTACGAAGACGACTCCTGGGCGATTCAGTTCGTGGCACGCAAGGACCGCGCGGCAGACCCGCGCATCGCCCAGTTCCTGAACATCTACAAGACGTCCGACGCGGTGCGCCAGGCCATCCATGCGTTCTACCTGAACGACCCGAAGCTGTACCGCCTGACGTGGCTGCAGCAGCCCTGAGCCCCGAAGGCCACCGCTGGAGCCGCCCGTGACGCAAGCCCCAAAACACATCCTGCTCAACGCGTTCAACATGAACTGCGTGGGCCACATCAACCACGGCCTGTGGACGCATCCGCGCGACCGCTCCACCGACTACCGCACGCTCAGCTACTGGACGGACCTGGCCCGCACGCTGGAGCGCGGCCTGTTCGACGGGCTGTTCCTGGCCGACATCGTGGGCACCTACGACGTGTACCAGGGCAACGTGGATGTGCCGCTGCGTGAGTCCATCCAGCTGCCGGTGAACGACCCGCTGCTGCTGGTGCCGGCCATGGCCGCCGCCACGCGGCATCTGGGCTTCGGCGTGACGGTGAACCTGTCGTACGACGCGCCCTACCTGCTGGCGCGGCGCTTTTCCACGCTCGACCACCTGACGAACGGCCGCATCGGCTGGAACGTGGTCACCGGCTACCTGGACAGCGCCGCCCGCGCCATGGGCCAGCCGCAGCAGCTGCCGCACGACGAGCGCTACGAGCGCGCCGACGAATACCTGAACGTGCTCTACAAACTCTGGGAAGGCAGTTGGGAAGACACCGCCGTGCGCCGCGACAAGGCCGCGCGCGTGTTCGCCGACCCGGCGCGTGTGCACAAGGTGGTGCACCACGGCCGCTACTTCGATGTGGAGGGCTACCACCTGAGCGAGCCGTCGCCGCAGCGCACGCCCGTGCTGTTCCAGGCCGGCAGCTCGGGCCGGGGCCAACAGTTCGCGGCGCGCCATGCCGAGTGCGTGTTCATCTCCCCGCCCAACAAGGAGGCCGCGCGCAAGACCGTGCAGGCCCTGCGCGAGCAACTGGTGCGCGCGGGCCGCCGGCCCGATGACGTGAAGGTCTTCGTGGGCGCCGCCGTGGTGGCGGGCCGCACCGAGGCCGAGGCACGCGAGAAGCACGCCGACTACCTGCGCCATGCCAGCCGCGAGGCGGGCCTGGCGCACTTCGCCGCCAGCACGGGAATCGACTTCGCGCAGTACGACCTGGACGCGCCGGTCGATTACTCGCCCGGCAATGCCATCGAGTCGGCCAGCCGCACCGCGCAGCAGCACGGCTGGACGCGCCGCAAGCTGCTCGAACTGTTTTCGCTGGGCGGCCGCTACCCGGCCATCGTGGGCGATGCGCAGCAGGTGGCGGACGAGTTGCAGTCGTGGGTGGCCGAGACCGGCGTGGACGGCTTCAATCTGAGCCGCACCGTGGTGCCCGAAAGCTACGAAGCCTTCATCGACCTCGTGGTGCCCGAACTGCAGAGCCGGGGCGTCTACAAGACCGCCTACGCCGAAGGCACGCTGCGCAGCCGCCTGTTCGGCGAGGGCGACCAGCTGCCCGCGCGCCATGCGGCCGATGCGTTCCGCCCCCACCACCGCACCGGTAGCGCTTCCTCTGCCGCGCCCCAACCTACCCCACCCGTTCTGGAGCCGCAGCCATGAAACGACTCGTCCAACGCCTTCTCCCGTTCGTCACCACCTTCGCGGCCCTGGCCGCCCACGCCCAGCCGCTGCGCATCGGCGTCACTCCCGGCTCGCTGGCCGATTCGGTGCAGGTGGCCGCGCAAGAAGCGCGCCAGCAGGGGCTGGAGGTGAAGGTCGTCGAGTTCACCGACTGGACCGCGCCCAACACCGCGCTGGCCGCCGGGGACATCGACCTGAACTACTTCCAGCACCAGGCCTTTCTGGACAACGCCATCCGAGAACGCGGCTACGCCTTCGTCAGCGTGGCCACCGGGCTGCTGCCCAACATCGGCCTGTATTCGCTCAAGGTACGGCGCTTTGCCGACCTGAAGGACGGCGCCCGCGTGGGCGTGGCCAACGACCCGGTGAACCAGGGACGCGGCCTGCTGCTGCTGGAAAAGGCCGGGCTGATCCAGCTGAAGGCCGGCGTGGGGGCGCGCGGCAGCGTGAACGACATCGTCGCCAACCCCAAGAAGCTGCGGTTCTCGGAGATCGAAGGCCCGCAGTTGGTGCGCGCGCTGGACGACCTGGACCTGGCCCAAGGCTACCCCGCGCACTACGTCAACGCCGGCAAGCCGCAGGTGGCGGGCAGCGCGTTGCTGTATTCCGGCATCGACGACCTGGCCTATGCGATCCGCTTCGTGGCGCGGCAGGACAACGCCCGCGACACGCGCATCGAGCGCTTCGTGAAGGTCTACCAGCAGTCGCCTGCCGTGCGCACGCAGATCAGCAAATCCTTCGCAGGCAACGACCGGCTGTACAGCCTGCCCTGGCTGCAGCACTGACGGCACAGCGCCGCCCGCTTCGTTCCCCTTCTCTCTTCTTCCCCCTCTTTTCTCTCCCTTCATTCACTCTCCGCACCGCGGCCTCACCATGTCACTGCCCCGCTTTCTCATCGCTCCCCTCCTCGCCCTGTCGGCCCTCGCGTCGCTGCCCGCCCATGCGGCGGACAAGCTGCGCATCGGCGTGCTGCCGGGCGTCTATGCCGACGCCATTGCCGCCGCCGCCAAGGACGCCAAGGCGCAGGGCATCGACATCACGGTGACCGAGTTCACCGACTGGACCACGCCCAACGTGGCGGTGGATGCGGGCGACCTGGACATCAACTTCTTCCAGCACCAGCCGTTTTTGGACAACGCCATCAAGAAGAACGGCTTCAAGCTCGCCAGCGCAGGCACCAGCTTTCTGGCCAACATCGGGCTGTATTCGCTCAAGCACAAGTCGGCGGCCGACGTGCCGGTGGGCGGCAAGGCCGGCCTGGCGAATGACCCGGTGAACCAGGGCCGCGGCCTGCTGCTGCTGCAGAAGGCCGGTCTTATCACGCTGAAGCCCGGCGTGGGCTTTCTGGGCACGGTGGACGACATCGCCCAGAACCCCAAGAAGCTGAAGTTCGTGGAGGTGGAAGGCCCGCAGCTGGTGCGCATCACCGGCGACGTGGACATCGCCCAGGGCTACCCGCACTTCATCGTGGCGTCCAAGGCGTTCGACCCTTCCAGCGGGCTGGCCTATTCGGGCATCGAGGACGCGCGCTTCGCCATCCAGTTCATCACCAAGGCCGACCGCACGAAGGACCCGGTGATCCAGAAGTTCGTGAAGATTTTCCAGAACTCCGAGGGCGTGAAAACCGCCATCGACCGCGCCTTTGCCGGTGACAAGCGCCTATACGTGCTGACCTGGACGCAGCAATGATGCGCGCTCCTCGATTTCTCAAAGCCGCGGCCCTCGGCTGGCTGCTGGCCGCATCCGCCCTCGCCGCGCAGGCGGCCGACGTGATCCGCATCGGCTCCACGCCCGGCGTCACCTCCGATGCGGTCGAGGCCGTGGCGGCCGAGGCCAAGGCCCAGGGCCTGGAGGTGAAGCTGGTCGAGTTCACCGACTGGACGCTGCCCAACGAGGCGGTGAACAACGGCGACATCGACCTGAACTTCTTCCAGCACCAGGCGTTCCTCAACAACGCCATCAAGGAACGCGGCTATGCGCTGCAGCTGGTGGGCCTGGGCCTGCTGCAGAACATCGGCATCTATTCCAACCGCATCCAGCGCCTGCAGGACGTGCCCGACGGCGCCAAGGTATCGGTGGCGAACGACCCGGTGAACCAGGGGCGCGGCCTGCTACTGCTGCAGAAGGCCGGGCTCATCAAGTTGCGCCAGGGCAACGCCGTGGGTGCCAGCGTGAACGATGTGGTCGAGAACCCCAAGAAGCTGCGCTTCTATGAGATCGAAGGCCCGCAGCTGATCCATTCGCTGCAGGACGTGGACCTGGCCGTGGTGTGGCCCAGCTACTTCGTCAATGCCGGCAAGAAGGAGCAGGCCAGCCGCGCGCTGCTGTATTCGGGCATCGACGATTCGTTCTATGCCATGGGCTTCGTCGCCCGCAAGGACAAGGCGCAGGACCCGAAGATCGCCCGCTTCGTGCAGCTGTTCCAGCAGTCGCCCAAGGTGCGCGAGGTGGTCTCCGCCCGGTTCAACAACGACCCCAAGCTCTACACGCTGCCCTGGAAGACGCCATGACCCTGACCGCCGCCTCCCATCCCGCCGCGTGGCGCGCTGCCGCCGGTGCCGCACCGCCGGCCGCTGCTACCCGCCACGCAAGCGCCCCGCCGCATTCCGAGGCCGACGCACTGCTCACTGGCTCCACGCCGTCTTCCACGGCCGCCGGCTCGGTCATCTTCGACCGCCTGGGCAAGGTGTACGCCTCGTCCGCCGGGCCGGTGGCGGCGCTGGAGGACATCAGCCTGGACATCCCGGCCGGCAGCATCTTCGGCATCATCGGCCGCAGCGGTGCGGGCAAATCGAGCCTGCTGCGCACCATCAACCGGCTCGAATCGCCCACGGCGGGCCGCGTGCTGGTCGACGGTGTGGACATCGCCGCGCTGGACGACGACGGCCTGGTGGCGCTGCGCCGGCGCATCGGCATGATCTTCCAGCACTTCAACCTGCTGGCCGCCAAGACGGTGTACGACAACGTGGCGCTGCCGCTGCGCGTGGCCGGCGTGCGCCCGGCCGAGGTGCACCGCCGCGTCGAGGAACTGCTGGCGCTGGTGGGCCTGCAGGACAAGCACCGCACCTACCCCGCGCGCCTGTCGGGCGGGCAGAAGCAGCGCGTGGGCATTGCCCGGGCGCTGGCCACGGCGCCGGAGATCCTGCTGTGCGACGAGGCCACGTCGGCGCTGGACCCGGAGACCACGCATTCCATCCTGCAGCTGCTGCGGGACATCAACCGGCGCCTGGGCATCACCGTGATCCTCATCACGCACGAGATGAGCGTGATCCGCGAGATCGCCGACCAGGTGCTGGTGCTGGAGCAGGGCCGCATCGCCGAGCTGGGCGAGGTGTGGCGGGTGTTCGGCGCGCCGCAGCACGATGCCACCCGCGCGCTGCTGGCGCCGCTGCAGCACGGCCTGCCCGACGACCTGCAGGCCCGGCTGCAGCCCGAGCCACCGGCGCACGGCCGCTTCGATCGCGTGCTGCGGCTGGGCTACACCGGCGCGGGCGGGCTGGAGCCTGACTTCGCCCGCATCGCCGCCGCCCTGCAAAGCCCCGTGCGCCTGCTGCACGGCGGCATCGACCGCATCCGCGGCCACGCGCAGGGCCGGCTCATCCTGTCCCTTCCCGGCGCGGTGGCGCTGCCGGATCTGTCTGCCCTGGTGCAAGGCCCCGGCGCCATTGCCCATTCCATCGAGGTGATCGGCCATGTCGCTGACGTTGAGCATTCCCTTTGACCGCTACACCCAGGCGTTGGCCGACACGCTGACGATGGTGGGCACCTCCGCCGCCATCGCCTTCGTGGCGGGCATTCCGCTGGCGGTGCTGCTGATCGTGACGGCGCCCGGCGGCTTCCTCGCCTCGCCGCGCATCCACCGCGGGGTGGGCAGCGTGGTCAACGGCTTTCGGGCCACGCCCTTCATCGTGCTGCTGGTGGCGCTGATTCCGTTCACGCGGCTGGTGACGGGCACCACCATCGGCGTGTGGGCCGCCATCGTGCCGCTGGCCATCAGCGCCACGCCGTTCTTCGCGCGCATTGCCGAGGTGAGCCTGCGCGAGGTGGACCCGGGCCTGATCGAGGCCGCGCAGGCCATGGGCTGCCGCAAGTGGCACATCGTCTGGCATGTGTACCTGCCTGAGGCGCTGCCCGGCATCGTCGGCGGCTTCACCATCACGCTGGTGGCGCTGATCAGCTCGTCGGCCATGGCGGGCGCCGTGGGCGCGGGCGGGCTGGGCGACCTGGCGATCCGCTACGGCTACCAGCGCTTCGACACGCAGGTGATGCTGATCGTCATCGCCGTGCTGATCGCGCTGGTGTCGCTGGTGCAGTTCACGGGCGACCGCTGGGTGCGCTGGCTGCGCAGCCGCTGACGACCGCCGCCGCGGCGCGGCGCGGCGCGGCGCAAAGGAAGTGGAAAGGGCCGCCAGCGAGCGGCCCTTGTCGATGGGTTTCAAGCCAAATGGGCATCTAGCGCTTTATCCATAAGCGCAAGCAGCTATTACTTTTATAGTAAACCTGTGACTGTATCCGCAGGCGGAGGTACCGCCGCCACGGGCCGCCTCGCCCTCAGAACGCGTGGGCGTGCCGCAGGGCTTCCAGCACCCGCACGCGCAGCGCGCCCAGGGCGGCGTCTTCGCGGTGGCGCGGGCGGGGCAGCGGGTTGTCGACGGCCTGCAGGTCGGCGCCGGCGCGGGCTTCCAGCACCAGAACGCGGTCGCTCAGCACCAAGGCCTCGTCCACGTCGTGCGTCACCAGCAGCACCGTCAGGCCATGGCGCTGCGCCACGTCGGCCAGCAGCAGCTGCAGGCGGGCGCGGGTGAAGGCGTCGACGGCGGAAAAGGGCTCGTCCAGCAGCAGCAGGCGCGGCCGCGTGAACAGGCCCCGGGCAATGGCCACGCGCTGCGCCTGTCCGCCCGACAGTTGCTTGGGCAGGCGGTCTTCAAAACCGGCCAGGCCCACTTCGGCCAGCAGTTCGCGCACCTGCGGGTGGCTACGGCCGGCGCGGCCCAAGTCGAATGCCACGTTCTCGGCCACGGTGAGCCAGGGGAACAGGCGCGGCTCCTGGAAGATGAAGCCGATGTCGCGGGTGATGCCCGGCTGCGGCTGGCCGCCCAGGCGCAGCAGGCCGTCGTACTGTGCGTCCAGCCCCGCAATGATGCGCAGCAGCGTGCTCTTGCCGCAGCCGCTGGCGCCCACCAGGCTCACCACCTCGCCGGCGGCGAGGTCCAGCTGCACGTTCTGCAGCACGGGCTTGTCGCCGTAGGCCTTGCGGCGCACGCGGGCCTGGAGCAACGGACCGCCGGCCACGTCGATGGCGGAGAGGGCCAGGGCTTCCTGCAAGTTGGTCATGGCATTCAGTCCCGCGCGGTGTTGTCGTAGGTATCGCGCCAGGCCAGCAGCCGGCGTTCCAGCCAGGCCATGCCCGTGTCGGTGAGCTTGCCCAGCAGCGCCAGCAGCACGATGGCCGCCAGCACGATGTCCGCACGGCCCATCTCGCGGCCGTCGGTCAGCAGGTAGCCCAGGCCGCGCGTGGCGGCGATGAGCTCGGCCGCCACCATGAACATCCACGCCAGGCTGAGGCCGTTGCGCAGCCCCGTCAGCACCGCCGGCAGCGCGGCGGGCAGCAGCACGCGGCGCACCAGGGCGACGGGTCCCAGTTGGTACATGCGGGCGGCTTCCACCAGCTTGCGGTCCACGTCGCGAAAGCCCGAGGCCACGCCCATGTAGACCGGGAAGAACGCGCCGATCGCGATCAGCGCGATCTTGGAGGCCTCGTCGATGCCCAGCCACAGCAGCAGCAGCGGCACCCAGGCCAGCGACGGGATGGCGCGCAGCGCCTGGAAGGTCGGATCCAGCAGCCCTTCGGCCCGGCGCGACAGGCCCACCAGCGCGCCGATGGCGACGGCCAGCACGGTGCCGAGGGCAAAGCCCGCCGCCACGCGCAGGCTGCTGGCCAGCACATGGCTGGCCAGGCCTTCGGCGCCGAAGCCGATCAGCGTCTGGACGATCTCGGTGGGCGCGGGCAGCAGGTGCGGGCTGACCCAGCCGGCGCGCACCGCGCCCTCCCACACGGCCAACACCACGGCCGGCAGAATCCAACCCGTGCCCAGCGCGCTCCCCACGCGGCGGCGCGGTGCGGCGGGCGCGGACTCTGCCACGGGACCAAGGCCAGGCAACTCCTGCGGGCGGGCGGACATGGCGCGTTCAGGCCGGCGATGCAGCCGCCGGCGCGCCGGTCACGCTGCGGGCGAACTGCGTGTCCACCAGATCGGTGACCACCTTGTTCAGCGCCGTGCCGGGCCGCACCAGGCCTTCGGACAGCAGCAGCGGCGCAGCGCCCTGCAACGCGGCGATGTGCTCCTGCGACGGCTGCGGGTTCGACAGATCGGTGCGCAATTTGAGCTGCAGCAGCGCCACCTGCAGGCTGACCTTGGCTTCTTCCGAGAGGATCTTGGCCGCCTCGGTGGTGTTAGCCAGAATCCATTGGCGGGCCCGCTCGTAGCCGGCCAGCACGCGGCGCGTCTCGGCGGCGCGCTGGACCAGGAATTCTTCACGCACGTTCAGAAAGCCGTAGGTGTTGAACGCCACGTTGCGGTAGATGAGGCGCGAGCCGGCGTCCAGCTCGCTGGCCGCCATCAGCGGGTCGAGGCCGGCCCAGGCGTCCACGCGGCCCTGCTCCAGCGCCGTCCTGCCGTCGGCATGCTGCAGCGCGACGATCTCCACGTCGTTGCGCTTGAGGCCCGCCACCTGCAGCGAGCGCAGCAGGAAGAGGTACGGGTCCGTGCCCTTGGTGGCGGCGACCTTCTTGCCTTTCAGCTCCTTGACCGACTGGATGGGCGAGTCCTTGCGCACCACCAGCGCCGTCCATTCCGGGCGCGAGAAGATGTAGGGCGTGCGAATGGGGTTGCCGTTGGCCTTGGACAGCAGCGCCGCCAGCCCGGCCGACGAGCCGATGTCGATGCTGCCGGCGTTCAGGTATTCGAGCGCGCGGTTGCTGCCTGCGCTGAAGACCCACTTCACGTCCGTGCCTTCTTTCTTGAACGACTCTTCCAGCCAGCCGAAGCGGCGCAGCACCAGGCTGGAGGGGGAATACGTGGCGTAGTCCAGGCGCAGCTCCTTGAGCGGCGTGGCGGCCTGGGCGCTGCGTTCGGTGTACGCGGCCAGGGGCAAGGCCAGCGCTGCGGCGCCGGCCGACAGCAGGGAGCGTCGTTGCATGGTGAAGGTTCCTGTCACTGCGATGGGTGGTGTTGCGCCGCAGTATTGGGCGCGGCGTGCAGGGCGGCCAAGAACGTTATTCGTCTATTTTTATGCGGAACGTGCAACGCACGGCGTGCCTCTGGACACCGCTGCGGTGCCGGGCCCCAACCGGCCCGAACCTGCGCGCGCGAGCCCGACCCGCCTGCGCTCGGACCGACAGGCCCGCAACAGATTGCGCACGGATCGCACAGCACCGACCCATCCCCAGTCCCGGGGCGGCCACGAAGAAAGCGGCCCGGACGCGTGGGCCCACGGGGTGCCACCCCACCGCCGCGCCTTGCGGCAGGCCTTCCTCGGGAAACGCATAAGCACGCACGAATTCCGCATGCCCGGCAGGCGCCCGGCTGCGCACACTGGCAGCACTTAGAACGTGTTTACGATCTCGCAGGGGTCGCGTTGAAGCGCAATCGGGATGAGTGGGCAATTCGGATGCGCCGCATGGGCTCGTGCCCATGCAAGCATTCGAGGCGTTCAATCGCCCGATTTCGCTCCAACCCTTCGGGCAATGGCGTTTGCTGGTGGTCTGCGGCGTTGCGGCACTTGCCAATAGCCGAGCTATTGGCAGCGCACCGCGCCTCGCATCCCATCCCGCCAACGCCACTGCGCGGCCCCAGGGAGATCGTAAACACGTTCTTAGGGCGCGCCGCAGCTCCTTCCTGCATGCGTCTGGCCACCCGCCTGCGAGCCCGCCTCCACCCCTTGCCGACACCGCTCACCATGTCCTCACGCGATCCCCAACTGCACCCTGCCGGCGCATCGCCCGCAGCCCCGCCGCCGTCACCGCTGGCCACCGCCCAGGCGCTGGCCGACCGGTTCGCCACCACCGCGGCCGAACGCGACGAGCGCGGCGGCACGCCCAGGGCCGAGCGCGACGCGCTGCGCGCCAGCGGCCTGCTGTCGCTGTCCATCCCCGCGGCCCAGGGCGGCCAGGGCGCGGACTGGGCCACCACGCTCCAGACCGTGCGCACCCTGGCCCAGGCCGACAGCTCCGTGGCGCACGTCTACGGCTTCCACCACCTGCTGCTGGCCACGGTCCAGCTGTTCGCACGGCCCGATCAGTGGGTGCCGTGGCTGGAGCAGACGGCGCGCAAGCAGTGGTTCTGGGGCAATGCCCTCAACCCGCTGGACACGCGCACGGCCGTGCGCCGGGTGGACGACTGGTACGACTTCTCGGGCAAGAAAAGCTTCTGCTCGGGCGCGCTGGATTCCGAGATGCTGGTCGCCTCGGGCATCGACGAGCGCACCGGGCAGCTGCTGATCGCCGCCATCCCCACGGCGCGCGCCGGCATCACCCTCAACGGCGACTGGAACTGCATGGGCCAGCGCCAGACCGACAGCGGCAGCGCCCTGTTCGAGAACGTTCGGGTGGAGGCGGGCGAGCTGCTGCGCGACCCCGGCCCGCTGACCACGCCGCGCTCATCGCTGCGGCCGCTGCTGGCGCAACTGATCTTCGTGCACGTGTTCCTGGGCCTGGCCGAAGGCGCCTTCGCGCAGGCGCGGCACTACACGCTCAACGAGTCACGCCCCTGGTTCCGCTCCGGCGCCGAGCGCGCCAGCGAAGACCCCTACATCCAGTCGCACTACGGCGAATTCTTCGTGGGGCTGGAGAGCGTGCGCCTGCTGGCCGCGCAGGCCGCCGCCGCGTTCGATGCGGCCTGGAACCAGGGCGACGCGCTGGACGCCGAGGGCCGGGGCCGCGTGGCCGTGGCGGTGGCGACCGCCAAGGTGGCCTCGACCCGCGTGGGGCTGGACGTGACCAGCCGGCTCTTCGAGACCAGCGGCGCGCGCGCCACCCAGGGCGCGCTGCGGCTGGACCGATTCTGGCGCAACCTGCGCACGCAGACGCTGCACGACCCGGTGGACTACAAGCTGCAGGAGCTGGGCGACTGGGCGCTGCACGGCACGGTGCCGTCGCCGTCGTTCTATTCGTGAGCGCGGCGACGGCCTGGCGACCCACCGCAGCCACCGCACGCCCCACAGCCCGGACACACCACGACACCATGGCGACCCTTCCCGCATGGCCTGCCGCCCCGGCCCGCGCCACCCCCGCCGCTGCACCCTCTGCTGCGCCGGCCGCCTCGGCCCGCGCGGATGCCGGCCCGGCCTGGATCCTGGAAGACCCGCGCTCGCAGGCGCTGCGGGCCGAGGTCGAACAGGTGGCGCCCAGCGATGCGGGCGTGCTGATCACCGGCGAGAGCGGCACCGGCAAGGAGCTGATCGCGCGCTACCTGCACAGCCGCAGCCCGCGCAGCGCCGCACCCTTCGTGGCCGTGGGCTGCGGCGCATTCTCCGAGGCGCTGGTCGATTCCGAGCTGTTCGGGCATGAGCACGGCGCCTTCCCCGGCGCCTTCGGCGCGCAGCCGGGCTGGTTCGAAGAGGCCCACGGCGGCACCATCTTCCTGGACGAGGTGAACGACCTGCCGCTGGCCGTGCAGAACAAGCTCCTGCGCGTGCTGCAGCAGCGCGAGGTGGTGCGCGTGGGCGGGCGC
The DNA here is from genome assembly GCA_023460715.1 of Pseudomonadota bacterium. Taxonomy (GTDB): domain Bacteria; phylum Pseudomonadota; class Gammaproteobacteria; order Burkholderiales; family Burkholderiaceae_C; genus Paracidovorax. Next base: position 361 of record JAEWPH010000278.1, on the reverse strand, counting down.
CAGCCCATTCCCATCGATGTGCGCGTCGTGGCCGCCGCCTCGGTGGACCTGCAGGAACTGGTGCGCCAGCAGCGCTTCCGCAAGGACCTGTACTACCGGCTGAACGTGGTGAGCCTGGAGGTGCACACCCTGCGCGAACGGCCCGGCGACATCGTTCCGCTGGCGCGCCATTTCATCGACGCCTACAGCCGGCGCCTGGGCTACCCGCGCCCGCAGCTCACGCCCGCGGCCGAGCGGGCCCTGCGCCAGTCCGCGTGGCCCGGCAACGTGCGCGAGCTGGAGAACACCATCCACCGCACGCTGCTGCTGGGCGACGGCCGCACGCTGGACGCGGCCGACCTGCGCCTGTCCGGCAGCGGGC
>JAEWPH010000277.1 GCA_023460715.1 Pseudomonadota bacterium | reverse complement strand
GCGCTGGCGCTGGCCGCCGATACCGGCGTGCCGGGCGACAGCCGCACCAGCAACGGCACGGTGAACGTGACGGGCCTGGAGCCGGGTGCGACCTGGGAATACTCGCTGGATGGCGGCGCCACCTGGATCACTGGAGCGGGCACCAGCGTCACCTTGACCGGCGACGGTGCCAAGACGCTGACCGTGCGGCAGACCGACGCGGCAGGCAACCTGTCCCAGCCATCGGCCACGCTAGCTTTCACACTGGACACCACGCCGGCTGCCGCCCCTGTGCTGGCCCTGGCAGCGGACACCGGTGCTTCCAGCACGGATCGCATCACCAGCAACGGCACGGTGAACGTGACCGGCCTGGAGTTGGGCGCTACCTGGGAATACTCCATCGACGGCGGCGCCACCTGGAACCATGGCGTTGGCACGAGCGTGACGTTCACCGGTGATGGCGCCAAGACGCTGTCAGTGCGCCAGATCGATACAGCGGGCAACCTATCTCAGCCCACGCTGCTGAACTTCACGCTGGACACCGGTCTGCCGCAGCAGCCCGCGGCTCCGATACTGGCCCCGGTCAGCGATAGCGGCGCGGCCGGCGATGGCACCACTAATGTGACCACGCCCACCTTCGCCGGCACGACTGAACCGGGTAGCACAGTGACGCTGTACGACACCGATGGCACCACGGTGCTGGGCACGACGACGGCCAACAACCTGGGCGAGTGGAGCATCACGACCAGCACCCTGGCTGAAGGCGCGCATACCATCACGGCGAAGGTGACAGACCCGGCTGGCAATGTCTCGGTGGCTTCCACCGGCACCACGGTGACCATCGACATCACGGCCGCCGCTCCTGTGTTGGCATTGGCTGACGATACTGGCGTGCTAGGTGATAGCCGGACCAGCAACGGCACGGTGAACGTGACCGGGCTGGAACCGGGTGCGACTTGGGAATACTCCACCAATGGCGGCACCACCTGGATCACTGGAGCGGGCACCAGTGTCACCTTGACCGGCGACGGCGCTAAAACGCTGTCCGTGCGGCAGACCGACGCCGCAGGCAACCTGTCCCTGCCATCCGCCATGCTGGCCTTTACGCTGGACACCACGCCAGCGGTAGCGCCCACTGTGGCGCTGGCGCTGGACTCCGGCATTGCGGGTGACAGTATCACCAACAACGGCATGGTGAACGTGACAGGCCTGGAGCCGGGAGCCACGTGGCAATACTCGCTGGATGGCGGCGCGACTTGGACCGCAGGTACCGGCACCAGCGTCACCTTGACGGGCGACGGCGCCAAGATGCTGTCCGTGCGCCAGATCGACACGGCAGGCAATGCCTCGCAAGCCACGCTGCTGAACTTCACGCTGGACACCAGCCTGCCGCAGGCGCCGTCCGCGCCGGCACTGGCAACGGGCAGCGACACGGGTATCGCCGGCGACGGCATCACCCGTAACCAGACGCCCACCTTCACGGGCACGGCCGAAGCGGGCAGCACGGTGACCCTGTACGACACCAATGGCACTACGGTGCTGGGCACCGCCACGGCCAATAACCTGGGCCAGTGGAGCATTACCAGCAGCACGCTGGGCGACGGTGCGCACACCGTTGCCGCCAAGGTGACGGACCCGGCGGGCAATGTGTCTGTGACTTCCACCGGCACCACGGTGACCATCGACGCCACGGCACCTGCGGCGCTGACGGTGGCCTTGGCCGTCGACACCGGTGCGCAGGGGGATGGCATTACCAGCAACGGCACGGTGAACGTGAGCGGACTGGAGCAGGGCGCCACTTGGGAATACTCGCTGGATGGCGGCACGACTTGGACCGCAGGCATTGGCACCAGCGTCATCTTGACGGGCGATGGCGCCAAGACGCTGTTCGTGCGCCAGATCGACACCGCGGGCAACCCGTCGCAGCCGGCCGTGCTTCCGTTCACGCTGGACACCAGCCTGCCGCAGGCGCCGTCCGCGCCGGCACTGGCAGCGGGCAGTGACACGGGTATCGCCGGCGACGGCATCACCCGCAACCAGACGCCCACCTTCACGGGCACGGCCGAAGCGGGCAGCACGGTGGTGCTGTACGACACCAATGGCACTACGGTGCTGGGCACCACCACGGCTAACAACCTGGGCCAGTGGAGCATTACCAGCAGCACGCTAGGCGACGCTGTGCACACCGTTACGGCCAAGGTGACGGACCCGGCCGGCAATGTGTCGGTGGCGTCTACGGGAACTACGGTGATCATCGATACGGCAGCGACGCTGCCCACGCTGGCCCTGGCCGCGGACACCGGTGTGGCCGGCGACGGCCTGACCAGCAACGGCACAGTGAACGTGGCCGGGCTGGAGCCGAACGCCACCTGGGAATACACCACCGACGGTGGCACCACCTGGACGGCGGGGACCGGCACCAGCATGACGCTTACCGGCGACGGCGCCAAGACCATCGGTGTGCGCCAGACGGATGCGGCCGGCAATGTGTCCCAGCCCACCGTGCTTAGCTTCACGGTCGATACCGCGGCACCGGGCGCTCCGGTGATTGCGCTGGCCAACGATACGAGCACGCCGGGCGACGGCATCACGGCGGACGGCACGGTGAACGTTTCGGGCCTGGAGCCGGGTGCCACGTGGCAATACTCCACCGACGGTGGCACCACCTGGGCTACAGGCGTCAGCACCAGCGTGGGCCTGGCCGGCAGCGGCGGCAAGACTATCGTGGTGCGCCAGATAGATGCGGCTGGGAATGTGTCGATCCCCTCCGGTGTACTGTCCTTCACCGTGGCACCCGATGTACCGCCGCCGCAGGCTGCTGCACCGGCTCCCGAGCTGATCCAGCTGCCGGCTGCACCGCTGGTGGTGTCCGACCCGACGCCAGTGGCTCCGCCCACGATCCAGTTCGTGCAGAGCGGATCCGGGGTAGGCGCCGGTTCCGGCCCGGGCCTGCCGGGGGATTCGCCGATCGCGCCTAACCCGATCTCTGGATTCGACACCGGCTCCTTGCGCTCCGGCCTGCCGCGCCCGCCGGTTGCCCCGAACTTCTTCGGCGAGGGTCCGCAGCGTACGCTCACCACTCCGGCGGAGGGTGGCGGCTTCCGCGCCGTCATCCTGCCCGCGCTCGGACAGGGCGACGCCCTGGTGCTGTTGCGCGGTGTGGCCGACGCGGCGCTGGTCTCTGCTGTGCCAGTGACCATGGTGATTCCGCCCGACGCCTTTGGCCACACCAACCCCGATGCGGTGGTGGCGCTCTCCCTGACGCTGGCCGATGGCCGCCCGCTGCCGAACTGGATGAGCTTTGATGGCAAGACCGGCAAGCTGCAAGTGCAAGCGCCCGCAGGCTTTACCGGCGAATTGGTACTGAAAGTGACTGCACGCGACGGTCAAGGCCGCGAAGTGACGACCACCTTCCGTGTGCGGGTGGGTGCGCAGGGCGATGCCCGCCCGGTGGCTGAAGGCCGCGCCGGCCTATCGGAGAAGCTGCGCCATGCCGCACACGCACGCGGTGCGCATGGCACGCTGGAACGGTTGCGTGCATGATGGTTGAACGGCGGAGCGTGAACGCATGGTGAGTGAAGTGGGCGCGCCAGCGCCAAGCGGCGCAGGCGCCAACCCTTTGGTGGCGCTGATCGAACTGGCGCATCGCGCGCGGGCTGCTGCGACCGAAGCGGAACTGGCCTTTCTGCTGGTGAACGACACGCGCCAGCTGGCCGCCTACCGGCAGGCGGCACTGTGGTTTCAGGGCCGCGGGGTGGAGGCGCTTTCGGGCGTCGTACAGCCCGAGGCCAACGCACCCTATGCCCACTGGCTGCAGCGCGTGGCCGGGCACCTGGCCCAGGCCGATGCCGAGGTGGCCGCCGCGCCGCCGCAGCCTACCCTGCCTGGGCAGCCCCCTACGCCCCACGGGCCGCAGCCGCGTGCGCTGGAGGCCGCTTCGCTGCCGCCCGAGCTGGTTGCATCCTGGAGCGAGTGGTGGCCCGCGCACGCGCTGTGGCTGCCGCTGGCGATGCCTCAGGCGCACGGTGTGGCACGCGGTGGCCTACTGCTGGCCGGTGCTGATCCGTTCACGCCGCCCCAGCAGGCGCTGCTGCAGGAATGGATGCACACCTGGCAGCACGCCTGGCGCGCACTCACCAAGCCCAACCCGCTGTCGTGGCGCCAGTGGCGCCAGCGCTGGCAGATGCGTCGGCGGACGGGTCCGTGGTGGACGCGCCGCCCGCAGCAGGTGGCCCTGGCCGCAGCGCTGCTGTTGTGCGTACCTGTGCGCCTGTCGGTGCTGGCGCCGGGCGAGTTGGTGCCAGCCCACCCGGCGGTGCTGCGCGCGCCGCTGGACGGGGTGATTGCCCAGTTCCACGTACAGCCCAACGAGGCGGTGAAGAAAGGGCAACCGCTGTTCAGCTTCGAGGAGGCGCCGATCGCCAGCCGGCTGGAGGTGGCGCAGCAGGCGCTGTTCACCGCCGAAGCCGAGTACCGTCAGCTTGCGCAGATGGCGCTGGGCGACAATCGCTCCAAGGGGCAACTGGCCACACTGGCCGGGCGCATCGGTGAAAAGCGTGCCGAGGCTGAATTTTTGCGTGGCCAGTTCGAGCGCGCGCATGTGGCCGCGCCGAAGGACGGCATCGCCCTGTTCGACGAGCCCTCCGAATGGATCGGCCGGCCGGTGCAGACCGGCGAGCGGGTGATGCGCATCGCCCAGGGCAACGAAGCCGAGGTGGAGGCCTGGGTGGCGGTGGGCGACGCGATTCCGCTGGCGCTTGGCGCGCCGGTGCGGCTGTACCTATCGTCCAACCCGTTCGCGGCCATCGAAGGGCGGCTGCGCTACCTGGGGCATGACGCCGTGCTGCGCCCGGACAACACCTACGCCTACCGCTTGCGTGCCACGCTAGACGCACCCACCGAGCAGCGCGTGGGCCTTAAGGGTACGGCCAAGATGCAGGGCGAGTGGACGGTGCTTGGCTACTGGATCTTTCGCCGGCCGCTGGCCAGCATCCGCCAATATCTGGCGCTGTGATGGCCGGCACCAAATCGCTTCCGCCGCTGCGCGAGGAGATCGACCTACTGGACGGGCCACCGCTGCAGGACGGCCAGCCGAGCTGGACGCTGCACGACCCGGTGCGCAACCTGTTCTTCCAGCTTGACTGGGCGAGCTTCGAGATCCTGCGCCGCTGGCACCTGGATTCGCCCAACCGCATCGCCGAAGAGATCGCGCGCGACACCACGCTGCACGTGGAGCCCGAGGACGTGGAGCAACTCGCGCAGTTCCTGTTGGGCAACGAGCTGCTGCAGGTGGCGCCGGGCAGTGCCGCGTTGCTGGCCGCGCGCCTGACCAAGCGGCGCGGCGGCATAGGCCAGTGGCTGCTACACAACTACCTATTCTTCCGCATCCCGCTGGTGTTCCCCGACCGCTGGCTCGACCGTTGGACGCCTCGCCTGGCCTTCCTGTTCGGCGCCATGTTCTGGCGCATTACCCTATTGGCGGCCGTGGCCGGCGGCGTGGGCGTGTACCGCGCCTGGGACGTGTTCGCCGCCACGGCGGTGGACATGCTGAGCTGGGAGGGCTTCGCCGCCTACAGCGTGACCCTGGTGGCGGTGAAGATCCTGCATGAGCTGGGCCATGGCCTCACCGCCAAGCGCTACGGCTGCCGCGTGCCCACCATGGGCGTGGCTTTCCTTGTGCTGTGGCCCGTGGCCTATACCGACACCAACGAGGTGTGGAAGCTCACCCGCCGCGACCAGCGCCTGAAGGTGGCGGGCGCCGGCATCCTCACCGAGCTGACCATCGCCGTGTGGGCCACGTTGACCTGGGTATGGCTGCCCGAGGGCGGCCCCAAGGCCATCGCTTTCCTGCTCTCGACCACCACCTGGGTCTCGACCATCGCCATCAACGCCAGCCCGTTCATGCGCTTCGACGGCTACTTCCTGCTGTCGGATTTCCTGGGCATGCCCAACCTGCACAACCGCTCGTTCGCGCTGGCCCGCTGGCACCTGCGCGAAGTGCTGTTCACGTTGGGCGAGCCGCCGCCCGAGGACGTGCCGCGCGCGCGCCGGGCCGGCCTCATCGCCTTCGCCTGGGCTACCTGGATCTACCGGCTGGTGCTGTTCCTTGGCATAGCCGCGCTGGTGTACCACTTTTTCATCAAGGCGGTGGGCATCTTGCTGTTCCTGGTGGAGATCGTGTGGTTCGTGGCCCGGCCGTTCTGGTCGGAGCTGTCGGCCTGGCGAGAGCGCGCTGGCGCCATCCGCCGCAGCCACCGCGCACGCGTGAGTGCCGTGCTGGCGCTGGCCTTCCTCGCGCTGTTCGTCGTGCCCTGGCCGGTGCCGCTGCACGCCACGGGTGTGCTGCAGCCGCGTGCGCAGTGGGTAGCCTACGCGCCCGAGCAGGCCCAGTTGGTGGCGCTGCCGCTGCGCGAAGGCGCCTCGGTGCCGGCGGGCAGCACCGTGTTCATCCTACAGTCGCCACAGTTGCAGGCGCGTGCCGCACAGAGCGACGCGCGTGCGGCCCAGCTTGCACTGCAGTCCGCGACAGCCGGCTTCGACGCTGAGCTGCGCCGTGACTGGCAGGTGCTCAACGACCGGCAGATCACCGCCCAGGCCGAGCGGGAGGCCGTGGCCGCCGATGTGGATCGCTATACCCCCACCGCGCCCGTGGCCGGCGTACTGCGCGATGTGGATCCCGACCTCGCCCCCGGCGATTGGCTGGCTAGGCGCGAGCCGCTGGGCCGCGTGGTGGGCACCGACGCCTTCCAGGTGGTGACATATGTGGAGGCGACGGTGGTGCACCGTATCGCTTTGGGCGACAGCGGCATCTTCATTGCCGAGGGTGCCTCGGGCCCGGTGGCCCGCGTGCGTGTGGCCGCGATGGACCGCGATGCTTCGCGCACCCTGGGCGAACCGGTGCTAGCCAACGCCTTCGGCGGCAGCGTCCAGGTTCGCGAAAAGCAGGGCGCGCTTTACCCCGAGCTGCCGGTGTACCGCGTGCTGCTTGAGGTGACGGAGGGCGATCAAGACGCGTTAGCCCAGCACACTTGGCGCGGCGCGGTCACCATCTCCGCAGCGCCCGAGGCGCCGGGCCTGCGCTTTGTGCGTGCGGCGGCCAGTGTGTTTTGGCGGGAGTTTGGGTTCTGACTTGAGCAACGGGCCTGACATCGCGCCACGGTTGCTCGACGCTCCACTGATCGACTTCGGCATAGTCTTGGCGCTCGATAGATGAGCGTAAGGCGTCGCGCGTGCCAAAGCTTGCACCCGTTCCGCGGACGTACACGACCATTGCTGCATAGCCATAGGTACGAAGGCCTCTCGGTAGCGTCCACAGTTGCGACTGGGCTTTGGTCCTGCATCGCTGGTGCGGAAACACTGGTAGTAGCGCCTGAAGGCAGGCCACGACGCCAAGCAGGCACTCGGATCGATGGTGAAGGCGTGCGCTGAGGCGGTGCCGCGGTCGGACTTGGAGATGATCCTCTGATTAGAAGGTGAAATCTCAGCAATCGGGCATGTCGCATGATGAGCGAAATCTCTGTGCCGGGAAGGTCAGATCTATGTCCAAGTCGGCTCCGCTCTATCGGTTCGGGCGGGTGATCACGTTGCTCCTCCGATACATTCCCAATGGCTTAGGGTCGTCTAGAACAGCCGGAACGATTCAGAAAATGTGTGTGCCTCAGCACCGGCAAAAAAAATACATCTAGTCTCTCCTCAAAAGGAGAGACTAGATGTGCGGATTGCGCCACCGTCGACCGGCTGAGTGACGTCGTTCTCGCAAACACTTTACGGTGCCATCGAACCGGTGTCAGATTTGATCATCTCCTAGCTGTCGGATTGAAGTACTCCCAGTACCACCGGTCGCCCCGCTGGTGATAGATCACGCCATGGTTCAGGACACGCCCAGTGCTCAGTGTGAGCGAGAACTCCTGGTAATGATAGGTTTCGCCATCGCGCTTGCGTTCATAGCTGTTGGTGACCTCGTAATTGGGCTTCTTCACGTACCAGCGCTCGGCCCACTTCGCGATGGCCTCGTGCTCCACGTCCGATGGGACACCGCCGAACGATCCCACGACGCTCAGCAGGAGGCACACCGCAAGCCATGCGGCACCAGCGCCGAGGAGTACTTTGCGCCACAGCGGCAGTGCCTGGACCCATCCTTTGGGATCCTGCTTCAGTTGGTCGAAGTTGTGAACGATCTTGTGCACGGGGATAGATCGCTTAGGAGCCTCTTCGCTGGCTCGGCCAGAGATTGAGTTGGCAGTACGCTGTGGAAGTGGAGGCGGCACGTGGCCCGGTAGATCCGGGGGAACGTTCGCTCCATGCCTGTGTGATTGATTGTTGTGGTTCTGGTCCATGAGATCCTCTTGAATGGAAGGAGAGACCGGGCGAAGCCGGCCTCCGGATATCGCGTCGCGCGATGTCACTGCTTGGTGAGCTGGCCCTTGGCGTAACGCCACTGCTCGCGGCCCTGATGGCCTTGGAAGGAGATACTCAGGCTGCCGTCGTTTTGGATCGCGACATCAGGCACGGCGCCATCCATTTCGATCGTGAGTTGGTCGTTGGCCAGCACCGAGAACTGCCCGTTGGGGAAGACCTCCACAAGCGCGAACGACGTCCAGCCACAGATGGAGCCGGCGCAGGCATAAGTCACCACAGCCGTATCGCGGTCCTGATAGCTATACACGGACACCAGCGTCACGAAATCCTCGCGCATCTTGGGTACAGGCTGACCGTTGAGCAACAACTGCCGGCCGGTGGTGCTGTCCCCCTGAACCACAAGGCTGCCCCCACGGGTCTGGTACCGTGTGCTTTCGACCTGAGCAAGGGATGGGATGTCATGGTTGGAGCCGCTGTTGTCGTCGTTCACGGCCGGAACGGCCAGCGCGTCGTACATCTGCTTTTCGGTAATGCGGTCGCCACCGGGAACAGGGGCGGTCTCTTCTTGAAGCACCGCAGGCCTGGACGCCCAGTCCGCTTCTTGAGCCTGCATAAACCCGTAGATCCCGCCACCGATGGCTGCGAGCACCAGCAGCCAGACGCCAGCGACAGACCAGCGGCGCTGCACCTGGTTGAAGACCTCCGCACTTTCCCAGGAACCACGGCGCCAGGCTTGTTCCCGGCCTTTGATCCCAAGGTAGACCATCATTCCGATGCCCGCCCAAGGTACAAGGGCCAACAGGCCCCACCAGAAGCGAAAGCGGATCGCCCAAATCCAGCTCAGTAGAAAGCCGCCCCAGCACCAGCCCCTAACCTCAGCCGGCATGTCCTGGGCCGACTGCGGCTCCCGGTCTGTTGCTCGTGCGGGCGCTGGTGTCCATGTAGGGGTGGCGGCCTGTGATACCGCGGCGGCGGAGGAGGGGGCGGCACCCAGGAAGTCCACCAACTCGGTGCGCTCAAGCGGCACCCAGCCTGACAGGCCACTGCGCCATACCAGCGTGGACGACGACAGCACGCCCTTGGACGCCAGTGCGGCCATCTGTGCCAATGGCAGAGGGCCCATCTTCTGGCCCGCGCGCTCGTAGTACCAGCCCGCGTTGGCCTGGTCGTTACTGCTTTCCATCAATTCACTCCCATGTTGTTGTTTCAGAGCCGGGCAGGGGCTCGCCCGCCGAACAAGCCACTGCCCGGAAACGATGCCCGTTGGCGTATCGCGCAATTCCGCTTTGACGCTAAGAACACGCTCCGATATGTGAAGCAAACACCGTAGATGCAAATGTATCAAATCGACATTCTTGCGTGGTGTCTGCCAAGCCCACTCCACCCACTTCACTGCCTGACGGTGACAACGTCCGTGATGTGCTCGCGTACTGGATCCGCCTGCTGCGGGTGGAGAAGGGGTGGTCGCAAGAGCGGCTGGCGCTCGAATGCGAGTTGGACCGCACCTACGTGTCGTCGGTGGAACGCTCTCGCTGGAATGTGGCCCTGTCCAACATCGAGCGCTTTGCCAAGGCGCTTGATGTCGAACCGTGGACATTGCTCAAGCCGCCGAAGGGGGCGGGGAAACGGGAACCATCGTGACCAGCCCCGCGATCCGGACGGGCTGCAGACCTCCTCCCAACGACACCCAGCGGTAGCAGGCTCGGCCCGGCCCCCAGCTTTGCGCCGCCAGAGACAAGCGCGCGTTGTGACCGCACGCCCACACCCAAGGCTCCGCAGGATCCAACAGCAGTAGGCTCTTGATTTCGTCGTTGCCTTGGCCATGCGCTCGCCATTCCACCCCCGTGATGAGTGCCCACCGGCGTACGCTGCCACCGCGAGCTGGCTGCAATTGCAGGAGCGCCAGGCCATCGGCCCAGAGGGCGCGTTGGACCGCGCTGCCTATTGCGGCTGGACGGTCGCTCGAAGCAGGATTGGCCTCTACCTGATGGCGCGGACAGTTCGAGCTCAGCCATGACTGCAACGCGTGCGGGCCGGTGAGCGCGAACGGCGGTGCCGCCAGGCCTGCCTTGGCGTCATAGCCCGCCAAGGCGATGCACTGGGCGACACAAAGCGCATCCATCGGCACGCCGGTGCCCCAAGGCTCTGGCGGAAGGTCTACATACTCGCCAGATGCCGCTCGAAACTGCGGCATACCGGTAAACCGAAGCCCTGCCACAAAGCCGTGCTGAAGTCCTTTCATGGCGCATCCTCCAGACGGATGCCGGCATCCTCCGCCTTGCGTGCGAGTCGCTCTCCCAACGGGGCAGGCGCAGGTGGCTGGCCCGATTTGGTCCGTGTTCTCGTCCTGGGCGGAAGGGGCGCCTGCGGAACAGGTCTGCTCCCGACTACGTCACCCTCCATGGGCGGAAAAAACTCCTCCACGATGGTGCCTGCCTCTTCCGCCGATTCCTCGAAGGCCCCGAGCGACAGGCCATGCCGGGCCTGCGCATCCAGCGCTGCCTGATCCAGCCCTGCTGCCCGTCGGGCTTCCCACTCCGTACGCGCGAGCGCGACCGCCTCCGTAAGACCCATGCCGTGGCGTACCGTCAGGTCGACGTAGTAGATCGGGGTCCCGAAAGACTGCTGTGTGGACTTGCCACGCAACCGTAGCTCCAGCGGCAGCGTCGAGAGCTTGCCCCCGGATGCCGCATGGAAGTACCGCAGTCGCGTGGCAAGCGTGCGGATGGTGTTGAAACCCGTGGTGCGCAGCACGAAGCTGCCAAGATCGTCGTCGTCACCTACCCGAACGTTCAGGCGGCCGAAGGGCTTGCAACGCCCCTCGGACCAGCCGCAGCTCTTCGGGGACGGGCAGGGCTGGCTCTGGATACCCTCTGCGGCCACCCGTTTGCAGGTGTCTCCATTGCCCACGCACAGCGGTCGGCCCGTGCTGCGATCGAAGAGGGTGTAGGCCGACCGCAGACTCAGGTCCGGGTCGTCGAACAGCAGCCGTACCGGAATGCTGCGCAGCTTGACTGAGCGGTCATTGCCGGACGGGTCTTCTTTCCGATCCTTCGCTTGCGCCCGTCGTCGAGCCTGGCGCAGGGTCTCGTTGAGCGGATGGGGAACCCAGGTGCCGTGGGATTGCACTTGGCTGGTCAGCGTGAACTCGTCATCCTTTTCCGGCAACCGTTTGCCGCCACGTTCCACCACCTTGCCGATGGAAATCCGCCCCACAATGGGCGGGGTCAAGGCCAAGCCTTTGAGCATGGGAAATCTCCTGCGTGCCTTGCGGGCTCGCTTGTTTGTTTGGAATGAGTGGGCGGGCAGGCGGAGGGAAATACCTTTATTCGCCACGCGCCACCACGTTGAAGCGACGTGTGCCGGGTCGCGTTTCGGTAAAGGACAGGGCGGTCTCGGGCGCTTCGCGTCGCAGACGATCCACGTTGATGGCCTGGCTGTCCTGCGACCGTCGCCACGTCACCTCGCCCGTCTCGAACAGCGCCCGGCTGGCATCGCCCATGCGCTGCTGGATGGCCTGTTTGATGAGTGCCTCCTGCTGCGTCTGGTCGCGCAGCGTTTGCCGCACGGCGAGCAGGTCCGCGAAGAGCGCCCCCATGCGGCTGTCGTCCCGCCAGTCGATGACCTGTCCGTCATCGCGGGGCCACAGCGCCCGCAATGCCACGTCGCAGGAGGCCGAGCCGTCCACCGGTGGCGGGGTGTCGCGCTCGACGTGCTCCCAGAACACCCGCTCGAGGGCCACGAGGTTGGCGATGAGCGCGTCGTCGCGCCCCAGGCGGTGGATGCGTAGTTCCTGCCCACCGATCAGCACGGCTACATCGGCCGCCTGCTTCCCTGTCACTGCCAACTGGTGCTGGACTTGCAGTTGCACAGACTCCGGAACGCCCTCGTCCCAGGCGCGTGCGCCATAGATGCCAACGGTCTTGCATTCCAGGATCTGCACATCCGGTGCTCCCATGACCTCTCGGTCGATGTTGGCGAGCATCCAGGGCTGATCGGGATGCTGCAATACCGCGTTGATGCGGCGCACCCGCAGACCCGTGCGCCGCGTGTAGTGCGCGGCCACGATGGGCTCGAGCAGGGTGCCCCAATACATGGGGCTGGTGTCATCTCGTGGGTCGGTTTGGGGCAGGGCGCCGCCACGGCCGGTTTTCTCCATCCACAGTTGCAGCGGAGACTTGTAAGGGCACAGCCCCACCGCGGCGGCGGCGTCAGAGCTGCCGATGCCGCGTTCGCGCACGGCTAGCCAATGTGCGCGATCAAGCGATTGCGTTTTGACGAGCCGCAGCGCGGGCGCGCGACGTACGGATGCTGCACCAGCAGGAATGACAAGAGGATCCATGGGATTCCTTTCCGAAGAGGTCGTCCAGCCCCTGACGGCAAAAGCCCCGATCCGTTTCCGGGTCGGGGCTTATATGCGGTGGGGTGGAAGAGGTGGTAGAGAAGAGAGAAGGGTGATCGGAGCTCAGCTCACGAGTTGCAGGGCGTGATCAAGAGCGCGTTGTTTCAGCAAGGCGCCCTGGCCAAACCAGGCGCTGTCCAGCCGGTTGTCCCGGCTGCGGGCCTGCTTTTCGTGATCCACGAACTCGGTGACCGCGCACAGAAGGCCCCACGCGGTGTCCTTGGCCGCTTGCAGTTCAGCGCCCCGGCCCTGGCCTTCGTAGAGCGACTGGATCTTCTTCAATGCACGCTCGTTGGTCAGGCCGAGAGACGAGGGGGCGCGGTCTTCGGTCTGGCAGACTACCTTGAGGAAGTAGTTCATGGCCTCATGGGTCTTCACCTTGCGCTCGGCCAGGGTCTTCATGCGGTACATGAAGCTGTCCCATTGAGACACGGCAATGCCGAGCTGGCGTTTCACTGCCTGGGCATCGAAGCTCGAGCGGTGCGGCACCTTCACGGCGGTGCTGCCCATCTCGCGCAAGGCGATGGAGAGGGTGTTGTTGCAGACCACCCGCACAGTAGTGGGCAGAGCCATTGTGGCAAGCGTCCCATCACAAGACGTGGCCAGCAGTAGATAGCCGTTGACCACATCGTTCCCCTTGAGCGCTACCGACTTGCCGGTGCGGGCCAGGGCCCAGAACTTGCGGCCGGCCTTGAGCACGCCAGCGGTCTCCAGCTCATAGCCGGAGAGTTCCGTGAGGTCCCGGTAGAACTCGAGAACTTCGCGTGGCTGAACCACCTGGTAGCGCGTCCCAACTACAGACAGAGGTTCCTTGGTGTCGCTGCGGTAGAGCACCTTCTGCTCGGGAAACTCGCGGGCTTCGCCATAAAGCCCGGCAGTACCGGATTGAGGGTCTACCGCCATGTAGCGCACGGGCGCTTCGTGAATGGACCAGTCCATGCCGGCGGCCAGGGTCCAGGTCTCGATGGATTGCTTGGCTGGCAGCGCGTTGCCGAGCTGGTGCCACGGTGTTTGGCCGGTGTAGGCCATGGTGTCGATGAGATGTGCCATGGGAAGGGTCAGGTAACAGAGGACGAACGAAAGCCGTCAGGCCAAGGTGGCGCTGAGGCGAAAGAGTCGAAAGAGTCGAAAGAGGGGAAACGGCGACATGCCTGGAACTGGCGGGACCAGTGGCACGGACAAGCGCGAAGAGTCTTTTCTCAGTCGGACGGTTGTGCCGAACCGCCCTCTCCGGCAGTACGGCTGAAGCAATGCCCGCACGCCAGGCAGCGCAGGTCCTTCAGCAAGTGCGTGTCTGCGACATCGCCCAGGCGAACGCCGAGTGAGCAGCCCGCCGCCGCACCGCCCAAGGCGCTGAGCACTGTGCCGGCGATGGCGCCTACGGCTGCGCCTATGACGGCGCCGGGCGGTCCGGCGGTGCCGGCTCCTACGGCGATGCCTAGTTCGACGCTGGCCCAGGTGCGCGAGGCAGCTCCTGCCGCGCCGGCCGCACAGCCAACCGTGCCCAGAACGCGACGCCCCAGGTGACGGCTTTCGATGCGCGTGGCACTGCAATTGGGGCAGCGCTGCGGCACAGAGGAGGCGCCGCCCGCCTGGTGCGATGAGGTGTCACGGTCCTCACGATCGGCGTTGCCGTCCGGCGGATCGTTGCGATTCCACAGTTCATCGTCTTCGTCATCGATGGGCATGACTGACGCGCTCTTGCCGGTTATGCAGATCGCTTGTCAGGGCGAGGGCCAACAGGGCGCCACAGCACATAGCGAAGGCAAAGCCTGCGAAGTCATCTAAAGGGTAAGTACAAGGTCGCATGGGAACTCCTGAAGTGGGGCTAAAAAAATGACCAATCGTTAGCGGGGACGATTGGCCTATGAGTGAGCCTGCCTGTGTTGGCGGGGCAGATTCAGGAGGGTGATATGTGGTTGAGACTTTTTGGGATTTAAGCGGCAGGCCCAGTGACTGCTGCAGGCTGACTTCCGACAATCAGCGGAAAACCTTAGATGGCGGCAGTGCGCCCAAAGCAGTCGCTCGTAGCTGCCTTTTGGCAGCTTGCAATGCAGCGATAGCAGACGTCCGCGCCGTGTACTGCTGCGGTCCGCACTGCGCTTCTAAGTGGCCGTTCGTCTTACCTCAAGGCGCAGACCGGGTGCCGAGATCGCGATCAAGTGCCGGTGAATCCGCGAGCGATTTCGGGCTAAGCGTCGACAACTCAACCCCATCCACCGGGCGCGACACTGCTTGGCAGTCCGCTTCGACTGAAGGTACCCAAGCAACGGCAAAGCGACGGTTCGACGGACAGGCGAGACTTGCCGCTGGCATGCGGCCGGTGGCCGCGGCGCCAACGCACGAGTGCAGCGCACAGGCCTTCCGCATTGGGGCAGTCCTTGCGGCGAAGACAGCATCGGCCCTTGCCAGTCACTCTTCTGGAGCGACGCGGACAAGCAACTGAACGTGGGCATCAAGTTCAGACAATCACAGGACTACGTCGTCAGTCAGGAGACGGTCGAACAGTTCCCCTCCTGTCCCGCTCATTCAACCGCTCATAATGCCCTAGTCGTTGTGCAGGTAGGGACTTGTACTGGTGGCAGAAAACGAACTGGCTATAACCATGGCAACTTCGCGCAAGAGCGCGCGACCTGCCCCCAGTGGGGCACCGTCCAAAAGCGCAAAGGCAGCGACCACCAAGCAGTCGCGTCAGCGCCGCGATCCGGGTTCTGAACCAGGACCGGCCAGCCCCGCTGCCGCTGGCCCTGCAGGTGCTCGGCTGGAGTCGCATGTCGGCGCGCAGTACCTGCTGCCACTCTTGTCAGGCGGCGAGGCACGCGGACTTCCCGGTGTTGTTGTCGCGCGCGTAGCCTTCCAGCGAGCGACGCTCGATCACCCCATGGACGACGTCATCGTCACCGGCATCGCGGCCGGCGGCCAGCCCGCCACTCTGGAGGTTCAGGCAAAGCGCACCATCGACTTCACGGCCAGCGACACGGTGTTCACCGACGTCGTCGCCTTCGCAGTCCGCGCGGCTCGCAAACCTGCTTTCGACACCCAGCGCTACGAGCTGGCAGTCGCGATCGCCCGCACCACCACCAAGATCGACCAGCACATCCAGGAGGTGCTGAAGTGGGCCCGCGACTATCAGGACCCTGCTGAGTTCTTTCAGCGACTGAACCTGCCCCGGGTCTCGCACCGCTCGATGCGAGAGTTCGTCGAGGCTTTCCGCGGCAACATGGCTAAGGTTAACGAGCCCACCGATGACCGCGCGGTCTGGCGGCTCTTGCGGCGTTTCCAGGTCCTGGCCTTTGATTTCGAGCAAGCGGGATCCATGTGTGCGCTCTACGCGCGCGAGCGCAGCGCCGCACTGCTCGTCCCGCTGCAGCGCACCCGCGCGAGCGAGCTGTGGGACGCGCTGCAGCAGATCGCGCTGGAGGTCGACGCGGCCGGTGGCGACATCGATGCCAGCACGCTGCGCGTCAAGATCACCAGCGAGCGCGACTTTCGACTGTCAGGCGACAGGCGTTTACACGCTGCGCGCGAGCGCTTGGCTGAAATGGCCGACGGGGTGCTGTCGGGCATCAAGCTCGATGTGCGCGGCGTGTCACTCGATCGCAGCCGGTATGCCGAGGTTGCCGACGCGGCGTTCGGACATGGCCGGTACCTGGAGATCCGTGGCGCACCCGGCGTTGGCAAGTCCGGGGTCCTGAAGGACATCGCCCAGCGCATCGCCACCGAGTCGCGCGTCGTCGTCGTCTCGCCAAGTCGCCTGTCAGGCGGCGGCTGGGTCGCGCTGCAGAGCTTGCTGGGCTGCGATGCCAGTGCTTCTGAGCTCCTCGCCGACCTTGCCGGTGACGGCGGGGGGACGCTCTTCATTGACGGAATCGACCGCTTCGAAAGCGCGTACCAGCGCGCAACGGTGTTGGACCTTCTGCGCGCCGCAGCTGCCGTGAAGGGCTTCCGTGTCGTGGCCACCGCGCGCATCGATTTCGATACTGAAGCGCGAGATTGGTTGCCGCGGGAGGCGTTGGATGCGCTCGGCCAGGCTCCCCCGCTGGTCATCACGGACCTCGTCGACGACGAAGTCTCGGAACTGCGGTCTGCCGACCCTGCGTTGGCGGTGCTGCTGCGGCCGGGGCACCCTGCCGAGAAGCTGGTGCGGAACCTGTACCGGCTTGACCGGTTGGCGAGATTGGAAGGCGCAGATGCGGCCTCGCCGCACAGCGAAGCACAGATGGCGGCGCAGTGGTGGCGCAGTGGTGACGGGCCAGAGGCCGGCCGCCGCGATCGCAGGCGCCTTCTGCGGTCGCTTGCCGTCCAGTCCTTGACGTCCACTTCGCGGTTGGACATCGGCGAAACGCCGGGTGCGACAGTCGATGCGCTGATCACTAGCGGCGCGCTGCGCGAGGTGACCGCAGTCCATGTTGAGTTCGCTCATGATGTCCTGCGGGATTGGGCGATCGGATGCCTGCTTCAAGACGAACGAACGCATCTGGACGCACTGCCGCTTCGCGCGCCAGCGCCGGCACGCCTGGTTCGCGGCCTTGAAATGGCCGCGCGGCTCCTCGCGGAAGACGCCAGCCAGGCAGATGTCTGGCTATCGCTGCTCGAACAAGTCAGCGCAGCCGAGGTGCATGGCTCGTGGCGGCGCAGCGTCCTCCTCGCCCTCGCCCGCTCCGAACGTGCTCATAGCCTCCTTGATGCACACATGGCGATACTGTTCGCCAGTGATGGGGCCATGCTGGGCGAGCTCGTTCGCACCGCCATCGCCGTCGACTCCCAGCCGGCGGCACCGCTATGGCGTGCCATGGGGTTGGACGCCGACCAGTGGCCCGGCAACGTCGTCGCGCCGAGCGAGCCGTCATGGGGCAATATCATCGACTGGGCGCTCGAGAGGGAGGCCCAGTTGCCCGTTGGCGCATTGCCGTCGCTGGTGGACCTGTTCGGTCGCTGGTGCTTTGCCTTCCTGGGGAATGCACCGCTGTCTGGGCAGGTGGTCGAGCAGCTGTATGCATGGCTGCGCAAGGTCGAGGCGAACAACCATCCGGAGGTTTCCGGACTTGCAGAAGCGTGGCAGGCAGCTCAGCAGAAGTCGAACCTGCCCATGACCGGATCGCAGGAGAGCGACCTTCGCACTGCATTCCTGGCTTGGTGCAGGCTGCGCCCCGGTCTCGCGGAAGCCTACCTGAATGCGGTTCGCGCCCGCCGGCATCGCCACGTGCTGTTCCGTGAGCTGCTGTCGTTCGTTGGTACTGCCGCTCAGGCTGCACCAGCAGCTCTTGCCGACCTGTTCCTGGACGCGCTGCCTGAGGGCGATGATCGGCATCGAGATTCAGCGCACGAACCCTTCTCGCAGTGGCACCTGGACTATTTCCCGGCGTCGCCTGCACGCAGGCCTTTCTTGGAACTGCTATCGGCAAGCCCCGAACATGGCCTGCGGCTCGTGCGCGGTGTCGTTGCGCACGCGGTCAGGTGGCGAAGTCGTGGCCGCGATCCCGGCGACGACCGAGTAGCGGTGCCCTTTCCTGACGGCTTGCGCGAGTTTCCGTGGTTGCGGTCCTACACCTGGGCTCGAGATCAGGACAGCCATGTCGCAGGCTCGGCTCTCATGGCCCTCGAAGCCTGGGCACATCAACGCATCGAGCGTGGCGAAGCGATGGCCGCCGTTGTCGCCGATGTTTTGGGACGAGCACCTGCCCCCGCAGCGTTCTTGCTTGTCGCCATCGACGTCATGCTGTCGCATTGGCCGAAGTCGCGCGACTCGCTCTGGCCCTTCGCCGCTTCCGCGAAGCTGCTCGCGCTTGACCGACAGCGCCACGGATTCGACTTAGTGAACTCGAGGACTCCGGCCGCATGGGTTCACCCGGAGCCCAAGGGGATAGCGACTCTGGACAGCCTTCGCCGACGACCCTCGCGCCGTATCTCGCTGGATAGGGTGCTCAACGAGTACGGGTACCGCGGCCCTTCCGAGGTACGTGCTGCAATGCAGCAAGCGCTCCGAGCCGAGGCTGAGCGCATCGGGCAGCCAGACGATGATTCGCGAGGCTATACGGATCCCCGGCTTGCCGCGATGAGCGCCCTGAACTGTCTCGATCTAGCGAACTACCGCGAAAGCACGCACGGCGATGGTCGAAGCGTGATCGAGTACGTCATGCCAGAGGCCGAAGCGCAACTCGTGGCGAGGATGCAGGCGAAAGCCGCTCGGGGAAGCGAGGCGGTCGTGTTGCGAGGCCAGGTTTCCCAAGCTCTGAACCAAGTAGCGTGCTCGCAGGAGCTGCTTTCCCGAGGCCTGGCTTGGGCGGTTGAGAGCCCAGCTGCGACGGAAGCTGAAACGGACGACACCAAGTGGGACGAACTCACACGCTTATCCGTGGCCACGTTGCTACTTCGCGATGGCAGCGTCGAGTTGAAGGCTGCACATCGCGCGTGGGCTCACCGGCAGCTTCAGGTGGCAAGCGAAGCAGTACGGGAACGTGGCGAACCCTACAAACAGCTGCACTACAACCCTGCCGCGATCGCCGCCATGGGCTTGCTCGCGTCGCTTCGCGACGATCCCGGGCAGGAAGAGCTTCCGCGACTCCTGGAACTCGGTGCTCGCCCCGACAGCGTCATGGCAGCGGCCCTGCGCCGGGAGTTGGATGCGGGTCGCCAAGTCGGCAGCGAACTTATCCGGTCCCTGGCACGGCTAGGTATGGTTGCCTGCACATACACCCGGCTTTCGTACGACGACGATGGCTTCGGGGACAGCGTGGTGGACTTTCAGGCACGCCATCAGGCGCGCGAAGACGCGCGCAAGGCGGACGAGTCGGCGAGGCGTCAGGCCGCTGTCGCCCTTGAGCTTGCATGGTTGCGAGGCGGTCCAGAAGAGCCCAAGTGGCCCGACCTCCCTTCACCGAACCCGCCCAAGCCTGGGCATCGGATCGTCCTTGGGGAGATGGAGTCTCCCGACGAGGCACTTCCGCGGCCGCCCGCACCGACGCACGGGTTTGACTCGGGAGGCGCTGCGCCTTGGTTGTCGCTGGCCGAGATGCAGTGGGGCAAGGCCCACGCCGACCTGCTGGGAGCGCTGCTGCGTCACTATCGGAGCTGGACGGCCGGTGCCAATGGCGTCGGCGCCAACCCTGGCGAGGAACCTGGCGAGCGGCCTTACCAGTGGAACGAGGCGTACTTTGGCGCCTCGGTTGTTGCGGCAATCTCAAGGGGCAATGACGACGGACTGACCGAGTTCCTCTTCCAGCCACTCGCACAGCTACCAGAGGAGCGTTTCTTCGACGCCACCGGATCGGCTCTGCGCAAGCTTGACGTGCTGTGGCTTGACGACGCAGCGGTTTCGTCGACAACCGTGGTCGAGGTCCGGGAGCAGCTGGCAGAGTGCCTGGTGACCACTCGAGCTTGGATGCGCCTCGTATCGAGACCCTCGGCGAGCACAGAAACTCACTTGGCTGGCGCAGTCGCGGCGTTCTTCCTTGCTCGCCATGACTGGGGCCGAGGCCCGAGATGCTATGTACCTTCTGAGAGGGCGCGCGGAACTGATCCTGTGATGCCAATGCTCACCGAACTTGCGGAACAGGCTGCGGGCTCAACGTTCGTTGCGCTGGCGTTCATGAACCTGATCGATCTCGAGCCGCGCGCCGGCCCAGTCGCGTTCCTGGCGCGTGCAATCTCTGCCTGGTGGGACAAGCACGGAGCAAGCACCGAGTTCTGGATCGACCACGGTATCGGCACGCGCGCCTGCACTTGGATCGATCAGTCTTTCGATAAAGTCGAAGGCGTCGACGTTGCGCACCTCGCGGCCCACTTTACGGCGATGGTGGACACATTGGTCCGTTGCGGCATCCCTGCCGCCGCAGCGCTCGAGGCGAGAGTCGCGGCCAGGCTTCTGCTGTCGTCTTAGTTCTAGCATTAATAGTCGCTAGGACATTGCGCTTGCGGGATGTACGTTAACGCGAGGGCCTCGCTGACGACATTCAAATGCATCAACGTCGATGGTTCGCCAGTCTGTCGCGCAGTAGGTGCGGTCTAACCTCTCGCGCAAACTTGGCTGCGGCACCGAAGCCAATGACCGCTTGCTCGACGAGCTGTCGATCAGGGACCGACGGGCAAATGACGGCAGTCAGCCTGAAGCTGGTGTCCCACACCACGACACAGGCGTCCGCTTCTGGCCCCGAAACGGTCCTTGCTAAATCATTTGCCAGACCTAGCTGGGGATGTGAACTGGAGCTCTGGCTGAAGATGGTTGCGCCGCACGTATGTGCGCCTTGACTTGAGGCCCCTTCAGCGGGTGCTGAGCCGATCCAAGCTCTTCTGGTACCTGCTAGTCAAACCACCTAACGCAGCTGTCGCATCCCGCGCTGTCTGCAAGACTTGCAGGCATACAGCATCCATTGCAGCACCAGGCGTCAGCCGAGCAACAGGCCCAGACACCGTCAACGCGCCCTGCAACTCTCCTGACACACCGAACACCGGAGCCGCAGCGGAGGCGGTCTCAGGGTCCCGTTCACCGTACGACGCCGCCCAGCATTGCTCCTTTATAGCTTCAAGGGGTCCGACAGCCATCTCGGTGTAAGCAAGCAGGACCTTGCCTGATGCGCCTTGGGACAGGATGTACTCCTGGCCAATCTGCACCGACGCACGAATGGACCGGGAGGGCTCAACCCGGAAAAGTGCTATGCGTTTGTCACCCTGCCGAACGTAGAAAGACGCCGTCTCACCACAGTTCTGACTCAGTTGCTTCAGCAGCGGTTCGATGACGTGACCGACATTGAAGGAACGCTGGTACAGCGAAGCCAGCCGCAAGGGCTGGGGACCAATGGCGTACTGACCATCTGCCAATCGGCGGATGAAGCCGCCATGTTCAAGCGCGGCAAGCAGCCTCAGAACAGTGCTCTTGTAGAGGCCCGTTCTGCGCGACAACTCAGTCAACGTCAGCTGCGTATCAGTGGGTCCAAATGCTGCCAGCAAGGCAAATGCCCGGTCTAAAACGGCTACGCCGCTGGACTCCGCGTCTGGTGCGGCAACGTCGCCTGGAGCCTCTTTCATAGCAATCAGTCGCCTATTCATGTGGACTTGTTCGGTGCCTCAAGTTTGACACAGGGCCTACGGCTGCTTCTGGGCTCTCGGTAGAGGGTTAACCCGCTCACGCAGGGGTGCGGATCGTCCTTAAAGTTCTATTTGATAGACCTTGGTTCTGTCAAATAGAACTTTTTGATTAGATGTTTACTTCAAATTACCTGCCGGTTCGAGAAGATTGGCTTGGCCTGTCAAAGGAAGAAATCCTTGAACCAAAGTTGCGTATCGTGGATGCGCACCACCACTTCTACGACCGTCCTGGCTGGTTCTATTTAGCTGAGCAGTACCTTGACGATGCGGCGTCAGGCCATAACGTGGTTGCGACTGTGTATATGCAGGCCCAGACGCGATATCGGGAACAGGGTCTCGCTGCGTTGAAGCCAGTCGGCGAGACCGAGTTTGTTGTTCGAACTACAGGTGAGTGGTCGCCCCAGTTTCCACGACTCGCCAAAGGCATCGTCGGACATGCGGACCTCATGCTTGGCAGCCAGCTTCATGCGGCGCTCCAATCACACATCGAGGCAGGAGAAGGCCGCTTTCGAGGAATCCGCCACCTGAGCACTTGGGATGCCGACCGCTCGCTGGTCAACCCGCTGTCGGCCGTGCCGCGGGGTCTCCTGGGTCTTCCCTGTTACGTGGCAGGCGTGGACGTCCTCTCCGAATACGGCCTTTCTTACGACGCGTGGCTGTTCTTCCACCAGTTGCCGGAGCTGTATGAGCTGGCACTTCGCGTTCCAGGCACCCCAGTCATCGTCAACCACTGCGGCGGGGTGCTGCGCATCGGGGCCTACGCAAACAGCCAGGCAGAGGTCTACCAAGCATGGAAGCGCGAGATGACGCGCCTGGCCAGCCTCCCCAATGTGTTTGTGAAGCTCGGTGGGCTCGGCATGCGCATCAATGGCTTTGGCTTCGAACAAGGCTCCTTGCCGCCGAGCTCGCAGTTCCTCGCCGATACCTGGCGTCCATGGATGGAGCCTTGCATTGAAGCCTTCGGAGCGAACCGCTGCATGTTTGAAAGCAATTTCCCAGTCGACAAGGGCTCGTACAGCTACGCGACGTGCTGGAACGCATTCAAGCGATTAAGCGCTGGCGCAAGCGCAGCAGAACGACAACAGCTGTTCGAGGGGACGGCCAGTCGCGTCTACCGCCTCGATTAAGCGCTCGAATCCTCAACTGTGCATTTCATAAAGGAGACAACCATGAAGGTAAAACGACTCGCACAACATCTCGCCGTGTGCTTCATCGGAGCAGTGCTTCTGAGCGCCGCTCATGCCCAAAGCAACTACCCCTCACAGCCCATCAAGGTCGTCGTGCCCTTCCCACCATCGGGTGGTACCGACGTTCTCACACGGCTTATTACCAATGAGGTGACCATCAAAGACAAGTGGGTTTTCGTCGTTGAGAACAAGCCGGGCGCCGGCGGCAACATCGGCTTGGACGCCGTGGCCAAGGCGAAGGCGGATGGTCTTACTCTGGGCTCGGGCCAGACCGCGAATCTCGCCATCAATCCGGCGCTGTACGCCAAAATGCCTTTCGACCCTCTCAAGGATTTCACGCCCGTCGTGCTCCTTGCCTCACAGCCAGTGGTGCTGGTCGTTCGTGCCGAGTCGCCCATCAAAACAATGGCGGAGCTGAAAACGGCAGCGCAAGCAAAGCAACTCTCCATGGCATCTGCTGGCACGGGCACCGTCGGTCATGTCGCGGGGGAAATGTTCGCCAAGCTCGCAGGCATTCAAGTGATGCACGTGCCTTACAAGGGAGCAGGACCAGCAGCGAACGACTTGGTTGGTGGCCAGACCGACATCTACTTCGCAACTCCTCCGACCATCCTGCCCATGATCAAGGCAGGCAAGTTGCGCGCTATTGCAGTCACCTCCGCCAAGCGCATTGACGTGCTGTCGGACGTCCCGACGGTCGCCGAATCCGGATTCCCTGGCTTTGTCGCCGAAGACTGGAAGGCCATCGTCGCCCCAGCAGGAACACCCGCAGACGTGGTGGCGAAGGTCAACCAGGCAATGAACAAGGCACTTGCACGCCCCGAAGTGGCGAAGCGACTCAAAGACGAAGGCAGCTTGGCCCGCGGCGGCACTCCTGCCGAACTTGCTGCCTTCATGACGACCGAGCATGCCCGCTGGGGTAATGCTGTCCGCGCATCCGGCGCCAAAGTCGACTGACCAACGAGCAGAAGCCTGGAGACATCATGACATCTCTCATCTCCCGCCGTTCCCTTGTCATCGCAGCTTCCGCTTGCATTGCCGCTGGCTCCGCTATGGCACAAGGCCGCCCCGTCACCATCATCGTGCCCTATTCACCCGGAGGCAGTGCAGACTTAGCGACGCGCGTCATCGCACAGTTCGCAGCCCAGACCAGCGGCACACCCATGGTCGTGGACAACCGCACCGGCGGTGGCGGTGTAGTCGGCTGGAGCGCCGCCGCACGATCCGCTCCTGACGGCAACACACTGCTGACCGTCGAGCTGTCCTATGCCATCGCTGCCGGGCTTCTGCCAAACCTTCCCTTCGATCCGCAGAAGGCCTTTACCCAGGTAGTGACGGCAGTGAAGGTCCCCCACGTTCTGGTGGTCAATCCAGCGGTTCCTGCCAACAACGTACAGGAGTTCATTGCCTTGGCCAAGGCACAACCGGGCAAGCTTAATTACGGCTCTGGCGGCAACGGAACCAACACGCATCTTGCTGGTGAGTTGCTGAAGAGCACTGCTGGAATCGACATCATGCACGTGCCTTACAAGGGCGCCGGTGCCGTCCTGACCGACCTGATGAGCAACCAAGTGCAGGCACTCATCACCTCCGTGCCTACAGCTCTGCCTCACATCAAGAGCGGCAAGCTAAAGGCGCTGATGGTGACTGGTGCTGAGCGCAATGCTCTGCTGCCTGACACGCCATCGGCCAAGGAGGCAGGCATCCCGAAGATGGACATCGATTACTGGGTGGGCATCGGCGCTCCGGCAGGTACGCCTGCCCCTGTCGTGCAGAAGCTCAGCAAAGACATCAATGCGGCATTGGCCCAGCCGGAGGCTAAGAAGAAGATTGCCGAGATGGGCCTGACCATCGTCGCCAACACACCGGCGCAGGCTTCCCAGTTCGTCAACTCGGAAATCCAGCGCTGGTCCGCTGTCATCAAGCAATCAGGCATTAAGCCAGACTAAGGAGTTTCAACACATGTCCAACGCTTTGCGCGGTATCCGGGTCTTGGACCTTACCAACGTCCTGGCCGGACCATTTGCATGTCATCAGCTCGCTCACCTTGGAGCCGACGTCATCAAGGTCGAAGCCCGCAATGGCGGGGACCTCGCAAGGCAGTTGGGCGCTGATGCCGAGTTGAACAAGACGTTCATGGGGGTCTCCTTTCTCGCACAAAACCCTGGCAAGCGCTCCATCACTGTCGACCTGAAGCACCCTGCCGGCAAGGATGTGTTCCGCCGCCTGGTCCGCACGGCCGACGTCGTCGTCGAGAACTTCCGTCCAGGTGTGATGCAGCGCCTCGGCCTCGGATATGAGGATCTGTTGGCAGAGAACCCCAAGCTCATCTACTGCGCCATCTCCGGATTCGGGCAAGACGGCCCGTTGCGCGAACTGCCTGCGTATGACCAAATCATCCAAGGCATGTCCGGTGTGATGAGCATTACCGGGGCGCCGGAGAATGCCCCCTATCGCGTGGGCTATCCCATGGCCGACACCATCGGTGGAATCACCGCCGCCTTTGCTGTCGCCGCTGCACTGGCCGAACGCGACCGCAAAGTCGGCACTTTCATCGATGTATCGATGCTCGAAGCCGTCATGTCCACAATGGGTTGGGCAGTTTCCAACCACTTGGTTGCAGGTCGGGAACCGAGGCCGATGGGGAACGACAACGTCACAGCCAGCCCATCCGGTACGTTCCGCACTGGAGACGGGTTGCTCAACATCGCGGCCAACAAGCAGGAACAGTTCGAAACGGTGTGCCAAGTCGTGGGACGTCCAGAGCTGGTCGCCGACGCACGATTTACTGAGAGACAGGGGCGCCTTCAGCATCGGGCAGAACTGAAAGCAGAGCTTGAGCAAGCGATGGCCAGCAAGACTACCGATGAGTGGTGGGCATTGCTCCACGAAGCAGGCGTTCCTGCGGGTCCTGTGTACACCGTACCACAAGCGCTTGAGATTCCTCAGGTGGCCAGCCGTGGTCTTGTGGGCGAATTCAGGAACGCACCTGGCGTTGGTCGCGACATCAGGCTGGTCCGCACGGGCTTCAAGGTCAACGGCCAAGCTCCGAGCGTGGAAACACCGCCACCAACGCTAGGCCAGCATTCCGATGAAATCCTGCTCGACCTTGGTTTCACTGAAGCTGAGGTCCAAACGTTGAAAGAGGAAAAAGCCGTATGAGCGAGACGACACAAGACCCCCGCAAGGTGACTGAAGACTGGTGGAAGACCAGCATCATCGAAATGAAGCCCGGAGTCATCAGGTACAGCGGCTACCCAATCCAAGACCTCATCAGTCAGCGCGTGGGTTTGGCGCAGATGATTTGGCTCATGACACGCGGAGAACTTCCGAGCCGAGCCCAAGGCCAGTTACTTGAAGCTGCACTCATGGCCGGCGTGGACCACGGGCCTCAGGCCCCGAGCATTGCCATCGCACGCATGGCGGCAACCTGCGGCGTCGGCCTGAACAATGCCATGGCCTCTGCCGTCAATGTTCTGGGCGACGTCCACGGCGGTGCGGGGGAACAAGCTGTCGAACTGTTCCAGGACATCGCGGCTCGCATCGATGCCGGCACTGACGATACTGAAGCAGTGTCTGCCGGACTTGACGCCTTCGTTGTCAAGTATGGCAAGGTCATCTCGGGGTTCGGGCACCGGTTTCATCCAGTTGACCCCCGCAGTGCGCCGCTGCTAGCGCTTGTGGATGAAGCTGCGCAGCGAGGAGAAGTCAGCGGTCGATTCGCAGGTATTGCGAGACGTGTCGAGGCTGCACTGACAACCAAGAAGGGAAAACCCATCCCCATGAACATTGATGGTGCGACCGCCGTCATCTATGCAGAGCTTGGCTTTCCTGCCCCCCTGGCTCGTGGCTTTTTCTGCTTATCCCGCTCGGTGGGAATTCTTGCTCACGCGTGGGAACAGATGCAGGAAGGCGTCCGAATCAAGGGCCCGATTCCCCGTCAGTTCATCCCAAGTTTCGGAGGAAAAGCTCCTCGACCAGTACCTGCATTCGACTAAGGCTTGTAGTCGCCGCACGCTTCTGGTCACTCAATCCTTCCTTGAACGAGCGGCGGCTTCTGGCCCCAAAGCAGAAATGTTTCCCCGTCGGAAACTACGCCTGTGGTGTTTCCGTGGCGTTGTCAGTAGGGGCGGCCGCCGGCTCAGCCGCCTTCACCTTTGACGCGCATGCGATGACCAGCAGCATCGAAAAAACTAGAGGCGTGTAAAGCGCACCAACGCATACCGTCATAACGCCCCAAAGGACCGAGCTGCGGCCCTTCCAAGCGCTTGCGATGTTGCCCACGAGGACACCTATAGCCGTGACGATCATCAGTTTCACTTCGAAGCTCATACAGTTCTCTCCAGATGGTCCGTGGTTAGAGAAACAGCAACTACATGGGAAGTTGGCCCACCGAGCTTATCCGATAGCCATGAATGGCCACCTGAAGGTCTGCTTCTGAACAGGCGTCCGCTTCTGGCCCCATAGCTGCCGTCGGAGCTTTTTCAGCGATCGACGGCAATCGCTGCACCTGTCGTCCAACGAAGCCGGAAGCCATGTGGAAGAGCCCCGATGAAAGCTCGCGACCCGACCCTCGGCCAAAGTAAAAGCCACCAACGCATAGCGATGGTGGCTTTGTTTTATGTGGGCTTTTATGTGGGCTTAATCAAATTTGTGATCGTAAGTCGTTGATTTAATTAGCCCTCTGGCGGAGACTGTGAGATTCGAACTCACGGACGGTTGCCCGTCGGCAGTTTTCAAGACTGCTGGTTTAAACCGCTCACCCAAGTCTCCTTCGAACGGACGCGTATTCTAGCTGCCGCTCGCAGGCTTGCGCCCTGAGAACGTAAACACGTTGTCAAGCAGCCGTGCATCGTTCAGGCGGTGGTCAACAAGCCCTTCTTCTCGATGAAGGCGATGACGTCGTCCAGGCCCTGCAGTGACTTGAGATTGGTCATCACGAAGGGCTTGGGGCCGCGCATGCGGCGGGTGTCGGC
Organism: Pseudomonadota bacterium; assembly: GCA_023460715.1. Classification (GTDB taxonomy): domain Bacteria; phylum Pseudomonadota; class Gammaproteobacteria; order Burkholderiales; family Burkholderiaceae_C; genus Paracidovorax. The sequence goes on along the minus strand of JAEWPH010000277.1, from coordinate 12,989 downwards.
CTCCATCACCTCCAGGTTGGCGCCCACGTGGGGCGCCAGGTCGGTCTTGTTGATGACGAACAGGTCGCTCTTGGTGATGCCCGGGCCGCCCTTGCGAGGAATCTTCTCGCCGGCGGCCACGTCGATCACGTAGATCGTCAGGTCGCTCAGTTCGGGGCTGAAGGTGGCGGCCAAGTTGTCGCCGCCGCTCTCGACGAAGACCACGTCCGCGTCCGGGTACTGCGCCAGCATGCGGTCGATGGCTTCCAGGTTGATGGAGCAGTCCTCGCGGATGGCCGTGTGGGGGCAGCCGCCGGTCTCCACGCCCATGATGCGTTCCGCGGGCAGAGCGCCGCTGACGGTCAGCAGGCGCTGGTCTTCCTTGGTGTAGATGTCGTTGGTGATGGCGATCAGGTCATGCTTGTCGCGCATGGCCTTGCAGAGCATTTCCAGCAGCGTGGTCTTGCCGGAGCCCACGGGGCCGCCGATGCCGACACGCAGCGGCGGCAGCGGCTTGGTGCGGTGGGGGATGTGGTGCAGCGAAGAGGCGGTGGTGGTCGTCATGGCGGTCAGGAGCGGAAGAGGCGGGAGTATTGCGTTTCGTGCCGGGCCGAGAGGATAGCCAGCATGGGCGAGAAGGCCTGGCGATCTTCGTCGCCCACCTGCAGCGCTTGCGCGACGGCCTGTGGAATGGCAGCGGCGAGCTGCGCCAGGATGCGCTGGCCGGCGTTCTGGCCGAGCGGCACGGACTTGATGGCGGCCTGCACCATGTTCTCGGCCCAGCCGAAGGTGTAGGCCAGCAGCACGTCCTCGGGCCGCGCCTGCGTGGTGGCGGCAGCGAGGGCGAAGGCGACGGGGTAGGTGGGTGGCAGGGCCGCCAGCACGGCGATGTCGTTCAGGGTGTGCGGTGCATCGGCATGCTGGTTGCGCAGCCAGTCGCCGAGCGAACGGCCCATCTGTTCGGTCTGCAGGCGCAGCTCGCTGGTCTCACGCGTCTGCAGCACCCAGTCGTTCAGGCTGCGCACGCGCGCATGGTCGGCCGCGCGCCAGGCCTGGACCGCGGCATGCACCACGGCCATTTCGCCGCGCACCTGGGTCAGGCGCAGCTGCTCCAGCAGCCATGCGGCGGTGGCGGCCTCGGTCTGGACGCCGGCGGCTTCGATGGCGATCTCCAGCCCCTCCGAATACGAGAAGCCGCCCACGGGCAGGGCCGGGGAGGCGAGCCAGATCAGCTGCAGCAGGCTGGCCGCCGGGAGCGTGGTGGTGGGCGAGGGCTCGGGTGCAGGCTGTGCACCGGCTGCGCCGGCCAAGGCCGACACCGCAGCCTGCTCAGGATGCGTGGTGCTGCCCATGGCTGCCATGGTCGTGCCCGCAGCCAGGGCCGTGCACATGGCCGTGGCCGTGCGAAGGCGCTTGTGCAGGTGTTTGCCCGGACGCGGATGCGAGCGCGTCGTCGTGCGTGTGGTCATGGCCGTCGCCGGCGTGGGCATGGTGGTGTCCGTGTCCGTGCCCATGTCCACCGGCCGCATAGGCGCCGCCTTCGGGCTCGAAGGGGGCCTGCTGTGCGGTGACCGTCAGGTGCATGGCGCGCAGCATGTCGGCCAGCACATGGTCGGGCTCGATCTGCAGGTAGGCGGGCGTGAGTTCGATGGGCACGTGGCGGTTGCCCAGGTGGTAGGCCGCGCGTGTCAGGTCGAAGGGCGTGCCGTGCTGGCTGCAGTGCATGATGCGCAGCACCGGCTGCGGTGCCGCCACCACGCGCACCATGGAGCCATCTTCGGCCACCAGCACATCGCCGCCGCGCACGGCGGTGCCGCGGGGCAGGAACACGGCGAGTTCGCGGCCGGTGGAGTCGGTGGCGGCGAAGCGGCTCTTCTGGCGCACGTCCCAGTCGAGCTCGACGGTGGCCGCGCGCTTCAGGAGGACAGGGGCCAGGCCCTGGCCTTGGGAGAGCAGTTTGGAGACTTGGAGCATCGAAGGATTAGAGCGTATTGGGCGGTCCGCGGGGCCGGCCTGCGCCCGGCGGCAAGGGTCAGAAGAGGAAGTAGCGCTGCGCCAGCGGCAAACTGGTGGCGGGCTCGCAGGTCAGCAGCTGGCCATCGGCGCGCACGGTGTAGGTCTGTGCGTCCACCTCCATGCGGGGCGTGTAGCCGTTGTGCACCATGTGCTGCTTGCGCACGCCGCGGATGCCTTGCACCGCAGACAGGGGCTTCGCCAGGCCGTAACGCTGGCCCACGCCGGCCGCGAGGGCCGACTGCGAGACGAAGGTGAGCGAACTGCGCGCCAGCGCGCCGCCGTACGCGCCGAACATGGGCCGGTAGTGCACCGGCTGCGGCGTGGGGATCGAGGCGTTGGGGTCGCCCATAGCCGCCATGGCGATGCTGCCGCCTTTGACGATGAGGGCCGGCTTCACGCCGAAGAAGGCGGGCTTGTAGACCACCAGGTCGGCCCACTTGCCCACCTCGATGCTGCCCACCTCGTGGCTCAGCCCGTGGGCGATGGCGGGGTTGATCGTGTACTTGGCCACGTAGCGCTTGATGCGCTGGTTGTCGCTGCGCGCGGTGTCGCCGTCCAGCGTGCCGCGCTGCTGCTTCATCTTGTCGGCCGTCTGCCAGGTGCGGATGATGACCTCCCCCACGCGGCCCATGGCCTGGCTGTCGCTGCTCATCATGCTGATGGCGCCCAGGTCGTGCAGGATGTCCTCGGCGGCGATGGTTTCCTTGCGGATGCGGCTCTCGGCAAAGGCCAGGTCTTCGGCAATGGACGCGTCCAGGTGGTGGCACACCATGAGCATGTCCACATGCTCGTCCAGCGTGTTGTGCGTGTACGGCATGGTGGGATTGGTGGACGAGGGCAGGAAGTTGTCCTCGCCCACCACGCGCAGGATGTCGGGCGCGTGGCCGCCACCGGCGCCTTCGGTGTGGAAGGCGCAGATGCTGCGGCCCGCCACGGCGGCGATGGTGTTCTCGACGAAGCCGCTCTCGTTCAGCGTGTCAGAGTGGATGGCGACCTGGGTGTCGGTCTCGTCCGCCACGTCCAGGCAGTTGCTGATGGCCGAGGGCGTGGTGCCCCAGTCTTCGTGCAGCTTCAGGCCGACGACGCCCGCGTCGATCTGCTCGCGCAGCGCCTGGGGCTGGCTGGCATTGCCCTTGCCCAGAAAGGCGAGGTTCATCGGAAAGGCGTCGGCCGCCTGCAGCATGCGCTCGATGTGCCAGGGGCCGGGCGTGCAGGTGGTGGCCAGGGTGCCGGTGGCCGGGCCGGTGCCGCCGCCCAGCATGGTGGTGATGCCGGACGCCAGGGCCTCCTCGATCTGCTGCGGGCAGATGAAATGGATGTGGCTGTCGATGCCGCCGGCGGTGACGATGTTGCCCTCGCAGCTGATGATCTCGGTGCCCGGACCGATGACGATGTCCACACCTGGCTGGGTGTCGGGGTTGCCGGCCTTGCCGATGGCGGCGATGCGGCCGCCCTTCAGGCCGATGTCGGCCTTGACGATGCCCCAGTGGTCGATGATGAGGGCGTTGGTCAGCACCGTGTCCATGGCGCCTTCGGCATGGGTGCGCTGGCTTTGCGCCATGCCGTCGCGGATGGTCTTGCCGCCGCCGAACTTCACCTCTTCGCCGTACGCGCCGGCGCGCAGGGTGTAGTCGTGTTCCACCTCGGCGATGAGGCCGGTGTCCGCCAGGCGCACGCGGTCGCCGACGGTGGGGCCGAACATTTCGGCATAGGCGCGTTTGTGGAGTGTGGCCATGGTCAGTGGAGGGAAGGCGTGCCGGGTGGGCTCGGGTTCGGGGTCAGGTCAGTTCAGGGGCTGGCCGTGCAGGGCCGCCGGGGCGCGGCCGGGGCCGGCCGGCGTGCCGTGCAGCAGGTCGCGCAGGGTGCCCAGCGCCAGGGCCAGCAGCAGGGCGGCGCACAGGCGGTAGGTGAAGCGCGCCCAGCGGGCGCCGGCACGGCGAAAGAGCCGGTCGACCACCGCGGCGCAGACGAAGCACCACAGGATGGAGGAGGCCATGAAGCCGGCGAAAAAGACGCCGTAGTCACCGGCCGTGGGCTGGGTGACGCCGACGGCGCCGAGCGCGCTGCCCATGGCAGCCCAGTAGGCGAGGTTGTGTGGATTGGTCAGCGACAGCACCATGCCGCTGCGCAGCGCCTGGCGGCCGGCCCGGGCGGGCGTGGCCTCCAGCGAGTATTCGACCCGCGCGGCGCGCCAGCTGTCCCACGACAGCCAGACGAGGTAGGCCGCGCCCGCCAGGCCCACGGGCCAGCGCAGCGCATCCACCTGCATGGCCATGCCGATGCCGGCCAGCCCCAGCACGGCCCAGGTGGCGTCGCCGACGAGCGAGCCGACCTGCACGGCCAGCGCCGGGCGGAAGCCGCCGCGCACGCCCTGGCGCACCGTCTCGGCGAACACCGCGCCGGGGGCGGCGTTGAACACCAGGCCGAGCACGAAGGCGGCGGCGAACAGGGCCGTCATGCGGCGGAGTCCAGCGGGCCCTGCACCAGCCCGCGAAAGCCGTGCACCGTGCGGTCGCCGGCGTAGTCGACCAGCTCCACGGTGCGCTGCTGGCCGGGTTCGAAACGCACGGCCGTGCCGCTGGCGATGTTCAGGCGCATGCCGCGCGCGGCGTCGCGGTCGAAGCCCAGCGCGCCGTTGGTCTCGGCAAAGTGGTAGTGCGAGCCGACCTGGATGGGCCGGTCGGCCGTGTTGCGCACCACCAGCGTGAGCGTGCGGCGGCCGGTGTTGAGCGCGTGCTCGCCGTCGTCGATGAGGAGTTCTCCGGGAATCATCGCCAGGGCCTTTTCGTGGTGGCGGTCAGGCCATGCGCACGAGCAGGGTGGCACCCAGCAGCGCGGTGGAGGCGCCGGCCGCCAGCGACAGCCAGCGGTGGCGCGCCAGAACCAGGTGGCCGAGGGCGATGCCGGCTGTATGCAGCGTGGCCGTGGCGACGACCATGCCGGCCAGGGCCAGCCATTGCGTGCTGCCGGCCAGCTCCATGCCGTGCGCGGCGCCGTGGAAGAAGGCGAAGGCACCGGGGAGGCCGGCGGCCAGCGCCATGGGCATCTTGCGCTGCCAGGCCACCAGCAGGCCCAGCACCAGCAGCGAGGCGGCGATCATCGGCTCCACGGCCGGCACCACCACACCCAGGAAGCCCGCGGCCGCGCCGGCCACCAGCAGCGCCACGAAGGCGGCGGGTGCCAGCCAGACCGGGCGCACGGCCAGCGCGCTCCACACGCCCACGGCCAGCATGGCGGCCAGGTGGTCCAGGCCGGTGAAGGGGTGGACCAGGCCGTCGATGAATCCGGCCTCGCCATGCGCCAGGCCCTCGGCGCCGTGGCCGGGGTGGGCGATGGCGAGCGCGGGGACGAGCAGCAGGGCGGCGGTGGCCAGGGAGGCTTTGACTTCTTTGTTCATGGCGAAGAATCCAATCAGGAAAGGCGTACGGGGTGGGGGCGGACGGGGCCGCGCATCAGACGATGGGCTGGTGCACCGTGACGAGCTTGGTGCCGTCGGGGAAGGTGGCCTCGACCTGAATGTCCGCGATCATCTCGGGCACGCCCTCCATCACGTCGGCGCGCGTGAGGAGGGTGCGGCCCTCGCTCATCAGCTGGGCCACGGTCTTGCCGTCGCGCGCGCCCTCCATCACGGCGGCGCTGATCAGCGCCACGGCCTCGGGGTAGTTGAGCTGCAGGCCGCGCGCCCGGCGCCGCTCGGCAAGCAGGGCGGCGGTGAAGAGCAGGAGCTTGTCTTTTTCGCGCGGGGTGAGTTCCATGGCGAGGGCGGGTAGGGCAAAGGGAAGAAATCTGAGGCGTTCGTTGCCCTGAGGCGCATCGTAAGCAGCAAGCACCGTGCCCGGCTATACGCCGATCGGCGCAGGCGTGGGGCCGGGTCGCCGCTCGGGCACTATTGAATTGATAGCTGTATGCGCTTGAATTCATTGGGTTATGGGCATCAGTTGCCATGGAAGCGCCATCAATCAAGCGCAGCCAGCTATCAAAAAAGAAGCGTCCCGCCCGCCCGTTGGCGACGGGCGGGTGGCATGGAACCTGCACCCGGCGGCTGGGCCGCCATGAGCCATCCCGACCCCTCACCCCCTTTTGCCCCGCCGGCCTCGCCGCTGCCGCTCGCCGCGGACAGCGGAGCCCGGCCGCTCGACGCCGTGCCGCAGCAGGTCGTCAAGGTGCGCCGCGACTACAACAGCTGGGTGGCCACCGAGACCATGGAGGACTACGCCCTGCGCTTCACGCCGCAGCGTTTTCGTCGCTGGTCCGAGTGGCGGGTGGCCAACACGGCGTTCGGCGCCGCGTCCTTCCTGGTGCTGGAGGCCGTGGGCGCCACGCTGCTGGTGCAGTACGGGTTTCTCAACGCCTTCTGGGCCATCGTGGTGACGGGGCTCATCATCTTCCTGGCGGGCTGGCCCATCAGCGTGTACGCCGCCCGCCACGGCGTGGACATGGATCTGCTCACGCGGGGGGCGGGCTTCGGCTACATCGGCTCGACCATCACCTCGCTGATCTACGCCACCTTCACCTTCATCTTCTTCGCGCTGGAGGCGGCCGTGATGGCCTACGCGCTGGAGCTGGCGCTGGACATTCCGCCGCGCTGGGGCTATCTGATCTGCGCGCTGGTGGTGATTCCGCTGGTGACGCACGGCGTGTCGGCCATCAGCCGGCTGCAGATGTGGACCCAGCCGCTGTGGCTGGTGATGCTGGTGGTGCCCTTCGTCTTCGTGCTGGTGTGCGATCCTGGTGCGTTTGCGGGCGTTTTGCACTATGGCGGTGAGTCGGGCGCGGCGGCTACCTTCAGTCTGCCCCTGTTTGGTGCGGCGCTCACCGTCGGCATTGCCCTCATCACCCAGATGGGGGAGCAGGCCGACTACCTGCGCTTCATGCCGGCGCACACCCGGGCGCGGCGCGGCCGCTGGTGGCTGGGCGTGCTCGTCGGCGGGCCGGGCTGGGTGGTGCTGGGCGTGGTCAAGATGCTGGGCGGCGCGCTGCTGGCCTACCTGGCGATCACCCACATGGTGCCGGTGGAGCGGGCGGTGGACCCCAACCAGATGTACCTGGCGGCGTACGAATACGTGTTTCCGCACTACGGCTGGGCGGTGGCGGCCACGGCGCTGTTCGTGGTGGTCTCGCAGATCAAGATCAACGTGACCAACGCCTACGCCGGCTCGCTGGCGTGGAGCAATTTCTTCTCGCGCCTCACGCACAGCCACCCGGGGCGCGTGGTGTGGGTGGTGTTCAACACGCTCATCGCCTTCATGCTGATGGAGATGAACGTCTTCAAGGCGCTGGGCCAGGTGCTGGGGCTGTACTCCAACATCGCCATCGCATGGATGATGGCCGTGGTGGCCGACCTGGTGGTGAACAAGCCGCTGGGCCTGTCGCCCAAAGGCATCGAGTTCAAGCGGGCGCACCTGTACGACATCAACCCGGTGGGCGTGGGCGCCATGGCGCTGGCGTCGTGCGTGTCCATCGGCGCGCACCTGGGGCTGTTCGGGCCGCTGGCGCAGGCGTTCTCCGCCGTCATCGCCATGGTGACGGCTTTCGTGGCCGCGCCGCTCATCGCCTGGGCCACGGGTGGCCGGTACTACCTGGCGCGACATGGCGATCTCCCCCTGTGCGGCTGCGCCGCTTCCCCCTCTCTCGCTGCGCGGGAGGGGGACGCCCCCAGCGCGGCGGGGCGGCCCTTGCGCGGGGGCGCTGGCCTGGAGGGTGCCAGTGACAGGGCGCAGGGCGCGATGCCACAGTGCAGGGATGGCGTGGCAGGCTGTAGCGGCTGTATACAGGGCGGTCCCGGCGACTTGCTCGCGCTGCAGCGCTGCGTGGTGTGCGAGCGGGAGTACGAAGCGCCCGACATGGCGCACTGCCCGGCCTACCGCGGCGCCATCTGCTCGCTGTGCTGCACGCTGGATGCGCGCTGCGGCGACATGTGCAAACCCCACGCGCACCTGGCCGTGCAGTGGAGCGCGGCGCTGCGCTGGGTGCTGCCGCGCCGGGCGTGGCGCCTGCTCGACACGGGGCTCGGGCACTTCCTGCTCATCATGCTGGTCATTGCGCCGCTGCTGGCCGCCGTGTTCGGGCTGTTCTACCACCAGGAGCTGCAGACGCTGGCGCCCGGGGCACCCGGCACCGCCGCGGCGCCGCTGGCCGACGTGCCGATGGCCCCCTGGCCCGTCGGCACCCAGGGCGCGCTGCGGTCGGGGCTGCTCAAGGCCTATCTGGCGCTGCTGGTCATTTCGGGCATCGTCGCCTGGTGGCTGGTGCTGGCCCACAAGAGCCGCAAGGTCGCGCAGGAGGAGTCCAATCGCCAGACGCACCTGCTGCAGCGCGAGATCACCCTGCACCGCCAGACCGACGAGGCCCTGCAGGACGCGCGCCGGGTGGCCGAGCATGCGCGCGGCGTGGCGGAGGAAGCGCGCGAAGAGGCCGAGCGCGCCCGCGCCCAGGCGGACCAGGCCAACCAGGCCAAGAGCCGCTACATCAGCGCCATCAGCCACGAGCTGCGCACGCCGCTCAACAGCATCCTGGGTTACGCGCAACTCATGGGCGAGGACGCCGCCGTGCCGCCGCACCGCCAGCAGGCGGTGAGCGTGATCCGGCGCGGGGGCGAGCACCTGCTGTCGCTCATCGAAGGCACGCTGGACATCGCCCGCATCGAAAGCGGCAAGCTCACGCTGCAGGTCAAGCCCCTGCGCTTTGCCGACTGCATGCACGAGATGTGCGACATGTTCGAGCCGCAGGCGCGGGCCAAGGGGCTGCAGTTCCGCTTCGACCCGCAGGGCCCCTTGCCCGAGTGGGTGCGCGGCGACGACAAGCGCGTGCGCCAGATCCTCATCAACCTGATCGGCAACGCCATCAAGTTCACCAGCACCGGTCACGTGCGCCTGGGCGTGCGCCATGCGCGGGAGCTGGCCCTGATCGAGATCGAGGACAGCGGCCCCGGCCTGACCGAAGCCGAGCGCGCCAGCATCTTCGAGCCCTTCGCCCGCGGCGCCGCCACCCACCAGGGCGTGGCGCCCGGCGCCGGGCTGGGGCTGACGATCGCCAAGATGCTCACCGAACTGATGGGCGGCGAGATGACGGTGACCAGCACGCCGGGCGCCGGGGCGCTGTTCCGCATCCGGCTCTTTCTGCCCGAGGTGCACCCCGGATCGCTCGGCGCCGACCTGCCTGCGGTGCAGGCGCGCCGCACGCGCCGGGGGTATCTGGGCCCGCGCCGCCAGATCCTGGTGGTGGACAACGAGGAGGCCGACCGTGAGCTGCTGGTGCAGCTGCTCGCGCCGCTGGGCTTCGTGCTGCGCACGGCCGCCAGCGGCCACGATGCGCTGGATCTGCTGGCCGCCGGCTACCGGCCCGACGTCGTCTTCATGGACCTGGCCATGCCGGGCATCGACGGCTGGGAAACCCTCCGCAGAATGCATGCCCTCACGCTCGGCACGGGCGTGTCCTCGCTGACCTCCGAGGGGGCTGTCCTGCCCGGGGGCGGTCCGGCGGGCGCGCGCGCTCAGGGGCATGGCTCCACCATCCACGTCGCGGTCGTTTCGGCCAACGCGTTCGACAAGGGGCTGGAGAATGATGTGGGCATCCGCCCCGAGGACTTCATCGTCAAGCCGGTGCGCCACAGCGAGCTGCTCGACTGGCTGGAGCGCCGCCTGGCGCTGCAATGGACCGATGCACCGGCGCCTTCGCCTGCCGACACCGCGGCCGCACCGCTGGCCGCAGGCCCCGGCAGCGGCGCGAATGCCCCCGACGCCGAGCCACCCGACCCCGCCACGCTGGGGCCGCTGGCGGAGGCGGTAGCACTGGGCTATTACCGCGGCGTGCTGCAGCAGCTGGCCGCCATCGAGGCCGCGCAGCCCGCCTGCGCCGCCTGGGTGGCTGAGATGCGCGCGCTGGCGCAGCGGTTCCAGTTCGAAGCGATGGCCGCGCGGGTGCCCGGCGGCGCGGCGGTGGAACCCGCTCCTTTTGCCGCCGATTGATCCGCTCCCGATGCTTTCCGCCGCCATGCAGGCTTCTATGACGACGACTTCCCCCTCCGATGCGGCCACGCCGGCCATCGACCGTGCGGGCACCGACGTGGTGCTGATCGTGGACGATGTGCCCGACAACCTGGCCGTGCTGCACGATGCGCTCGATGAATCGGGCTATACCGTGCTGGTGGCGACCAGCGGCGAAACGGCGCTGGCCCGCGCCGCCCAGGCCTTGCCCGACGTGGTGCTGCTGGACGCGATGATGCCGGGCATGGACGGCTTCGAAGTGGCGCGCCGGCTCAAGGCCACGCCCGCCACGGCGCACATTCCCATCATCTTCATGACGGGCCTGACCGAGAGCGAGCACCTGGAGGCCGCCCTGGCGGCCGGCGGCGTGGACTATGTCACCAAGCCCATCAAGCCGCGCGAGGTGCTGGCGCGCATGAACGTGCACCTGCAGGGCGCGCGCCGTGCGCGGCAGGAAATGCGCCAGGCCGGCCAGGCCCGCAACGCGCTGGACGCCTTCGGCTACGCCAGCATCACCGTGCGCGCCAGCGATGGCCGGCTGATGTGGCAGACCGCCTTGGCGCGCACGCTGCTGCGTGACTATTTCGCGCCGCCTGCGGGTGAAACCTCTGCGTCCGAGGAGCGGGACGCACCCGCGCTGTTCACCGCGCTAGCGCCGGCCCCCGTCGTCGACTGGCTGCGTGCCCAGCTGCCGCGCGTTCCCGAATGGGCCGCCCAGCAGATCGAGCCGCCCCGGCTGGTGGTGGAGCAAGGCGCGCGCCGCCTGTCGTTCAGCCTGCACCAGCAGACAGGCGACAGCGAGGGCGGCGGCGACTGGCTGATCGTGATGCGCGAGGTGTCCGATGGCGCCGTGATCGAGGCCATGGCCCTGGGTTTCAAGCTCACCGCACGCGAGGCCGAGGTGCTGTACTGGCTGGTCAAGGGCAAGACCAACCGCGACATCGGCGACATCCTGGGCTCCAGTCCGGCCACGGTGAAGAAGCACCTGGAACGCGTGTACGTCAAGCTGGGCGTGGAGACGCGCACGGCGGCCGCGGGCATCGCCATGGCGCGCATCCGGCAGACGCATCCGCAGTTCGAAGGGTGACGAGCGCGGGGGCAGGGCCGCGGCGCCGGCGGCCGGTCAGGCCCGGTTGCGCTGGCGCACGAAGGCGGCAAAGGCGTCCAGCGGCAGCGGCTGGCTGAACCAGTAGCCCTGGAAGCCGTCGCACCCGTGGTCGAGCATGAAGCGGTGCTGCGCCTCGGTCCCCAGCCCCTCGGCCACCACGGCCAGCTGCATGCCGTGGCCCAGGCCGATGACGCTGCGCACGATGACCGCGCTGCCGGGGTCGTCCGGCAGGCGGCTGGTGAAGGATCGGTCGATCTTGAGCTTGGCCAGCGGGAAATGCTGCAGGTGGCTGAGCGACGAGAAGCCGGTGCCGAAGTCGTCGAGCGCGAAGCGCACGCCCTGCGCCACCAGCTCGTCCATCTTGCGGCGCAGGTCCGCCACGTCCTGCACGATGAGGGTTTCGGTCAGCTCCAGTTCCAGCCGCTCGGCGTTCACGCCGTGGGTCTGCACCAGCGCGCGCACCTGCTGCGCAAAGTCGGCCTGGCGGAACTGGTTCTGGCTGACGTTCACCGCCAGCACCAGCGGCTGCAGGTCGGGATCGGTCTGCCAGTCGCGCAGGGTGGCGCAGGTCTGCGCCAGCGCCCACTGGCCGATCGGGACGATCATGCCGTTGTGCTCCGCATGCCGGATGAACTCCGCCGGCCGCAGCAGGCCATGCACGGGGTGCTGCCAGCGGATCAGCACTTCCGCGCTGGTCACGCGGCCCTGGCGGTTCAGCTGGGGCTGGAAGTGCAGCGTGAACTGCTCTTGCCGCAGAGCGGCCTGCAGGTCGCGGTCCAGCCACGAGCGCTGCGCCGCATCGGTCTGCAGGATGTGCAGCAGCATGAGCATCAAGGCCATGGCGAGCGTGGCCTGCACCCAGATGGCGGCCTGGCGCAGTTCGCCGGGCAGGTCATAGCCCTCGGCCAGCCGCCAGGGGTGCGCGTCCAGCGCGACGAACAGGGCCAGACAGCTTGCCGCCATACCATAGCGCAGCCAGGCCGGGTCGTCGCGGAAGGCCATGAAGGCAGCCACGGCCAGGGGCAGCAGGTACAGATGCACGCTGCGTGGCACGTGGGCACTGGGCACGTCGAACAGCGTGGCCATGCCTGCAACCACGACGGCCATGCTGCCGAACAGCAGCAGGTTGGCGCTGCGGCGGTGGCCTTGCAACGTGAGGTACAACACGCCCAGGCCGGACGCGACCGGCACCAGCTCGGCCAGGGCGATGACCTGATGGCCTTGCAGTCCGAAGAAAACGCCCCAGCCCGCGCCCATGAACACCAGCGCCGCGCTGGCCAGCAGGCGCATGCGGCGTTCCCGCCGCTGGCCGACGCCGGCCAGATCGGGGGCGAGCCACAGGTTGCGCAGGCGGGTGGTGAGCGGGCCGGGGCCGCCGGGGGCCGTCGTCATGGAGGGGCGCGTCGGAGGCAGTGCAGTGCTGGCTGCATTCTCCGGGCGCGCCTGGCGGCTGGCAAGGCGGGTGCCGCCCATCCGCGTTGGCCGCTTCCCCGCCGCTTCGAAGGGATGGCTGCGTCCGCGATGGCCGCTTCTCAGCGCCCGACGGCTTTCTGGAGCTGGGCCTTGTTCATCCTGGAGCGGCCGGCGATGCCCTTCTTGCGGGCTTCCTCATAGAGCTGATCCCGGGTGCGACCCTGGGCGCCGCTGTGCGAGCGCTGGCCGCCGCGTACCGGCGCGGGAGTGTCGCGCAGGGTCTTCGGGTTGGGGTTCTCGGCCTCGCCATGTTGTGCACGCTCCTTGTTCACCGTGCGCGCCGCGATGGATTCCGCGGTCTTGGTGCTGCGGCCCCGTTCCTTGAGGCTGTCCTTGATGTGTTCGTATTGGCGTTCGCGCTTGGCGCTCCAGGCAGCTTGGGGCATGGCAGACCTCCGGTGGGATGGTGGAACGGGCCGGTGCAACGC
>JAEWPH010000276.1 GCA_023460715.1 Pseudomonadota bacterium | reverse complement strand
ACTCCGCCCATGGCGAGGCCGGCCACGCCCAGCATCGCCGCCAGCGACCGGCGCCGGCCCGCCCGGGGCGCAGGCGCAGCCCCCTCCGTCGCCAGATCCGGCGGACGGTGGCCCGCCCTCCACTGCTCCAGCGCGCGCTGCACCCCGTCCATGGCGCGGATCATGTCGCGCTCGATCATGTTGCGCGACACGCCGAATTCGGCCGCCAGCGCGCCCTGGTCCTCGCCATGGACCCGGCTGCGCAGGAAGACCTGCCGTACCCGGTCCGGCAATCCCGCCAGCGCCGCCTCCACCGCGGCGATGGCCTGCCCGTACATGGCCGCCTCCTCCACGTCGGGCGTGTGGGCACCGCCGTGCGCCGGCATGGCTGCATGGCGAAGCTCCAGCCCCTGCCGGCGCTGCTGATCGATCACCAGGTTGCGCGCCATGGCGAAGAGATACGCCCGCGCCTCGTCCTCGCAGGCCAGCGCCGGGCCCTGACCGCGCGCTGCCATGTCGGCCACCCGCAGCCAGGTGTCGTGCGCCACATCGCGCGCGGACTCGGCGCTGCCGGTGCGGCGCGCCAGATAGCGCACCAGGTCGGCATAGCTGGCCTGGAAGCTGGCGAGCAGGGAGAAGGAACCTGTCCGGGCGGTCATGAGGGGTTCAAGGGAGCGCAGCGGGCATCAGGCCTGGCGGTCAGCGGCCGACCATGTTCTCCGGCACCACCCACTGGTCGAACTGCTCGCCCGTGACGTGGCCCGAGGCGATGGCCGCTTCGCGCAGCGACGAGCCCTCCTTGTGCGCCTTCTTGGCGATGAAGGCCGCCTTGTCGTAGCCGATGTGCGTGTTGAGCGCCGTCACCAGCATCAGCGAGCGGCTGACCAGTTCGCCGATGCGCTCGCGGTTGGGCTCGATGCCGACGGCACAGTGGTCGTTGAAGCTGACCATGCCGTCCGCCAGCAGGCGCACGCTCTGCAGGAAGTTGTGGGCCACCATCGGGCGGAACACGTTCAGCTCGAAGTTGCCGGAGGCGCCGCCGAAGTTGATGGCCACGTCGTTGCCGAAGACCTGCGCGGCCAGCATGGTGACGGCCTCGCTCTGCGTGGGGTTCACCTTGCCCGGCATGATGGACGAGCCGGGCTCGTTCTCAGGAATGCTGATCTCGCCGATACCGCTGCGCGGGCCGCTGGCGAGCCAGCGCACGTCGTTGGCGATCTTCATCATGCTGGCCGCCAGCGTTTTGAGCGCGCCATGCGCATGCACCAGCGCATCCACGGAGGCCAGCGCCTCGAACTTGCTCGGCGCGGTGACGAACGGCAGCCCGGTGAGCGCAGCCAGCTCCTTCGCCACGCCTTCGGCGTAGCCCTTGGGCGCATTCAGGCCGGTGCCCACGGCGGTGCCGCCCAAGGCCAGCTCGTACAGATGCGGCAGCGCATCGCGCACGTGCTTCTCGCCGTGCGCCAGCTGGGCCACCCAGCCCGAGATCTCCTGACCCAGCGTGAGCGGCGTCGCATCCTGCAGGTGCGTGCGGCCGATCTTCACGATGCCGTCGAAGGCCTGTGCCTTGGCTTCCAGCGTGGCGCGCAGCTTGGCGATGGCCGGCAGCAGGCGGTGCGTGAGCGCCTCCACCGCCGCCACGTGCATGGCCGTGGGGAACACGTCGTTGCTGGACTGGCTGCGGTTCACATCGTCGTTGGGGTGGACGAGGCGGCCCTCGCCCCGCTCGCCGCCGAGGATCTCGCTGGCGCGGTTGGCCAGCACCTCGTTGACGTTCATGTTGGTCTGCGTGCCCGAGCCGGTCTGCCAGACGACCAGCGGAAATTCTTCCGGGTGCTTGCCGGCAATCACCTCGTCAGCGGCGGCCACGATGGCCTCGGTCTTGCGCGCGTCCTGCAGGCCCAGCGCGTGGTTCACCTGGGCCGATGCCCGCTTCACCTGGGCCAGCGCCTTGATGATCTCGCGCGGCTGCTGCTCGCCGGAGATGTCGAAGTTCTGCAGCGAGCGCTGCGTCTGCGCGCCCCACAGTCGGTGTGCGGGGACGTCGATGGGTCCAAAGGTGTCACGTTCGGTACGGATGGTCATGGCAGGCATTCCTGGGAATGAAGGTGATGGAAAAAAGCGAAGGCGCAGCAATGGTGAGGACGCCCGCGGCGCCGGATTGCCGTTAACACCGGTTGCACCGGCAAATCCTGGAGCAGCGGGCGCAGCCGAAGAGCATAGCGCGGAAGAGAAACCATTCTCATTTCCAAAGCAACCAGCCGCCCCAGGCTTCCTGTTTGCTCCTGCCATGCCCACGCTCCGCACCTGTTTCCAATCTTTTGTTACTTGATGTAAACCAAACAGGCAGGGCCTGCGTATGAGAAAGGCAGACGCCTGACCCGCCTCTATTGCACACGCTCCTCCGTCATGTCTTCCGCCCTTCTCACCGCCGCGACAGGCTTCATGCCTGCCAGCTACGACCCGCCCGTGGTGGCGGCGTCGTTCGGCATCGCGCTGCTGGCGTCGTATGTCACGCTGGACCTGGCGCGGCGCGTACGTACTTCCGAACGGCGCAGCGGCCTGGCTTGGTGGGTGGCCGGCTCGGTCGTGATGGGTTCGGGCATGTGGAGCATGCACTTTCTGGGCATGCAGGCGTTCCGGCTGCCCATCGCGCTCGGGTTCACCAGTCTGCTGACCCTGCTGTCCTGGCTGGCTGCGGTGGGCGCGTCCGGTATCGCACTGGCCCTGGCCAGCATGCCGGCCTTCCGGCGGCGCCACCTCGTCTGGGGTGCGCTGGCCATGGGCGGCGGCATCAGCGCGATGCACTACATCGGCATGCAGGCGCTGGACATGTCGCTGCCCATCGTATGGCGCCCGTGGGTCGTAGGGGCCTCGGTCCTCATCGCGGTGCTGGCCTCCGCTTCGGCGCTGGCCCTCTTCCAGCTGCTGCGCAAGGTGCACGGGCCGCGCCGCCCGGCCTTCCAGATGCTGGCCTCCGTGGTCATGGCTGCGGCCATCTGCGGCATGCACTACACCGGCATGGCGGCGGCCGACTTTCCCTTAGGCACCGTCTGCACCAGCGCCAACGCGCTGGGCGGCTCCGGGCTGACCGCGGTGATCGTGCTCGCCACGGGCATGCTGCTCATCAGCACGCTGTTCACGTCCATCCTGGACGCGCGCCTGCAGAGCACCGCACGCGCCCTCACGCGCTCCCTGCAGGAAAGCAACGACCAGCTCACCCGCGCTAACGCGGCCCTGCAGAAGCAGGCCTTCGCCGATCCGCTGACCGGCCTGCCCAACCGCCTGCTGTTCGAAGACCGCCTGGCGCAGGCGCTGCTCCGGCTGGACCGCGCCAACCACCGCAAGGTCACCGAACGGCTGGGGGTGCTCTTCGTCGATCTGGATGGCTTCAAGCCGATGAACGACTCGTTCGGCCATGCCTTCGGCGACGCCATCCTGGCCCAGGCCGCGCAGCGCCTGCATGGCGATGCGCGGGACAGCGACACCGTCGCACGCGTGGGCGGCGACGAGTTCGTGCTGTTGCTGGAGAACGTGGGCAGCGTGCCGGAATGCGGGGGCGTGGCCGAGCGCATCCTCGCGTCGATGGCGCAGCCGTTCGACCTGGCGGGCCGGCAGGTGCAGATCTCGTGCTCCATCGGTGTGGTCGTCTACCCGGACCACGGCGAGCGCGACAAGCTCATGGCCCATGCGGATGCGGCCATGTATGCCGCCAAGCGCGCAGGCGGCAATGGCTACGCGCTGTTCGAGGAATCGATGCGGTCGGACGCCACGAACCTGCTGGAGCTCAAGAGTGACCTGCGCCGCGCGCTGGGCGACGCCAGCCGACAGCTGGCGCTTCACTACCAGCCCAAGATCGACGGCGCGCGCGGCGGTGCCCGCGGGGTCGAAGCGCTGCTGCGCTGGCAGCATCCCACCCGGGGTCCCGTGAGCCCGTCGGTGTTCATCGCACTGGCAGAGCGCTCCGGCCTCATCAACCCGCTGGGCAACTGGGTGATCGACGAGGCCTGCCGCCAGATCGCCGAGTGGCATGCGCAGGGCCTGCAGATGCCGGTGGCCATCAACCTGTCGGTCCACCAGCTGCGCGAGACCGGCCTGGCGCGGCGCATCGCCCAGGCGCTGCAGGAGCACGGCGTGGACCCATCGCAGCTGCTGTGCGAGATCACGGAATCGGTGGCCATGGAGGACACGCAGGCCACCCAGCGCACGCTGGAAGAGCTGGAGCGCATCGGCATTTCGCTGTCCATCGACGACTTCGGCACCGGCCACTCGAGTCTGAGCTACCTGCGCCGCATGCCGGTGCAGCAGCTCAAGATCGACCGCAGCTTCGTGGCCGATCTGGAGCACCAGGAAGACGCCCGCGCCGTGGTCGACGCCGTGGTGCGCCTGGCGCACGCACTGGGGCTGCGCGTGGTGGCCGAAGGCGTCGAAACGCAGGGCCAGCGCGACATCCTGCGGGCCATGCAGTGCGACGAGCTGCAGGGCTTTCTCTTCGCCCGGCCGATGCCGGCCGATGCGCTGCTGGACTGGGCACGCAGCCACACGGCCGGCGCCTGGGGCGATACCCCTGCGCCGCGCGCCGGTCCCGCCGCAGCCGCCGCCTGAACGCGCCGCGGCCCGCCCCGCTCTGGGGCATGGGCGCGCTTCGCATCACGCGGCGATAATTGCGGTGTTCGCTTCTTCCTACAAAACACACCCCACCATGACCACGTCCATCCGGTACCACGACCTCGTGGAATCCGTCGCTGCGTCGTTGCAGTACATCTCCTACTACCATCCCGCCGACTTCATCGCCCACCTGGCCCGCGCCTATGAGCGCGAACAGAGCCCGGCGGCCAAGGACGCGATGGCGCAGATCCTCACCAACAGCAAGATGAGCGCCACGGGCCAGCGACCCATCTGCCAGGACACCGGCATCGTCAACGTGTTCCTGAAGATCGGCATGGACGTGCGCTGGGAAGGCTTTCCCGCAGGCCAGGGCCTGGAAGACGCGGTCAACGAAGGTGTGCGCCGCGGCTACAACCACCCGGACAACACGCTGCGCGCCAGCGTGGTGGCCGATCCGCAGTTCCTGCGCAAGAACACCAAAGACAACACGCCCGCGGTGATCTTCACGCAGATCGTGCCCGGCAACACGGTGGACATCACCGTCGCGGCCAAGGGCGGCGGCAGCGAGAACAAGTCCAAGATGGTCATGATGAACCCCAGCGACAACCTGGTCGACTGGGTGCTCAAGACCGTGCCCACCATGGGTGCCGGCTGGTGCCCGCCCGGCATGCTGGGCATCGGCATCGGCGGCACAGCCGAGAAGGCGGTCCTGCTCGCCAAGGAAAGCCTGATGGACGACCTGAACATGTACGAACTGCAGGCCAAGTCGGCGCGCGGCGAAAAGCTCGACCAGGTCGAGGAACTGCGCCTGGAACTGTTCGAGAAGGTCAACGCCCTGGGCATCGGCGCCCAAGGCCTGGGCGGCCTCAGCACCGTGCTGGACATCAAGATCAAGATGTACCCCACGCACGCCGCGTCCAAGCCCGTGGCCATGATCCCCAACTGCGCAGCCACCCGCCACGCGCACTTCGTGCTGGACGGCTCCGGCCCCGTCTACCTGGAAGCGCCGTCGCTGGACCTCTGGCCCAAGATCGACTGGGCGCCGGACTACAACAAGTCCAAGCGCGTCGACCTGAACACGCTGACCAAGGAAGAGGTCGCCAGCTGGAAGCCGGGCGATACCCTCCTGCTCAACGGCAAGATGCTCACCGGCCGCGACGCCGCGCACAAGCGCATCCAGGACATGCTGGCCAAGGGCGAGCAGCTGCCGGTCGACTTCACCAACCGCGTCATCTACTACGTGGGCCCGGTGGACCCGGTCCGCGACGAAGCCGTGGGCCCCGCCGGCCCGACCACGGCCACCCGCATGGACAAGTTCACCGACATGATGCTGGCCGAGACCGGCCTGATCGCCATGATCGGCAAGTCCGAGCGGGGCCCGGTTGCCATCGAGGCCATCAAGAAGCACCAGAGCGCCTACCTGATGGCCGTGGGCGGCGCCGCCTACCTGGTGAGCAAAGCCATCAAGACGGCCAAGGTCGTGGGCTTCGAAGACTTGGGGATGGAAGCCATCTATGAATTCGATGTGGTCGACATGCCGGTGACGGTCGCCGTGGATGCGGGCGGCACCAGCGCCCACATCACCGGCCCGGCGCTGTGGAAGGAAAAGATCGCCACGGGCGAGTTCAAGGGCATTGCGCTGGCTGAAGCCTGAACGCGGCCTGCCGGCACGCCCCCTGACGAAACCGCCTTCGGGCGGTTTTGCTTTGGGCGGTGTGGCGGGGCAGCCCGGCGATTTTCACGGCAGTCCACCACCGGCTCCACGCCAACTCCGTGCTCTCGCCACGGTCCGGGCAGCAGAGCGGGCTGCACGATCTTCCCGGCGCGGGCATACTGGCCACCGCGCGCGGCGCATGCCCGGACGCAGGCCTGCATTCTGCTCTCCAAGGACCCTTCGATGTCCCTTCCCCTCTCCCCTTCCACGGCGCCGATCGGCGTGTTCGACAGCGGCATCGGCGGCCTGAGCGTGCTGCGGGCCCTGCGCGCCGCACTGCCGCACGAACGCTTCGTGTACCTCGCCGACAGCGCTCACGCGCCCTACGGCGAACAGGGCGACGCCTATGTGGCCGCACGCACCGAAGCGATCGCGCACCATCTGCTGCAGACCTACGGCATCAAGGCGCTCGTCGTGGCCTGCAACACCGCCACGGCCGCGGCCATCGCCGAGGTGCGCGCCCGCTACCCGGCACTGCCCCTGGTGGGCGTGGAACCCGCGCTGAAGCCGGCGCTGTCGCTCACGCAGACCGGCCGCGTGGGCGTGATCGCCACGCGCGGCACGCTGGCCAGCGGCAAGTTCGGCCGGCTGCGCGCGTCGCTGGAGGGCCCCGTGCAGTTCGCCGTCCAACCCTGCGACGGGCTGGCCCTGGCCATCGAACGCAGCACGGCGGACGCCCACGACACGGATCCGGCCACGGCCGAAGTCCGCGCGCTCTGCGAGCGCTATACCGCGGCCCTGGCCCCGTTCGGCACCGGCCACGGCGAGATCGACACGCTGGTGCTGGGCTGTACCCACTACATCTTTGCCGAACAGGCGCTGCGGGCCTGTACCGGGCCGGCGGTGCGTTTTGTGGAAACGGGCGAGCCGGTGGCGCGCCAGACGCGCCGGCTGCTGGAGGCCGCCGGTGCCCTGGCCACGGTGAGGGCACCCGATGGCGAGGCCGTCCGCCTGCTCACGACCGGAGAACTGCCGCTGCTGCAGGCCGCAGCCCAGCGCTGGCTCGGCCTGCCAGCCCGGTGCTGTGCGCAGGTGTCGGTGCCCACGCTTGCATCCGGAGCCCATTCACAAGCTTTTTCGGCCCTGACGGCCACCCATCAAGCGCAAGCAGCTATCAATTTATGAGCACACACCTTAACCGGGAGCGCGGGTGTAGCCGCCCGAAGGGCAGCGCCTAAACGTCCGAGCCCGCTGCGGCCGCCCACAGCCGCTCGCCCGATCGCTCCAAGTGGGTCAGATACAGCCGGGTATCGAACTCGTACTGGTGGTAGCGGGGCTCCATGTGTTCGCACAGCTGGTAGAACGCCTTGCCGTGGTCCTTCTCGCGCAGATGGGCCAGTTCATGCACGACGATCATGCGCAGGAACTCCTCCGGCACCTGCTTGAACATCGACGCGATGCGGATCTCGTGCCGGGCCGTCAGCCGCCCGCCCTGTACCCGCGCAGACGCCGTGTGCAGCCCCAGGGCATGCCGCACGACGTGGATCTTGCTGTCGAACACGACCTTCTGCACCGTACCGGCATTGCGCAGGTGCCGGGCCTTCAGGTCCGCCGCGTACTGGTACAGCGCCTTGTCGTTGCGCACGGCATGGCCTTGTGGATAGCGGCGCAGCAGCACCGGCCCCAAGCCCTCGCCCTGGATCAGATCAAGCACCTGCGCCAGCAGCGCTGCGGGATAGGCGCTCAGGTAAGGGAGATCGTTGGAAGTCATCAGGCGACGGGCCTGCGGCGTTGCACCGGGCCCTGTTGGTCGACCGCCGGGCCCTCCGCCGTCCCAAAGACGAAACGGAAGAGAGCGGATGCAGTGTCAGTGCAAATGGCGGGGCCGGCGTCCGCCACTGCCACCATGGCCGCTGCCCGAGCCACCGGAACCCCGCGGCGGCTTGCCGATCTCCAGCGAATTCACCAGCGCATCAAAGCGCTCGGAGAACAGCTTGTCGATCTCGGCCACCACGCCGCTCAATTCGGAGCCGTCGAAGTGCCGCTCCATCATGTTCACCACGTCCTGCACCAGCAGATCGCGCTGCACCTGCATGATGGCAGCGGGCGTCGGTCCGACGAACAGCATCACGAAGTCGTCGCGCGCCTCGGTGCCGTCGTCCTCTTCCTCTTCGTCAAAGTCCGTGTCGTAGAACGTGACTTCGATGGCCGCGCCCTGCTCGGCCAGTTCGTTGAGACTCATGCACATCTCGTCCAGCGACTGGCGAAAGTCCTCGTCGCCTCGCACCGTCCAGCAGATCTGCAGCATGTGCGCCTTCGCATCGAACTGGATCCCCGGCTCTTCTTCATAGGCGCTGGCCGCGCCATCGGCCAGCGAACGGGCTCCGGCGTACTTCCACAAAGGCTTCAACGCCTCCTGGATCTGATCGAACCCGGCCTCGGGGCGCAACTGGACCTGGCCGTGCACGTGGATTTCAAAGGGAGCGTT
The DNA here is from genome assembly GCA_023460715.1 of Pseudomonadota bacterium. Classification (GTDB taxonomy): domain Bacteria; phylum Pseudomonadota; class Gammaproteobacteria; order Burkholderiales; family Burkholderiaceae_C; genus Paracidovorax. The sequence goes on along the minus strand of JAEWPH010000276.1, from coordinate 10,634 downwards.
GTAACTTGACATGATCGAATCGTAATTGGTGCCCCGAGCCGGGGTCGAACCGGCACGCCCCTTCTCAGGAAGCGGCGGATTTTAAGTCCGCAGTGTCTACCAATTTCACCATCGGGGCGCCGGCTGCAACCCATGCAGCATACAGGGACCGGCCCGCCGAACCCGGGGTCATGGTGGCATCACCCCATCGGGCCCGACAGCCTGGACGCATGACAAAGCGCAAGGCAAAAAAAAGGGAAGCCTGGGCTTCCCTTTTTGCAAACTGGAGCGGGAAAAGAGTCTCGAACTCTCGACCTCAACCTTGGCAAGGTTGCGCTCTACCAACTGAGCTATTCCCGCATTGACCAACCCGCATTTGCGTGCTGGCAAGAACCGAATTCTAGCACTGATTTTCCACTGTTCAGAGAACTAAGCGAAACTCTCGTGCTGCCTACCAGGCAATCGCCACGCTTTCGGCCTGGCTCCACTCTTTAGTGAAGCGCCTACCGAAAACCTGGAGGCGCGGGCCGGAGTCGAACCGACCTACACGGATTTGCAATCCGGTGCATAACCGCTTTGCTACCGCGCCCTGCCGAATTACCTGGCAAAAAGGGGAAGCAATTGCCTCCCCTTTTGAAACTGGAGCGGGAAAAGAGTCTCGAACTCTCGACCTCAACCTTGGCAAGGTTGCGCTCTACCAACTGAGCTATTCCCGCATTTACCGAAGCCTCAGATTATACATCGTTTGCGTCGATGAATGAATTGTAGCGCATTTTCAGGCCGCCGCGAAGAAATCGCGGCAGCTTCCGCGCTTAGTGCTTGACCGACCCCGTGGCCGTTCCCACAGCCTTGGCAGGCTCAGGGGCCGGAACGGCGGCTGCAGCCACTTCATCCTCCGTCAATGCGATGGGTTTGCGCTCCAGCGCCACCTCCAGCACCTTGTCGATCCATTTGACGGGAATGATCTCCAGGCCGCTCTTCACGTTGTCCGGAATCTCCTGCAGGTCCTTCACGTTCTCTTCCGGAATCAGAACCGTGCGGATGCCGCCGCGCAGTGCGGCCAGCAGCTTCTCCTTGAGGCCGCCGATCGCCGTGACCTCGCCGCGCAGGGTGATCTCGCCGGTCATCGCCACGTCGCCGCGCACAGGGATACCCGTCAGCGCCGACACGAAGGCGGTCGTCATTGCGGCGCCCGCACTAGGGCCGTCCTTGGGCGTCGCACCGTCGGGCACGTGGATGTGCATGTCCCGCTTCTCGAAGACCTCGTCCTTGATGCCCAACAGGCGTGCCCGGCTGCGCACCACGGTCCGTGCGGCCTCGACCGATTCCTTCATCACATCGCCCAGCGAGCCGGTGCGCGTGATGACGCCCTTGCCGGGCATGCTCGCCGCCTCAATGGTCAGCAGATCACCGCCCACCTCGGTCCATGCCAAACCGACGACTTGCCCCACCTGGTTTTGCTGCTCCGCACGGCCGTAGGTGTACTTGCGCACGCCCAGGTAGTCGGGCAGGTTGTCAGCGGTCACCACGACCTGGGGTTCCAGCTTTTTCAGCTGCAGGCCCTTCACCACCTTGCGGCAGATCTTGGACAGCTCGCGCTCCAGCGAACGCACGCCGGCCTCACGGGTGTAGTAGCGCACCACATCGCGCACGGCAGACTCGGTGACCTGCAGTTCCTCGTCCTTCACGCCGTTGTTCGTCATCTGCTTGGGCAGCAGGTACTTCATGGCGATGTTGGTCTTCTCGTCTTCGGTGTAGCCCGACAGGCGGATCACTTCCATGCGGTCCAGCAGGGCCGGCGGAATGTTCATTGAGTTGGACGTGGCCACGAACATCACGTCGGACAGATCGAAGTCGACCTCCACATAGTGATCGCCGAACTTGCTGTTCTGCTCAGGATCGAGCACTTCGAGCAACGCGCTGGAAGGGTCGCCGCGGAAGTCCGTACCCAGCTTGTCGATCTCGTCGAGGAGGAACAGCGGATTGCGCGTGCCGACCTTGTTCAGGCTCTGCAGCACCTTGCCCGGCATGGCGCCGATGTAGGTGCGGCGGTGCCCGCGGATCTCGGCCTCGTCGCGCATGCCGCCGAGCGCCATGCGCACGTACTTGCGGCCCGTCGCCTTCGCGATGGACTGGCCGAGCGAGGTCTTGCCCACGCCGGGTGGCCCCACCAGGCACAGGATGGGCGCCTTGACCTTGTCCACGCGCTGCTGCACCGCGAGGTACTCGAGGATGCGGTCCTTGACCTTGTCCAGGCCGTAATGGTCTTCGTTCAGCACGCCCTCGGCATTGGCCAGGTCGTGCTTGATCTTTGTGCGCTTGGCCCAGGGCAGACCGGTCAGCACATCGATGTAGTTGCGCACCACGGTGGCTTCTGCCGACATGGGCGACATGAGCTTGAGCTTCTTGAATTCCGCGTCCGCCTTCTTGCGCGCCTCGGCAGGCATCTTGGCGGCCTTGATCTTCTTCTCGATCTCTTCGATGTCCGCGCCTTCCTCGCCCTCGCCCAGTTCCTTCTGGATGGCCTTCACCTGCTCGTTGAGGTAGAAGTCGCGCTGGTTCTTCTCCATCTGCCGCTTCACGCGACCGCGGATCTTCTTGTCGACGTTGAGGATGTCGACCTCTCGGTCGAGTTGCTCGAACAGGTTCTCCAGGCGCAGCTTCACGTCGGAGAGGTCGAGCACCAGTTGCTTGTTCTCCAGCTTGAGCGGCAGGTGGGCCGCAATCGTGTCTGCCAGCCGGCCGGGATCATCAATGCTGGAGATCGAGGTCAGGATCTCGGGAGGTATCTTCTTGTTGAGCTTGACGTACTGGTCGAACTGCTGCATCACGGCGCGGCGCAGCGCCTCGATCTCGCTCGGCTTGTGCTCTTCCTCGCCGGCCTGGACCGGGGTCACTGTGGCGGTGAAGTGGGTCTCGCCATCATCGATGGAGGCCACCAGCGCGCGCTGCTGCCCCTCGACCAGCACCTTCACGGTGCCGTCAGGCAGCTTGAGCATCTGCAGGATCGTAGAGATGCAGCCCACGTCGAACATGTCGGCCACCTGGGGCTCGTCCTTGGCCGCCGTTTTCTGCGCCACCAGCATGATGCGGCGGTCCGCGTCCATGGCCAGCTCAAGTGCCTTGATGCTCTTGGGGCGGCCCACGAACAGCGGGATCACCATGTGGGGAAACACCACCACGTCACGCAGAGGCAGCAGGGGCAGGTCGATGGGGGTGGATGGCAAGGGGGTGTGTCCGGACATGGTGATCCTCATGTAACTCTGTGGAATATGGTCCGCAAACAATTCTTTTCAACCCACCCCGGCGGTGCCGCCGCCGGAAAGGGAGAAGGCAGGCGGGCCGTCGTCCGCCCTGCCCGCAGGCTCTCAGGCCTTCTTTGCCGCCTCGCGGTAGACGAGTAGCGGCGCTTTGCTCTCTTCGATCGTGGACTCGTCCACCACGACCTTTTCCACATTGGTGGCGTTGGGCAGATCGAACATCGTCCCGATCAGGGACTGCTCCAGGATGGAACGCAGGCCCCGGGCGCCGGTCTTGCGCGCCAGCGCCTTGCGGGCGATGGCCTTCAACGCGGCTGGGCGGATTTCCAGATCCACGCCTTCCATCGACAGCAGCTTGCTGTATTGCTTGACCAGCGCGTTCTTGGGCTCGGTCAGGATCTGCACGAGCGCGTCCTCGCTGAGCTCCGCCAGCGCCGTCACCACGGGCATGCGGCCGACCAGTTCGGGGATCAGACCGAACTTGATCAGATCCTCCGGCTCGATTTCGGTGAACACTTCGGTCAGCGAGCGCTGCTTCTTGCTCTTGACGGAGGCGCCGAAGCCGATGCCCGATGCCTCGGTGCGGTTTTCGATGACCTTTTCCAGGCCGGCGAACGCGCCGCCGCAGATGAACAGGATGTTGGTCGTGTCGATCTGCAGGAAGTCCTGATTGGGGTGCTTGCGCCCGCCCTGGGGGGGCACGCTGGCCATCGTGCCTTCGATCAGCTTCAACAGCGCCTGCTGCACGCCTTCGCCCGACACGTCGCGCGTGATGCTGGGGTTGTCCGACTTGCGGGAGATCTTGTCGATCTCGTCGATGTAGACGATGCCGCGCTGCGCGCGTTCCACGTCGTAGTTGCAGCTTTGCAGCAGCTTCTGGACGATGTTCTCGACGTCCTCGCCCACATAACCGGCTTCGGTCAGCGTGGTGGCATCTGCCATGACGAACGGTACGTCCAGCATGCGTGCCAGCGTCTGTGCGAGCAGCGTCTTGCCCGACCCCGTGGGGCCGATCAGCAGGATGTTGCTCTTGGACAGCTCGACATCGTCCTTGCCGGCCTTGTCCTTGTGGCGCAGGCGCTTGTAGTGGTTGTACACCGCGACGGACAGGGTCCGCTTGGCAACGTCCTGGCCGATCACGTAGTTGTCGAGGTTCGTCTTGATCTCGGATGGCGTCGGCAGATCGCTGCGACCCTCGCGCGCGCTCTCACCCGTGGGCAACTCGTCGCGGATGATCTCGTTGCACAGGTCAATGCACTCGTCGCAGATGAAGACAGACGGACCGGCGATCAGCTTCTTTACTTCGTGCTGGCTTTTGCCGCAGAAAGAGCAGTAAAGGGTTTTTTCGCTGGAAGAGCCTTTTTTCTCGGCCATGGGGGCAGTGCCTTATGACAAGGGAAGTTGTCAAGATGATAACGAAATAAAAAGCGGCGCTTTCCCTGGGGGAAAACGCCGCGCGGCAGACGCGAAACGCTCAGGGGCGCTTGGCGATCACCTCGTCCACGATGCCGTATTCCTTGGCCTCGTCGGCCGTCAGGAAGTAGTCGCGCTCCGTGTCGGTCTTGACCTTTTCCAGGGGCTGACCGGTCCGTTCGGCCAGGATGCGGTTCATCTGGTCCTTGGTACGCAGGATGTCCCGTGCGTGGATCTCAATGTCCGTCGCCTGGCCACGGGCACCGCCGAGCACCTGGTGGATCATGATCTTCGAGTTCGGCAGCGAGAAGCGCTTGCCCTTGGCACCCGCGGCCAGCAGGAACGCCCCCATGCTGGCGGCGAATCCCAGGCACATGGTGGAGACGTCGGGCTTGATGAACTGCATGGTGTCGTAGATCGACATGCCGGCAGAAACGCTGCCGCCGGGCGAGTTGATGTAGAACGAGATGTCCTTGTCCGGATTTTCACTCTCCAGGAACAGCAGCTGAGCCACCACGAGGTTGGCCGACTGGTCGTTGACCTCGCCCACCAGGAAGACGATGCGCTCCTTCAGCAGGCGCGAATAGATGTCGAAGGACCGCTCGCCACGGCCAGACTGCTCGATGACCATGGGGATCATGCCCAGGGCCTGTGTTTCCAGTGCGCTCATGTGTTTCTCCAATCAGTCGGATACTGTACCCAGAAATGACTTGGGGCTTGCGCCCGAAAGCACAAGCCCCCCGAATCGGTGCCAGGTCGGCCATCCGGCCTCCCCGGCGCAGGGCATCAGCCCTGCTGCCCCATCAGTTCGTCGAACGAGACGGCCTTGTCGGAGACCTTGGCCTTGCTCAGCACGAAGTCGGTCACGTTGTTCTCGATGACCACGGCCTCGACTTCGGCCAGGCGTTGGCGGTCGCCGAAGTACCAGCGGACCACGTCTTCCGGCTTCTCGTAGCTGGCTGCCAGCTCGTCGATATGAGCCTTCAGTTGCTCGGGCTTGGCATGCAGTTCGTTGGCGCGCACCAACTCGGCCACCACCAGGCCCAGGCGCACGCGGCGCTCGGCCTGGGGACGGAACACGTCCTCAGGAATCTCGGCCTTGTCGGCGTCCTTGATGCCGCGCTGCTTCAGATCGGCACGGGCGCCTTCCAGCAGGCGGGCGATCTCGGCCTGCACGCTGGCATTGGGCAGATCCAGTTCGGCCTTGGACACCAGGGCATCCATCACGGCCTGCTTGTTGCGGGCCAGCACGCGGAACTTGACTTCACGCTCCAGGTTCTTCTTGATGTCAGCGCGCAGGCCCTCCACCGTGCCGTCGGCGATGCCGAGGGACTTGGCCAGCTGCTCGTTCACTTCGGGCAGGTGGGCGGCTTCGATCTTCTTGACCGTCACCAGGAAGTCAGCCGTCTTGCCGGCCACGTCCTTGCCGTGGTAGTCCTCAGGGAACGCCAGGGGGAAGGTCTTCGACTCGCCTGCCTTCATGCCGCGCACGGCGTCCTCGAACTCCTTGAGCATCTGGCCTTCGCCGACCAGGAACTGGAAGTCTTCGGCCTTGCCGCCGGCGAAGGTCTCGCCGTCGATCTTGCCTTCGAAGTCCACCGTCACGCGGTCGCCGTCTTCAGCGGGCGTGCCTTGTGCGCGCTGCGCGAAAGAGCGGCGCTGCTTGCGCAGGATGTCGACCGTCTTGTCGATGGCGCCGTCGGTCACTTCGGCGGACAGCTTCTCGACTTCGGCGTCCGACAGGTCACCGATCTTCACTTCGGGGAACACTTCGAACACGGCGTCGAAGGTAACCTGGCCTTCGGGAGCGCCGTCCTTTTCGGTGATGCGGGGCTGGCCGGCCACGCGCAGGTTGGCCTCGTTGGCCGCCTGGGCAAAGGCTTCGCCGACCTTGTCGTTCAGCACTTCGTACTGCACGGAATAGCCGTAGCGCTGGGCCACCACGCTCATGGGCACCTTGCCGGGACGGAAGCCGTCCATCTTGACGGTACGGGCCAGGCGCTTGAGGCGAACGTCCACTTCGGACTGGATCGCGGTGACGGGCAAGCTCAGGGTGATCTTGCGCTCGAGCTTTTCAAGGGTTTCAACAGTAACTGCCATGGCTCTTCCTATATGAATGGATTCCGCTCGCGGTGCCGAAGCAGCCGCAGCGTGGTGCGCGGGGGGGGACTCGAACCCCCACACCATTGCTGGCGTCAGGACCTAAACCTGGTGCGTCTACCAATTTCGCCACCCGCGCATTTCTTCAGACAAACAGGCGGCAGGCAGGGCCAGCCATCTGTGTGAAATTGGTCAACCTTAGATTTTACCCTGTCGGCAGACCGCTTCCGATCAGCCGCCCTGGGCGGGCTCCGGATCGGGCCTGCGCACGCGGAACCAGGCCGCGTACATCGCCGGCAATGCCAGCAGCGTCAGGACCGTCGCCACGATCAGGCCGCCCATGATGGCGACGGCCATCGGGCCCCAGAACACGCTGCGCGAGAGCGGGATCATGGCCAGCACCGCTGCCGCGGCCGTGAGCACGATAGGCCGCAGCCGGCGCACGGCCGCCTCGACGATCGCGTTCCACGTCGGCACGCCGGCCGCGCGGTCCAGTTCGATCTGGTCGATCAAGATCACCGAATTGCGTTGGATCATGCCCATGAGCGCGATCACGCCGAGCAAGGCGACGAAACCGAACGGCCGGTTGAGCAGCAGCAGTGCGGCCGCCACCCCCGCGATGCCCAGCGGCCCCGTCAGGAACACCAGCAGCGAGCGGCTGAAGCTGTGCAGCTGCAGCATCAGCAGCGTGAAGACGATGAACAGCATGATGGGAATGCCGGCCACGATGGACGACGAGCCCTTGCTGCTTTCCTCGACGGCGCCTGCCACCTCGACGCGGATGCCGGTGTCGCCCTCGGCATGCCACGTCGATTCCAGCTCGCGCAGGCGCGGCAGCAGTTGCTCGGTCACCGTGGCGCCCTGCAGGCCTTCCGCGATGTCGCCCTGCACCGTGATGGCGTAGTTGCGGTTCCAGCGCCACATCACGCCCGGCTCCCAGGTGAAGACGGGCTTGGCGATCTGCGCGAGCGGGATGGCGCGGCCCGAAGCCGTGGACACATAGGCACTGCCGATGTCCGAGATGGCCTCGCGCTCGTCCGGGGTCTGGCGCAGCACGATGTCGATCAGCTTGTCGTTCTCGCGGTACTGTCCCACCGTGTTGCCCGAGAACATGGTGCGCGACGCCTGCGCGACGCTGGAGCTGGTCACGCCCAGGGTGCGTGCCTTGTCCTGATCCACCTCCAGGCGGATCACCTTGACCGATTCGTTCCAGTTGTCGTTCACGCCCAGCAGGTTGCTGTTGCCGCGCATCACCGCCTTGACCTCGTCCGCACGCTGGCGCAGCGCAGCCGGGCCGCTGCCGATGACGCGGAACTGCACGGGATAAGCCACCGGGGGGCCGCTGGACAGCAGCTTCACGCGCCCGCGGGCTTCGGGAAATTCCTCGGCCAGCACCTGCGGCAGCCGCAGCCGGATGGCCTCGCGCTCGGGCAGGCTCTTGGCCAGGACGATGAACTGCGACACGTTGGTCTGCGGGAACACCTGGTCCAGCGGCAGGTAGAAGCGCGGCGTGCCCGAGCCGATCCAGGTCGCCACGTTCTCGACGCCCTGCTCCTGCATCAGCCGCTGCTCCAGGCGCTTGGCCACGGCCTCGTTCTCGGAGAACGAGGTGCCCTCGGGGAACCAGAGGTCGACCATGATCTCGGACCGGCTCGAATCCGGAAAGAACTGCTGCTGCACCCGGCCCATGCCCACCAGTCCCAGCGCGAAGATCAGCACCGTGGCGCCGATGGTGAGCCAGCGGTGCTCCACACACCAGCCCACGGTCCTGCGGAAGCGGTTGTAGAAGGGGCTGTCGAACAGCTCGTGCGGCGGGGCGTTCGGGTCGTGCGGCTTCACCTTGAGGAGCAGCGTGCCCAGGTAGGGCACGAAGTACACCGACACCAGCCATGACAGCACCAGCGCGATGACCGTCACGGCAAAGATGGCGAAGGTGTATTCGCCGGTGGCCGACTTGGCGATGCCGATGGGCAGGAAGCCGGCCGCAGTGATCAGCGTGCCCGTCAGCATGGGCTTGGCCGTCACGTCGTAGGCATAGGTGGCGGCGCTGACCTTGTCGTAGCCCTCCTCCATCTTGCGCACCATCATCTCGACCGCAATGATGGCGTCGTCCACCAGCAGCCCCAGCGCGATGATGAGCGAGCCCAAAGACACCTTGTGCAGCCCGATGTTGAAGTAGTGCATGGCCAGGAAGGTCACGGCCAGCACCATGGGAATGGTGATGGCCACCACCAGCCCGGGCCGGTAGTCGATGTGCCAGCCGAAGCGCCCGCCCTTGTGCAGGCCCAGCGAGATGAAGCTCACCGCCAGCACGATCACCACCGCCTCGATGAGCACCTTCACGAACTCGTTGACCGACGTGGACACGGCCGCCGGCTGGTCCTGCACCTGGGCCAGCGTCATGCCCGCCGGCAGCGTCTGCTGGATCCGAGCCGCGGCCGTGCGCAAGGCCTCGCCCATGGCGATGATGTCGCCCCCCTTGGCCATGGCGATACCCAGGCCGATGACCTCATGGCCCTGGAAGCGCACCTTGACCGACGGCGGGTCTGCGTAGCCCCGCCGCACCTCGGCGATGTCGCCCAGGCGCAGCTGGTTGCCGCTGCTGCCGCGGATCGGCATGGCGCGCAGCTGCTCCACATCGGTGAACTGCCCGCCCACGCGCACCTGCACCACGTCCTGCGGGGCCTGGATGGTGCCGGCGCTCTCCACGGCGTTCTGCGCGCCCAGCTGCTGCAGCACGGCGTTGAAATCCAGGCCCAGCTGCGCCAGGCGCTTCTGGGAGACCTCGATCCAGACCTTCTCGTCCTGCACGCCGAACTGCTCGACCTTGGCCACATGCTTCACGCGCAGCAACTGTTGGCGCACGTCGTCGGCCAAGTCCTTCAGCTCGGCATAGCTGTAGCCGTCGCCCTGCAGCGCGTAGATCACGCCGAAGACGTCGCCGAACTCGTCGTTGAAGAACGGGCCCTGGATGTTGCCCGGCAGCTGGTAGCGCATGTCGCCGATCTTCTTGCGCACCGTGTACCAGACGTTGGCCACCTCGGCCGGCTTGGAAGAGTCCTTCAGCTCGAAGATCACCTGCGACTCGCCCGGCTTGCTGTAGCTGCGGATCTTGTCCGCGTACGGCACCTCCTGCAGCGTGCGCTCGATCTTGTCGGTCACCTGCTCGGCCACCTGCTGCGCGGTGGCGCCGGGCCAGTAGGTCCGCACGACCATGGCGCGGAAGGTGAAGGGCGGATCCTCGTCCTGCCCCAGCTGGAAGTACGCGGCGAAGCCGAGCACCATCAGCACCACCATGAGGTAGCGCGTGAGGGCCGCGTGCTCCAGCGCCCACTTCGAGAGGTTGAAGCCCTCTTTCGTCGGTGTCTGCGACATGGCGGGCCCTTATCTGGCGACGCTGGCTGCGCCGGCGGCATGGGATGCCGCCGAAGCAGCGGACGACGCAGGCGCGGCAGAAGACTGCCCCGCGCCATCAGCTCCGCTTTTCATAGCACCCTGCGCTTGCTGCTCAAGCGCCGGAGCCCATTTTGGCTGATAGATGCGCACCTGCTGCCCTGCAGTCAGCACATGCACGCCGGCCGAGACCACCTGCATGCCGGGCTGCAGCCCGGAGGCGATCACGGCCTCGTTGCCGTCCGCCGTGGCCACCGCCACCGGCTGCGAACGCACCGTGCTGCTGGCGGGCTCGTACACCCACACGGCCGTCTGCCCGCCCTCCTGGCGCAGCGCGCTGGTTGGCAGCTTGAGCACGGGCTGCGTGGCAGAGGGCTCCAGCGCCTGGAGCGCCACGTAGACCGTCGCGCCCAGCGGGGGCACATCGGCGCCTTCCACGGCGACCTTCACCTGGAAGGTCCGCGTCACCGGGTCGGCGCTGGCGGCCAC
>JAEWPH010000275.1 GCA_023460715.1 Pseudomonadota bacterium | reverse complement strand
TGGCCTACAAGTTCGTGCCGGTGAGCAGTCCCGGCGGCCTGGCGGCCAACCGACGCGGCGAAGCGCTGGACTGGCGTGGCCTGCTGCTCGGTGCCGTCGGCACGCTGGGCCTGCTCAACGGCCTGGTGGCGCTGCACAGCGGCCCCGCGGCGCAAGCGGGCGGTTTCCTGCTGGTGGCGCTGGCCTCGCTGATCGGATTCGTCTGGTGGCAGCGGCGCCTGCTGGCGCGCGGCGCCAAGCCGCTCATGGACCTGCGCCTGTTCCAGTACCGCCAGTTCGCCATGGGCAGCATCGTCGCCTTCATCTACGGCACGGCGCTGTTCGGCTCGACCTACCTGCTGCCGGTGTTCCTGCAGCTCGGGCTGCAATTGTCGGCCTCGCACGTGGGCACGCTCATGCTGCCGGCCGGCATCGTGCTGGCCATCACCATTCCCCTCGTCGGCCGGCTGGCCGACCGCCAGCCCACGCACCTGCTGGTGGGCACGGGCTTGGCGCTGCTGGCGCTGTCGTTCGGGCTGATGGTGTGGGTGGACCTGCAGACGGGCCTGTGGGTGCTGGTGGCCTTTGCCATTCTGGGCCGTATCGGCCTGGGCTTCATCCTGCCGTCGCTGAACCTCGGGGCCATGCGGCCCCTGGACAAATCCCTCATCGCCCAGGGCTCCAGTGCCATCAGCTTCGTGCGCATGCTGGGCGGCGCGGCCGGCGTGAGCCTGTGCGGCATCGTGCTGGAATGGCGCATCGCGGTCCATGGCGATTCGCTGCAGGTCGCACAGAGCAGCGCCGCGCGCATCGATGCCTTTGGCGAGACCTTCCTGCTGCTGATGGGTCTGTGCCTCGTGGCGCTGGCCGCCGCCTGGCAGCTGCGCCCGGCGCCCACGGCACAGCCCGCCCAGCCCCCCAGCGCCTGAAGCGCTCCGTTCACAGAAAGAAGCCCCGAATCCCATGTGCCAGCTGCTCGGAATGAATGCCAACACGCCCACGGACGTGACCTTCAGCTTCACCGGCTTCGCGCAGCGCGCCGGCGTGACGGCCGACCATTCGGACGGCTGGGGCATCGCCTTCTTCGAGGACAAGGGCCTGCGCCACTTCGTGGACCACCAGCGCGCCGTGGATTCGCCGGTGGCGGAGCTGATCCGCCGCTACCCCATCCAGAGCCGCAACGTGATCGCGCACATCCGCAAGGCCACGCAGGGCAGCGTGTCGCTGCAGAACTGCCACCCTTTCGTGCGCGAGCTGTGGGGCCGCTACTGGGTCTTCGCGCACAACGGCGACCTGAAGGACTTCCGCCCACGCCTGCACGCCCATTTCAAGCCCGTCGGCAGCACCGACAGCGAGCACGCGTTCTGCTGGATCATGCAGGAGCTGTCCAAGTCCCACGCCGATGTGCCGAGCATTGCCGAGCTGACGATCACGCTGCAAGAGCTGGCCGCGCGGATTGCGCCGCATGGCACCTTCAACTTCCTGCTCTCCAATGGGCAGGCGTTGTGGGCGCATGCGTCGACCCAGCTCTACTACATCGAACGCCGCCACCCGTTCTCGCAGGCCCAGCTGTGCGACGAAGATCTGCGCATCGACTTCTCCGCCCACACCACGCCGCAAGACCAGGTGGCGGTGGTGGTGACCGCCCCACTCACTACCAATGAGGAGTGGACGGCCTTCCAGAGCGGAGAGCTGCGCGTCTTCGTGGACGGCCAGTGCCTGCCGCCGATCGGCAGCTGACGACCCGCCGCCGGGTCAGCCCAACGGTTTCCAGACCGGCGCTTCCGGCTCCGGCAGGAAGACGGCGTGCCAGGCTGCTTTGCCGGCGGGCAGCATCGCCTCGCGCTGGCGCTGGCGCTTGAGTTCGCGCGGCTTCAGGGTCTTCTCGGACAGGTGGCGGTAGGTCTTGGACATCGTGGGGTCTCCAGCGGCCGCCCCACGCGCCACAAGGGCCGGGTGCGGAGTGGCTCTATTGGCGCACCGCCGCCAGCACCGCCCTGTCGGACGCCACCGATGCCGCGCATCGGATAAGCGCATCCGCCCTGCTCGGCGTTTTGCCAGACCCGCAAGCGACGCTTGCAACGGGCAATCCAAACCTGCATGGCTTGCGTACACAGCGCAACCGAACCACCGCGTCTACTCAAGAACCACAGGAGTGCTGCATGTCCCAGGCCACCGCCGCCGCCATCCGCTGGGTTGAAAAAGGTCTGCTGCCCGATCCGATCGTGCGCTACGGCATCCGCCACCTGCTGCGCGACCGGCTCGCCGAGATGCACAGCGGCGACGCGGCCCGGGCGGCCGCGGCCACGCAGGAATTCCTGCGCGGCATGCGTGCCTCGGCACTCGCTCCGCTGCCCGAGAAGGCCAACGAGCAGCACTACGAGGTGCCGGCCGATTTCTTCGGCCGTGTGCTGGGTCCGCACCGCAAGTACAGCTGCGGCTACTGGACCGACGATACGGCGACGCTGGAAGACGCCGAGGCCCAGGCGCTGCGCATCACCTGCGCGCACGCGGGCCTGCAGGACGGCCAACGCATCCTGGAACTGGGCTGCGGCTGGGGATCGCTGACGCTGTGGATGGCAGCGCACTATCCGGGAAGCCGCATCACGGCAGTGTCCAATTCGCATTCCCAGCGCGCCTACATCGAGGCCCAGGCACAGGCACGCGGGCTGCACAACGTCGAGGTGGTCACCTGCGACTTCAATGTGTTCGATACGCCGGAGCGCTTCGACCGCATCGTGTCGGTGGAGATGTTCGAGCACCTGCGCAACTGGCCGCAGGCCTTCGCCCATGTGGCCCGCTGGCTGCAGCCACAGGGGCGCTTCTTCATGCATGTCTTCGCGCACCGCGAGGCACCCTACCCTTTCGAGGCGCGCGACGAGAGCGACTGGATGAGCCAGTACTTCTTCTCGGGCGGCATGATGCCCAGCGACGACCTGGCGCTGCACTGCCAGCAGGACCTGGCCCTGCGCGAGCGCTGGCGCTGGGACGGCACGCACTACCAGCGCACGGCCGAAGCCTGGCTGCGCAACATGGACGCCGAGCGCGCCGCGCTGATGCTGCTGTTCGAGCAAACCTACGGCGCTGAACAAGCATCGCTGTGGTGGCAGCGCTGGCGGCTGTTCTTCCTGTCCGTGGCGGAGCTGTTCGGTTACCGCGGCGGCCAGCAGTGGTGGGTGAGCCACTATGTGTTCGACAAGCGCGCGCCCTTGCCTGCGGACGCGGCGACTCCGCTGCAGCCCCATGGGCGCTGACCTGCCCACCACTGCCGTCGCCGGCCTGGGCTGGACGGTCGCCATCGCGGTGCTGACCTGGATCGCCAGCGTATGGCGGCACGACGCCAGCCTGGTGGACCGCGTCTGGGCCGTGTGCATTGCCGGGGCCGGGTGGATGTACCTGCTGCGCCAGCCCGGTGCCGGGGCCCTCGGCTACGCCATGGTGGCCATCGCCACCATCTGGGCGCTGCGCCTGAGCCTGTTCATCACCTGGCGCAACTGGGGCCATGGCGAAGACCGGCGCTACCAGGCCATCCGCGCCCGCAACCAGCCGCACTTTGCCTGGCGCAGCCTGTACCTGGTATTCGGTCTGCAGGCCGTGCTGGCCTGGCTGGTGTCGGCGCCCCTGCTGGCGGGCGCCGTCGACCGCGGCGGCTTTTCCCTGTGGAGCGGCATCGGCGCAGCGCTGGCCGTGTTCGGCATCGGCTTCGAGGCGGTGGCGGACGCGCAGCTCGCCCGCTTCAAGGCGCAGGCGCAGCACCGCGGGCAGGTGATGGACCGCGGCCTGTGGCGCTATTCGCGCCATCCCAACTACTTCGGCGAGGCCTGCGTCTGGTGGGGCCTGTGGCTCATGGCCTGCACGGCGGAGGGCCGCCTGGGCGCATGGACCGTGGTGTCGCCGCTGCTGATGACGGTGCTGCTGCTGCGCGTCTCCGGCGTGCGGCTGCAGGAAGAGGACATCGCCGACCGGCGCCCGGCCTACCGCGCGTACATCCGCCGCACCAACGCCTTCGTGCCCGGCCCGCCCAAGGCCGGCTGACCCTTCACCCCTTGTCCACCCAGCACCTTCAGGAGCCACGCACCATGATCCGCCAGTACGCCATCGCCTACGGAACCGTTGCCCTCGTCTTCCTCGCCATGGATGCGGTCTGGTTGAGTGCCATGGCCGACCGCCTGTACCGCCCCGCCATCGGCCACCTGATGCAGCAGGGCTTCAGCTTGGCGCCCGCGCTGGTGTTCTACGTGTTGTACGTGGGCGGCGTGGTGGTGTTCGCCGTACGGCCCGCGCTGCAAAGCGGTTCTGCCTGGCATGCCTTGGGATGGGGGGCGCTGCTCGGCCTGCTGGCCTATGCCACCTACGACCTCACCAACCAGGCCACGCTCAAGGACTGGCCGTGGCAGGTGACCGTAGCCGACCTATGCTGGGGCACCTTCGCCACCGCCGTGTCCGCGGCCGCCGCGTGCCTGGCAGTGCAGCGCTTCGGCACGCCTTGACCGCGTGGGCCGCGGCGTACGCGGCGCCATCGCGCCGATCTACATGCCGACGAGCGCGCCCACGGTGCGGGCGATCGCCCCCTTGAACAGCACCCGGCCCTGCACCGTCGTCAGGCAGATGCACTCTTCCCCGGCGGCCACCACGGGCTGATGCACGACATCCCCGTCGGCCCCGTCGAAGTCGCCCGGGCCGTACCGTGAGCGGTCGTCGCCGAAGGTGCCATAGAGGACCTGGGTGAGTTCCAGGTCGCTGTGCGTGTGCTGCGGCAGGCGCTTGCCGGCACCGATGCGCAGCAGGAAGACGTTGGCCGAGCGGTCGTGCGGCACCGTGACCCGGCTCCAGCGCATGCCGGGGCCGAGCCAGCGCCACGGCGACACCGTGCACCCTTCGAGGGCGCGCGGCCACCGCGTGCCGGCCGGCAGCTCGGGCCGCGGGCTGCCTGCACGGGTC
>JAEWPH010000274.1 GCA_023460715.1 Pseudomonadota bacterium | reverse complement strand
CCCCCCCCCCCCCCCCCCCCCCCCGCAACAACCGTGTCGCTGTGGGTACCAACTTGGTGGGCGGTAGCGTGGTAAACACGGGAAATTTTGTCAATTTCCCAGCTTCGATTTCTACATCGGCCAACTCAGGCACATTCGCGTTGTCCATTTTCAACTCGTCGGCCACCCGGTTCCTGTCGTTGGAACTCTCGGCTTTGGAAGCGGATGGGCAGGGGAAAATCGTTTCCAGTCCGCGCCTCATCACCGCGGACCAGACCAAGGCTTTGATTGAACAGGGTACGGAGTATCCGTATTCCGTGACGGCCCCCAATGGCGCCACGACGATTGCTTTCAAGAAGGCCGTGCTGAAGCTGGAGGTGACTCCACAAATCACCCCCGAGGGCAACGTGATCCTGGACTTGGACGTCAATAAGGACAGCCGAGGGGAAACGACGACCCAAGGTGTCGCCATCGACACCAAGCACATCCAGACTCAGGTGCTGGTGGAAAACGGCGGCACCGTGGTTATTGGCGGTATCTTCGAGATGGAGGAGACCAACCAGGTGAACAAGGTACCGTTGTTGGGCGATGTGCCGGTAGTGGGCAACCTCTTCAAGAACACCACGCGTGAGTCCACCAAACGAGAGACGTTGATCTTTATCACGCCGAAGGTGATCACGGATCGTGGCCCTGTGAGGTAAGCAACGAAGGCTCGCTGGTCGAGCGCGAATGAATGCTGCCGTAGTGAAGGACATAAGCCAGGCTGCCTTGTGGTAGTCTGGTTTTTTTTATTTGCCGGTGTCGGTGCACTTGCTTGGAAAATCGAATGGAATCGGTGGATTTGGATCTGGGGCCGGCTAGCTACCGCGTGCTCATCGATAGCGATTTGATCAGTCGTATAACTGGACTTTTGTCAACTACGGTCAAAGGGGCTATGGCACTGATCGTTACGAATGAAACGGTCGCCCCGTTGTATCTAAGCAGCTTGATGAACGCTCTACAGGCCCGGTTTTCAGCAGTTCACACCGTTAGTCTTGCGGATGGTGAGGAGTACAAAACTTGGCACCACCTGAATCTCATCTTTGATGCTTTGCTTCAGAACGGGGCAGATCGGAATACGGTGCTTTTCGCGCTGGGCGGCGGCGTCGTCGGGGATATGACTGGGTTCGCCGCAGCCTCGTTCATGAGAGGCGTGCCATTCATTCAGGTGCCGACGACCTTACTCGCGCAGGTCGATTCATCGGTTGGCGGCAAGACTGCCATCAACCACCCTCTTGGCAAGAACATGATTGGCGCCTTCTATCAGCCAAAATTGGTGGTGTGTGATCTATCAACTTTGAAGACTTTGCCTGACAAGGAGCTTTGTGCGGGGCTTGCCGAAGTGATCAAGTACGGGCCGATCTACGATATGTCGTTCATGGCTTGGCTCGAAGAGTCGATTGAAGCGTTGATCGCCCGTGATCCGGTAGCGCTGGCCTACGCAGTTCGCCGCAGCTGCGAAATCAAGGCCGCCGTAGTCAGCCAGGACGAACGAGAGTCGGGCCTGCGTGCCATCCTCAACTTCGGCCACACGTTTGGTCATGCCATCGAAGCCGGCATGGGCTACGGCAATTGGCTGCACGGCGAGGGGGTCGCGGCTGGCATGGTCATGGCGGTAGAGTTGTCGTGTCGGCTGGGGCTGGTGGATGCTGTTTTCGTGCAGCGATTGCGTACGCTCATCCAGCGTGCCGGCTTGCCAGTGCGTGGCCCTGTAATTGACGAGCAAGACAATGCCGGTCGTTATCTGGCTTGGATGCGGGGCGACAAGAAGTCCGAGGCGGGAGAGATGCGTTTCGTGTTGATAGATGGGCCAGGGCGTGCTGTGGTGCGAGCGGCGCCTGATGCGCTGGTGCGCGAAGTTATCGATGCTTGCTGCGCTTGATCGGCTTTTTTTGCTATGTTATTCGTAGCGTTTTGTGCTTTACGGTTAAGCGTTGGTGGCGGATTTTATGGCTGAGGTCCTGGCCCCCTACGCCTGCGATCCGACCGGCAGCCAGGGGCGCCGACATGCGGAGGCGGCCGCACCCACACGCACCGAATACCAGCGGGACCGCGACCGCATCGTGCATTCGTCGGCGTTTCGGCGTTTGGTCTACAAGACCCAGGTGTTCTTGAACCACGAAGGAGACATGTTTCGCACGCGGCTCACCCATTCTCTGGAAGTGGCGCAGCTGGCACGGTCCATTGCGCGGTCACTGCGCATCAACGAAGACTTGGTGGAGGCGATATCCCTGGCCCATGATTTGGGTCATACGCCCTTTGGTCACGCGGGTCAAGATACGCTCAACGAATGCATGGAGGGCTATGGCGGGTTCGAGCACAATCTGCAGAGCCTGCGTGTGGTGGACACACTTGAAGAACGCTACCCGGCTTATGACGGTCTGAACCTGACCTTTGAAACGCGCGAGGGCATCCTCAAACATTGCTCGCGCCGCCACGCCGAGCAACTTGAGGTACGTGAGCCCGGCGGCGTGGGCCAACGCTTTCTGCTGCGTCACCAGCCTAGTTTGGAGGGGCAGTTGTGCAACCTTGCGGACGAGATCGCCTACAACGCACACGACATTGATGACGGCGTACGGTCCGGTCTCATTACCATGGCGCAGCTTGCGGATGTACCACTCTTCGATCGTTTTCGCATTGAGGCTTTGGCCGAACATACCCACCTGGACCAACCACAGCATCGGCGGCGCTGGCTCAACGAGACCATCCGCCGCATGCTCAGCGCACAGGTCTATGACGTGATCGCTACGACCCAGGCCGCTTTGGCGCAGCATTGCCCTCAGAGCGTCAATGCCGTGCGGCAGGCAGGACGGGCACTGGTGGGATTCAGTGAAGGCATGCGTGCGGATTCGCTCACGCTCAAACGGTTTTTGTTCAGCGAGCTTTATCGCCATCCCCAGGTCATGGAAACCACACGGCAAGCGCAGCGCGTCGTCCGGGAGTTGTTTGCCATCTATATGCAACGGCCAGAAGAGATGAAGCCCGCCTTCGCAGCGCGTGCGCAGCAGGCCGCGAATTTGGATGGACGCGACGATCTTGCACGCACCGTTGCGGACTTTGTGGCTGGCATGACCGATCGCTTTGCAGGGCGCGAGCACGAGCGGCTGACCGGGGCCCGGCTACTGGGTTGACTGACCGAACTTCGGCGCCCCACGGTGGCTGCGCATGCTCCAGGCGTGCGTCTCTGGTGTCGTAGTAAGCCGAACTACGGGGCGGACGCAGCGCAATGCGAAACGCCCCTCGCCAATTCCTTAAAATGGGTGAACGCGCTGGAAAGCTTGCCTTCTGGCGCTTTTTCTTTCGCGCCCCGCACATACACAGCATGACCACCCCATCTACGCCGTCCACACCGCCCGAAGGCACTGGCGCAACGCCCCGGTTGATCGCCGACGATGGCGACCTTGTCATTGAGGACACCGTCCGCTGGCTGGAGCGGGCCGTGATCGGACTCAACCTCTGTCCCTTTGCCAAAGGCGTACATGCCAAGGGCCAGATCCACTACGTCGTCAGTGCGGCCACCGATGCGCGTGAGTTGGTCGAAGATCTGCAGCGTGAGTTGGAAGCCTTGGCCGAGATCTCCGCTGAGAAACGCGACACGACCCTGTTGATCGTGCCGGGCTGCATGGAAGACTTCCTGGACTTCAACGATTTCCTGGCGCTGGCTGATGAGTTGGTGGAGGCCATGGATCTGGGAGGCATTCTGCAGATCGCATCGTTTCATCCGCAGTTCCAGTTCGACGACACGGACGTGGACGATGTGACCAACTGCACCAACCGGGCGCCGTATCCCACGTTGCACCTGCTGCGCGAGGACAGCATTGACCGGGCGGTGGAGGTTTTTCCTGAAGCCGAGGCGATCTTCGAACGCAACATGGAGGTGCTCGAAGAACTGGGCAGCGAAGGTTGGGCCGCCTTGGATGTGGGACCGCGCTGCCCCGTGCATCCGCCGGGTGCCGGAGCGGGCGGCTCGGGGCCGCAGCCATGAAGGCCGCGCGGCGGCAGTCTGCACCGGGCCACAGTGCAAAGGCGGCAGCCGGGGGCGGGAGCGCCGAGGCAGCCTTGCTGGACGAACTGCGCCCGGGACAGTCGCTGGAGCTGCTCAAGGAACTGCACATCCTGACCCGCGAAGGGCGGCTCAACCAGGACTCGCGCCGCAAGCTCAAGCAGGTCTACCACCTGTTCCAGTTCATCGAACCCCTGCTGTCGGACCTTGCCGGCGCCGGTAGCGATGGCGGGCGGGGTCCGACCCTGGCGGACCATGGCGCAGGCAAGTCGTACCTGGGCTTCATTCTCTACGACCTGTATTTCAAGGCGCTTGGACATGGCCACATCTACGGCATAGAAACGCGGGCCGAACTGGTGGACAAGTCGCGCGCACTGGCCGAGCGGCTGGGCTTTGGGCGGATGTCGTTTTTGAACCTGTCGGTGGCAGAGTCCACCGGTGCGTCCGAGCTCCCGGCACAGATCGATGTGGTCACGGCGCTGCACGCCTGCGATACCGCCACCGATGATGCGATCGCCTTCGGGCTGCAGAAGCGGGCGAAGGCCATGGTGTTGGTACCTTGCTGTCAGGCCGAGGTGGCCGCCTGCCTGCGACAGGGAAAGGCGTTGCAACTGGCGCGCACGCCGCTGGCGGAGCTGTGGCGGCACCCGCTGCACACGCGCGAGCTGGGCAGCCAGATCACCAATGTGCTGCGCTGCCTGCATCTGGAGGCCTCTGGCTACCAGGTCACGGTGACCGAACTGGTGGGCTGGGAGCACAGCATGAAGAACGAGCTGATCATCGCCCGCTACACCGGCCAGAAAAAGCGCAGTGCGGCGCAGCGGCTGGAGGCGATCTTGGCGGAGTTCGGCTTGGTGGATTCACTCGCCGGGCGCTTCGGACTGGTTTTGGAGGCAACGCCGGCCACCCACGTCGAGCCTCCTCCGGTCTGAGTGTGGGAGCGCCTGCGCTTTCCCCTAAGGGCTTCTTCAGGTGCCGCTGCGGCTCAGCAGCGCGAGCAAGACGCACACTGCCAGTGCCAGAACCGCCGATATCGCCTGCCAGAACGCCACCGGGTTGCGCTCCGCCAGCGGAGGCGCCACCCGCCGGTGCTGGAAGGTCGGTCCGGGGGACTGCAGGTCGTGGGCCAGCTCGGACACGGCCTGCTGCCTGCGCGCCGGATCGGGGTGGAGTGCCTTCTGCAGCACGCCGTCCAGCCATCCAGGCAGATCCGATCGATGGTGCCGCAAGGGCACATAACGCAGGCGCCGCAGGTCCGCGGCGCCGCGCAGCTGCGTGGGTTGCAAGCCATAGGGCAGTTGGCCGGTGAGCATTTGATAGCACAGCACCGCGAGCGAGAAGAGGTCCGATCTCTCGTCGCCGCCCCGGTCGAGAAAGTACTCTGGCGCGGTGTATTGCAGCGTTCCCATCAGCGCACGGGCGCGCACCTCTTCACCGGATTCGACCAATCCCGCGACGTGGGTGGACGCCAGATCGATAAGGCGCGCCGTACCGGACGGGTCGATCATGACGTTGGCGGGCCGCAGGTCCTGGTGCAGCATTTCGCGGCGGTGCAGTGCATGCAGTCCTGCCGCGATCTGCAGTGCCAGGGACCGTACGCTGACCAGGTCCGGCCGAGGGTGGTCCACCATCCATTGCGCCAGCGTCTGGCCTTCGATGTATTCCATGGCCACGAACAAATGGGTGCGCGGTCGGTCCGCCACATGGGCCCGAACGACGTGCGGGCTGTCCACGCGACGGGCCACCCATTCGTCAAGCAGAAAGCGGTCGAGGTAGCCGGCGTCATCCCGCCGGTCGACGGCGGGCGTCTTCAATGCGACCTGGGTCCCCGTCGCCTCATCGATCGCCAGGTAAACATGGCTGCGCGGGCTCACATGCAACTCGCGCACGATGGCATAGCCCTCGAAAACCGAGCGTGGCGCCAGCGGGCCGGGCAGCCGCATGCCGTCGCGCTGAAGCGAAGCCTGCAAGCCGGCTTCCTGGGGCAGGGTGTCGATGCGCAGCAGTTGCACCGTGATGTCATCCGTGCTGCCGCGGGTTCGGGCGAGGCGCGCGAGCGCCGCGGCCGCCGCATCCAAATCGTCGGCGTGCGCAGCCAGCGCCGCACTGACGGCCTCGGCGTCCAGAAAGGCATGGGCGCCATCGGTCGCCAGCAGATAGACCTCGCCGGCCTCTGCTTCCCAGGCCGCGTAGTCGATCTCCACATGTGCCGCCACACCCAGGGCGCGGGCGAGGTAGGACTCGCTGGAGGACACCTGCACCCGGTGGTCCTCGGTCAGCTGTTCCAGCGCACGCGTGTGCACCCGGAAGACGCGCCCATCGCCCACATGCAGCAGATGCAGCTGCCGCCCCTTGAGCAGCAGGGCGCTGAATGTGCAGACGTAGCCGCAGTCCTTGTTGAACCGTGCGTCGCCGCGCTGGTTCTGCGCATGCAGCCAGGAGTTGGTGGCCTGCAGCACGCGCTGCGCGGCCCGTCGCACGGACCACGCCTCGGAGGTGGCGAAATAGTCGTCGAGAAAGCTGCGCACCGCGGCCGCGCTGGCCACCTGGCTCACCGGGCTGGAGCCGATGCCGTCGGCCATCGCCACCGCCAGCCCTTTGCTGGTGCGCAGATAGCCATCGGGTACGCGCGCGCCATGGAAGTCCTGGTTGGTGCCGCCCTCCTTACCGAGGGAGCATTGCCCCAGAGAAACCTGCGGAAGGGGGGCGTTCATAGGGGCGGCAGGCAACGGCGCGGGCCGGCGGGGCAGTTGATCAGCGGACGGGCCGCTTCGGCGCCGTCTTGTAGTGCGTGGAGTACAGCGTCGCGCCCACGAAGGTCAGGCCGCCGACCAGGTTGCCCAGCACTGTGGGGATTTCGTTCCAGATGATGTAGTCCATCAGGGTGAATTGCCCGCCCAGCATCAGGCCGGTGGGGAAGAGGAACATGTTCACGATCGAATGCTCGAAACCCATGTAGAAGAACACGGTGATGGGCATCCACATGCCGATGGTCTTGCCCGACACGCTGGTGGACATCATGGCGGCCACCACGCCCGTGGACACCATCCAGTTGCACATCGCGGCGCGCACGAACAGCGTGAGCATGCCGGAGGCGCCGTGGGCCGAGTAGCCCAGCGTACGGCCTTCACCGATGTGCCCCAGTTTCTGTCCGATGGCGTTGGGAGCCTCGCTGAAGCCGAAGGTGAAGATGATGGCCATGAACACGGCCACGGTCAGCGCACCGGCGAAGTTGCCGCAGAACACCAGGCCCCAGTTGCGCAGCACGCCCTTCCACGTGGCGCCCGGCCGCTTGTCGATCACCGCCAGCGGCGCCAGCGTGAACACCCCGGTCAGCAGGTCGAAGCCTAGCAGGTAGAGCATGACGAAACCGACCGGGAACAGCAGGGCGCCCAGCAGCGGGTTGCCCGTGTTGACGGTGACGCTCACGGCGAACGCGGCCGCCAGGGAGAGGATGGCCCCCGCCATGTAGGAGCGGATCAGCGTGTCGCGGGTGGACATGAGCAGCTTGGATTCGCCGGCATCGACCATCTTGGTGACGAATTCGGCGGGTGCGAGATAGGCCATGGGGCACTCCTTGGGAGCCTGCCTTGGCAGCTCCCGAAAATGAGAACGACGAAAACAAAAAAGCGTCCACCGGCGCAACCCGCAGGGGTTGCAGCGCAGTTGGACGCCTTTATCCAGGAGAGGGGAGAACAGAATTCGGTCAGGGCCCTGGCGGACCCGTGCTCCTGCCGCCTTTAGCCGGAGCTGCAATCACCTTGCAGATTCCATGCCACGCGCTCCGCGGTGGTGCATGAGCTCGGGCAGCCGACAAGGCACGGAAACGGGGCGGCGGGCCCGCAGGTGGTGCGTGGCTGCACTGCGTTGGATCAGGAGGCGGAGCGCGGAGGCTGCGCGGCGGCCAAATGCGCAAAGGCGAGATCGGGCAGCGCGAGCGTGGCTTCCGCCACCTCCAGCAGCCGCCGGTTCTGGTCCATGGACGTCTTCTGCAGCGCCCGGAACGCGGCTTCTTCGGTCATGCCCAGCCGGGACATTAAGGCGCCTTTGGCCCGTTCGATCACCCGGCGTTCGTTGAGCGTGCGGCGCACGGATTCCAGCTCGGCTTCGGTGCGTGCCAACTGGGCAGCCTGCGACTGCAGCAGCTCCAGCAGCGAAGTCGCGCCGGCCGTGTCGGAACCCGCTGCGGCAGTGCCGGCCGCGACGGCGAGCGTGGGTGCGCCATGGGAGGCCTGGGCGCTGCCGAAGAATCGCTCCACCGCATGCATGTGCGGCGGCGGGTTGTCGTGCAGTCCGCGCAGTAACCCCTCCGAGTCCTGCAGGGCTTGCTGCGCCTGCTGGATATGGGCCGCGCACTCCGCGCGGAGCCGGGCGACCAGTTCGGCCTCGTATTCGCCCAGCGCGGCGATGCGCTCGCTGGTCACGGTGAACCAGTCATCGCTGAGCGCGCTGTCGATGGGCGCGCCTGCCCGGGCCGTGAACAGCACACGGCGCAGGCGCTCCAGCCGCGCGGTGCCGGGGGCCAACTGCAGGCGGTCCCACTGCTCGCGCAGCGCGGTGTCGGAAAAGTCGGCGAACACCTTCAGGCCCCGTTCCTGCGCCTCGATGAGGTGCACGACGCGTTCCTGCTGCACGGCATCGCTGGCGCCCGAGGCGAACAGCTGCGCCCCCACGGCGCGTTCCTGGCCAGCGGCTTCCTTGCTCTGCACCAGGTGCAGCAGCGATACCAGCATCCGGGACGCGCTGGGCAGCAGGGCGGCATCGGCCACATGCGAGATCAGCTCCACCATGCCGGCGATCAGCCGGCTGAGAGCCGTGACCGCATCGTGGGCGCTGCTCTGTCGGCGCTCGAAGCGCTCGCGCAAACCGTCGAGCGCGTCCAGTCCGATCCAGGTCAGTGCCATCAGCGACAGCATGTTGGCCGTGCTGCCCTGAGGTGCCTGGGCCTGCGCGGTGAAGGCCGCTTGCAGGCGTTGCCCTGCCGCGCGGGACTGTGCCACTGCGCCTTCGCGCACCTGCGCAAAGCGCTGCCCTTCGGAGGCCAGGTAGATGCTGGTGGCGCCTCGCTCATGCTGCAGCGCATGGATGCACTGGCGGATGGCGTCCACGCATTCGATGCGATCTGCCAGCTGGCGTGCGGCGTCGATCTCCCGCTGTTTGGCCTGCAGCACCAACCGTGCAGCAGAAGGCGAGGTGGAGGAGCGGGCGGCAGGCATGGTGTTGGCGGAACGGCGGCGAGGCCATCCAGTGTAAGGAGTCCGAGCGCCCTTACAGGGCCTACGCCATGCGCCCCTGCAATGCGTTCAGGTGCACGCGACGTAGACGCGGCCTTCTTCCACGCGCACGGGGTGCGCACCGACCGAGTGTTCGGGGGCCTCCACGCATTCGCCCGTGCGCAGATCGAAGTGGTTCTTGTACAGCGGCGAGGCGACGACGATGCGCTCGCCAAGGCTGCCCACCAGCCCTCGGGACAGCACGCTGGCCTGCGACTTGGGGTCCACGTTGTCGATGGCGAACCACTGCGCCGCTCCCACGCGGAACACGGCGACGTGGCGTCCTTCCACGAGGGCACAGACGCCCGTGTCGGGCAGGACATCGTCCACCATGCAGACGGAAGACCAAGGGGCGGCGGCGGTAGAAGAGGAGGAGAGGTCCATGGGGGTGTCCTGGCTTGGCGTGGTCATGCGGGCTCCGCCACGGCTGCGGTGCCGGTGCGTTCTTCCGGACGCGCGGGGCGGATCTGACCGCGTTCCTGCACGAACATGATGCGCTGGTCTCCCTGGCTGCTATTGACGAAGGTGCGGAAGCGCTGGCGCACCGCCGGGTCGGTCACGGCCGTCTTCCATTCGCATTGGTAGGTATCGACCACATGCTGCATCTGCTGCTCCAGCTCATCGGCCAGTTGCAGGCTGTCGTGGAGCAGGACGTCTTTCAGGTAATCCAGCCCGCCCTCAAGGCCTTCGCGCCAGGTGCTGGTGCGCTGCAGCCGGTCGGCCGTGCGCACGTAGAACATGAGGAAGCGGTCGATCAGGCGCACGAGCTGCTCCTTGTCCAGATCGCTGGCCAGCAGCTCGGCGTGCCGCGGCTTCATGCCGCCATTGCCGCACACGTAGAGGTTCCAACCCTTTTCCGTGGCGATCACGCCCACGTCCTTGCCCTGCGCCTCGGCACACTCGCGGGTGCAGCCCGACACGCCGAACTTGATCTTGTGCGGCGCGCGCAGTCCCTTGTAGCGGTTTTCCAGCTCGACGGCCAGGCCCACGCTGTCCTGCACGCCGTAGCGGCACCAGGTGGAGCCGACGCAGCTCTTCACCGTGCGCAGCGACTTGCCATAGGCGTGCCCCGACTCGAATCCCGCAGCGATCAGCTCCTCCCAGATCAGCGGCAGTTGTTCGAGCCGGGCGCCGAACATGTCGACGCGCGCTCCGCCCGTGACCTTGGTGTACAGGCCGTACTTCTTGGCTACCTGGCCCACAGCGATGAGGCCGTCGGGTGTGACCTCGCCGCCGGGCATGCGGGGCACCACGGAGTAGGTTCCATCCTTCTGAATGTTGCCCAGGTAGTAATCGTTGCTGTCCTGCAGGGAGGCCAGCTCGCGCTTGAGCACGAACTCGTTCCAGCATGAAGCGAAGATGCTGGCCGCCAGCGGCTTGCAGATGTCGCAGCCTAAGCCCTTGCCGTGCTGTGCCAACAGGTCGCCAAAGCTCTTGATCTGGCCTACGCGGACCAGGTGGTACAGCTCCTGGCGGGAGTAAGGGAAGTGTTCGCACACATGGTTGTTCACCGCCATGCCGCGCTTGGCCATCTCAGCCTTCATCACCTGCGTCACCAGGGGCACGCAGCCGCCGCAGGTGGCGCCGGCCTTGGTGCACGCCTTCATGTCGGCGATCGTGCACACGCCTTCTCCCACCGCCGCACAGATCTGGCCTTTGCTGACGCTGTTGCACGAGCAGATCTGGGCGCCATCGGGCAGGGCATCCACGCCCAGGCCGGGTTTGGCCTTGCCGTCGCTGGACGGCAGGATCAGGAACTCCGGCTCCTCCGGCAGCGCGATGCCGTTGAGCGCCATCTGCAGCAGCGTGCCGTATTCCGCGGCATCACCTACCAGCACGGCGCCGAGCAGCCGCTTGCCATCGTCGCTGACCACGATCTTCTTGTAGACCTGCTTGCGCTCGTCGATGTACTGGTAGTTGCGGCAGTGCGGCGTGCGACCTTGCGCATCGCCGATGCTGGCGACGTCCACGCCCATCAGCTTGAGCTTGGTACTCATGTCGGCACCCGCGAAGCTTGCGCCGGCGTCGCCGGCGATGTGCCTGGCTGCCACGCGGGCCATGTCGTAGCCGGGCGCCACCAGGCCGAAGGTCTGGTCGTTCCACGACGCGCACTCGCCGATGGCGTACACGTTCCTATCGCTGGTGCGGCAGTGTTCGTCGATGGCCACGCCCCCGCGCGGGCCGATGGCCAGCGCGCACTGGCGCGCCAGCGCGTCCTGGGGGCGGATGCCGGCCGAGAACACGATCATGTCGGCCTCCAGATGGGTGCCGTCGGCGAACACCATGCGGTGGCGGGCCATCGCGCCATCGGCGATCTCGACCGTGTTGCGGCTGGTGTGCACGTGGACGCCCAGCGCTTCGATCTTGTCCTTGAGTACGCGGCCTCCGCCGTCGTCGACCTGTACTGTCATCAGGCGCGGGGCAAACTCCACCACATGGGTTTCCAGTCCCAGGTCGCGCAGTGCCTTGGCGCATTCCAGCCCCAGCAGCCCGCCGCCCACGACCACGCCGGTGCGTGATTTCGCTCCCGACGCCTGCATGGCCTCCAAGTCCTCGATGGTGCGGTAGACGAAGCAGTGAGGCCGCTCTCGCCCGGGCACGGGCGGCACGAAGGGCACCGATCCGGTGGCCAGCACCAGCTTGTCGTAATGCAGCACCTCGCCGTCGGCCGTGGTGACGGTGTGGTTGCGCCGTTCGATGGCCACGGCGCGTGCCGCCAGGCGCAGGGTGAAGCCGGTGCGCTCGAAGAACCCGGGCTCGACCAGCGACAGGTCATCGGCCGTCTTGCCGGCAAAGAATTCGGAGAGGTGCACCCGGTCGTATGCGGGGCGGGGCTCTTCGCACAGCACCGTGACGTCGGCCTGCGCGAGCCCGAGCTCGTGGAGTTGCTCGAGAAACTTGTGGCCTACCATGCCGTGGCCAATCACAACGATCTTCATGTCGGATTCCTGTGCACGCCGGCCTGCCCGGCGCGCAGCGCAGCCGAGGAACACGTCGTGAATAGGTTGGAACAACCGGGCTGCCAGCGTGGGGGCTTTCAGCTCGCTCGGGTTCCGCCGTCATTAGCGGAGTCATCAACCGCCACCGGCAACGACACCAGTGGATTGCAGGGTGTCTTGCAAGCTTCGTGCCCGGATCGATCAGGGAGCGCCTTTGCTGGGGCGCTGTGGGCGGCGTCCGCATGCTCCACGTCTGTGCAGACCATGCGGGCGCGGCCGCGCCAACTTGGGGCAGCGGTCCGCGCGTCCGCACAGCGCCTGTCCGGTCAATGCCGCCGCGGTGCGTCTGGATCGGCTTCTGCAGCTCTGCTGCGGGCCGGGGTTGGCCGTTGCGTGCGGGGCTTGCCGGATCAGCGTGGGCGGGGCGGGCCCGGTGATCCCGCACTGCAGTCGATCTCAGCGCGGGGGCGGCGGCCGCAGCCGGTAGAACAGGTTGGGCTCGCTGACGAGGTAGATGCCGCCTTGCGGGTCGATGGCGATGCCTTCGGCCTGTGGGACCGCGCCCTCTTGTGCCAGCCAGTCCGAGAGCGCGATGCGACCCAGGAAGCGGCCTTGCTCGTCGAGCTCGACCAGCGACTGCGATTCGTCGCTGAGCAGCAGCAGGTGGCCCGTGCGGGGATCGACTTCGGCCGACGACAGGTCGGTACCCACGACCGCATCCGACGCGACCCAGTCGCTGAGGTTCTCCACAGCGATCGACTGCGTGCCATTCGGTGCCTGGCGCGCCATGCCGGAGATGCGGTACAGCGCCCGGGGCGAATGTTCCTTGGCGACATACAGGTAGTCGTGGCGCGCGTCATACGCGAGGCCTTCGAAGCCCTGGTTGCCCGTCGTCAGGCCCGGCTTTTCAGGCGTCTCTAGGGACAGGCGCAGCGCCGTGGCGTGCCGCAGGTCCATGGGGGCGTCCGCCGTTTCCGGCAATTGCGCAAACAAAATGCGGCTGCGGCCCTCTTCCACCAGTGCGATGCGGCCGGCGCCGAGGTAGGCGACCCCTTCCACGTCGGCGGCATGCTGCAGGGCGTGCCGGGATAGCACGCTGC
The DNA here is from genome assembly GCA_023460715.1 of Pseudomonadota bacterium. Classification (GTDB taxonomy): domain Bacteria; phylum Pseudomonadota; class Gammaproteobacteria; order Burkholderiales; family Burkholderiaceae_C; genus Paracidovorax. The sequence goes on along the minus strand of JAEWPH010000274.1, from coordinate 13,662 downwards.
CGTCCTGCGACAGGCGCAACAGTGTCGCGGGCCGATTGACGACCGCAATGAGTTGCTGGCGATCCGGGTCGAAGGCCAGACCGGACAGATTGCGGCCTACGCCTGCGACCTGAATGGCACGCTCCAGCGCATACCGCTGCAGCGTGAGGCCATCATGGCCGGCCGGCGCCACGGGGGCCTGCTGGCCCAGGTGGCTGAACCAGGCGTAGAGGCGGGTGTCCAGGTGGTGGAAGCGGATGGCGATGAAGGTGGCGTAACCGACGGCCGCCAGCACTACGAGGGTGAACGTCCAGCGGAGCATGTGCTGGAGGCAGGACTGAAGGAAGGTGCGGCTGGTCAGTGGCATGGCGGTCGGGGGCAGCAGCGTGCACAGTCCGGCGCTGCCGGCCTGGCGCGGGGATCAGGCGTCGGCGGCAGCTCGCAGCGCGTCCAGCGCCCGGGCTACGTCGTCAGGGGTCACGCCTTCCACAGGCGCGAGCCTGTCGGCCAGCGCTGCCAGCGCATCGGGTTCCTTCTGCAGGCGGCCGATGGCCTGGCCGGCCTCTTTCGGGGCGCTGAAGCCCGTGCTCTGCAGCAGCAGCCTGCCGTCGGCGGCCACCAGCTTGAAGTAGAACTGCCCATTGGCTTCGCGGTACTGCTTGAACACAGGCAGCGCGGACTTGCCACCCTTGGCGGCTGACGGCGTGCCCGCGGCCTGCGAGCGCAGGCTGCGCAGGCCGACAGCCGTCCGCAGCTCTTGCGTGAACGGGGTGGCGAGCGCCCGGGCACGTGCTGCGCCGGCCAGCAGAATGTCTTCGATCTGGCCGGGGTCGGCCAACAGCGCCTCGTAGCGTTCGCGCATGGGGGCGATCACCTGGTCCACGCGCTCGAAGAGGATCTGCTTGGCATCGCCCCAGGCGATGCCGGCGGCGTACTGCTGGCGAAGGGCGTCGGTCTCGGCCTCGGTCGCGAACGCCTGGTAGATCTGGAACAGTGCGGAGCCCTCGGTGTCCTTGGGCTCTCCGGGAGCCCTGGAGTCTGTCAGCAGGCCCATGATGAGCTTGCGCAACTGCTCGCGCGGGGTGAACAGCGGGATGGTGTTGTTGTAGCTCTTGCTCATCTTGCGGCCATCCAGGCCGGGCAAGAGGGCCACGTGCTCGTCGACGGCTGCTTCGGGCAGCACGAAGTGCTCGCCGTACAGGTGGTTGAAGCTGGCCGCCATGTCGCGCGCCATCTCGATGTGCTGCACCTGGTCGCGGCCCACGGGCACCTTGTGGGCTTTGAACATCAGGATGTCGGCACCCATGAGCACGGGGTACATGAACAGACCGGCAGTCACGCCGTCGTCCGCCTCACGGCCGGCTTCGGCATTCTTGTCCTGTGATGCCTTGTAGGCATGCGCGCGATTGAGCAGGCCCTTGCCTGTCACGCACGACAGCAGCCAGTTCAGCTCCGGGATCTCGGGAATGTCGGACTGGCGGTAGAAGACCACATGCGCCGGGTCAAGGCCCGCGGCAAGCCAGCTGGCCGCGATTTCCAGCGTGGAGCGCTGAATGCGCACCGGGTCTTCGCACTTGATGAGCGCGTGGTAGTCCGCCAGGAAATAGAAGCTCTGCACACCGGCCCGCCGGCTGGCCTCGACCGACGGGCGGATGGACCCGACGAAGTTGCCCAGGTGGGGGGTGCCGGTGGTGGTGATGCCGGTGAGAAAGCGCGTGGTGCTCATGGGAACGACGTGACGGTAAGCGAAGCGAAGAAGGCGGTCAGCCCAGGAGGGCCGTGAGCGGCGTCAGCAGCAGATTGATGATGCTGTAGCCCAGCGACATCAGCGGCCGCAGCCAGAGGGTGCCGACGATGCCGGCGACGACCAGCGCCAGCACGATGAAGAAGCCGAACGGCTCGATGCGGGACACCCACTGCGCCTGCTTCCAGGGCAGCAGGCCCACCAGAATGCGGCCGCCGTCGAGCGGAGGCAGCGGAAACAGGTTGAAGGCCCACATCACCAGATTCACCAGGATGCCGGCGCGTGCCATTTCCATGAAAAACCGCTCGTCCACGCCGAAGCCGACCAGTGCGATGAGGAAGATGGCCCAGAGAATGGCCTGGAAGAAATTGGATGCGGGGCCTGCCAGGGCGACCCAGATCATGTCGCGCTTGGGGTTGCGCAGGTGGCCGAAGTTCACCGGCACCGGCTTGGCATACCCGAACAGGAAGGCGCCCGATGTGGCGAAATACAGCAGCAGCGGCATCAGGATGGTGCCGATCGGGTCGATGTGCTTGAGCGGGTTGAGCGTGATACGCCCCATCATCAGCGCGGTGTTGTCGCCAAAGTGGCGAGCGGCATACCCGTGTGCGGCCTCGTGCACCGTGATGGCGAACAGCACCGGCAGGGCGTAGATGAGAACGGTTTGAATGAGATTGGAAAGGTCCACTGCCGGATTGTCTCAGAGGCCGCGTTGCGTAGCCGGCACAGGGCAGGGCAATCCCCGGAGACACAGGCGCGGGAGGCGGGTTAGGATGCATTTGTTGCCAATTGCAACATCTGGGGCGCCCAGGGCGTCCTGCACACGGAAACGGCAGGAGACAGATCCATGGCTTGGGATGGTTTGAGGACGGGAACGCGCCTTGTCCTGGCATTTGGTGTGCTGGCGTTGCTGGTGGGGCTGTTGATGGGCGTGGGGGTCTCCGACATCGGTCGGGCGCAGGACGCACACCGTGGCGCGATGCAGGCGGCAGCAGCCCTGCCCGACGCTGCCCTGCGGGCGCCCATCGAGCGCGCCGTTGCCTCGGCGGATGCCGAACTCTCCAGCATGCGTGCCTGGCTGCTGGGCCTGGGCTGCGCGGTCTTTCTCGTGGCGGGGGCGGCCTTCGTGCTGCTGCGCCGGGGCATCGTCACCCCGCTGGACCAGGCCATCCTGATCGCTGAAACCGTGGCGGCCGGAGACCTGAGCCAGGAGTTCAGCTCCGAGCTGAAGGGCGACTTCGGGCGGCTGCTGGGCGCGCTGGGCACCATGGAGGACACGCTGACCGAACTGGTCTCCCGCATCAAGCAGTCCACCGATGCCATCGGCGCGAGCGCGGGTGAGATCGACGCCGGCAACGGCGACCTGGAGCGCCGCACTGGCGAACAGGTGGCCTCCTTGGCCGAGACGGCCCAGAGCATGGAGCAGCTCACGGCCACGGTGCGCCAGAACGCAGACCGGGCCCAGTCGGCCAGCGGCCTGGCGGTGCAGGCCTCGGGCACGGCCGAGCGGGGGGGCGCCGTGGTCGGCCAGGTGGTGCAGACCATGCAGGCCATCAGCGGCAGCTCCCACAAGATCGTGGACATCATCCAGGTGATCGAGGGCATCGCCTTCCAGACCAACATCCTGGCGCTGAACGCCGCGGTGGAAGCTGCGCGTGCCGGTGAGCAGGGGCGGGGGTTTGCGGTGGTGGCGTCCGAGGTGCGCAGCCTGGCCCAGCGCAGCGCCGTGGCCGCGCGCGAGATCAAGGGCCTGATCGACGCCTCGGTCGAGCAGGTGCGCAGCGGTGCAGGGCTGGTGGACGAGGCGGGCCGCACCATGCAGGACATCGTGACCGCCGTGGGGCAGGTCAGCGGCCTGCTGGGCGAGATCTCCCACGCGCTGCATGCGCAGAGCGACGGTATCGTGCAGGTGAACCAGTCTGTCGCCCAGATGGATGGCACCACCCAGCAGAATGCCGCGCTGGTGCAGCAGGCGTCGCGGGCGGCGACGGCCCTCAATGAGCGCGCTCAGGACCTGCAGCGCGCGGTGGGCGCCTTCAAGCTCGATTAAAAGGCGGCGGCGCGCTGAAGACGCACCCGCCGCCGGTACAGGGCCTACAGCCCCAGTGCGGCCAGGCTGCCGCGGCCCTGGCGCACGACCGTGGGTTCGCCGCCGCTTTCCATGGGCGTCAGGTCCACCACGGTGGTGGGCTCCAGGGGGCAGGCACCCGCATCGACCACGGCGTCGATGAGCTTCTCGTACCGGGCGCGGATGTCCTGCGGATCGTTCAGCGGCTCGGACTCGCCCGCCGGGATGAGCGTCGTGGCCAGCAGCGGCGCGCCCAGCAGTTCCAGCAGCAGTTGCAGGCCCTTGCGGTCCGGAACGCGCAGGCCGATGGTCTTGCGCTGCGGGTGGCTCACGCGGCGCGGCACTTCCTTGGTCGCGTCCAGGATGAAGGTGTACGGCCCCGGCGTGGCCAGCTTGAGCAGGCGGTACTGGCGGTTGTCCACGCGCGCGTAGCTCGACAGCTCGGACAGGTCGCGGCACAGCAGCGTCAGATGGTGCTTCTCGTCCACCTGGCGGATGCGGCGCAGCCGGTCCACGGCGTCCTTGTCGTCCAGCTGGCAGACCAGCGCATAACTGGAATCGGTGGGCACGGCCAGCACGGCGCCCTGCTTGAGCAGCGCGGCCGCCTGCTTGAGCAAGCGGGGCTGGGGATTGTCGGGGTGGACTTCGAAGTACTGTGCCATGGCAGGGTGGTCAGGGTGCGGGCCGGATGCGGTCCGCCAGCAGCTCCCACACCGGCGTCAGGTCGGCCGGCAGCGGCGGGAGCGTGCCCAGGTCCACGTGGGATTCGTCCGGGCTGTGGAAGTCGCTGCCCCGCGATGCTGCCAGGCCGAACTCGCGTGCCATGTCGGCGTAGGTGCCGTATTCGGACGGCGCATGGCTGCCGGTGACGACTTCCACGCCGCGGCCGCCGTGCTGCTTGAATTCGGAGAAAAGGGCGAACTCTTCGTTGGCGCTGAATTTGTAGCGCGCCGGGTGCGCGATCACGGCTATGCCGCCGGCCTCGGTCACCCAGCGCACGGCGTCGCCCAGCGCGGCCCAGCGGTGGGGCACGTAGCCGGGCTTGCCTTCGGTGAGGTAGCGGCGGAAGACTTCGGAGGTGTCGCGGCATGCGCCGGTCTCGACCAGGAAGCGCGCGAAGTGCGTGCGGGAGATGAGTTCGGGGTTGCCGGCATAGCGCAGCGCGCCCTCGAACGCGCCGCGGACGCCCACCAGCGCCAACTGCTGCGCCATTTCCTGGGCCCGCTGGCCCCGGCCACCACGGGTCTGGGCCAGGCCGTCCGCCAACTGGGCGTCGTCCGGGTCGAATCCCAGGCCCACGATGTGGACGGTGGTGCCCGCAAAGGTGACCGAGATCTCCGTGCCGGTGAGGTACTGCATGCCTTGCGCCGCCGCAGCGGCTGCAGCCCGGTGCTGACCGCCGATCTCGTCGTGGTCGGTCAGCGCCCACAGCTGCACACCGTTGCCCCGGGCGCGCTCGGCGAGCTGCTCGGGCGTGAGCGTCCCGTCGGACACGACGGAGTGGCAGTGGAGGTCGGCGTTCAGGGTGGCGGGCACTGGACCATTGTAGAAGCGTCGCGCGCGTGCAGCGCCCGCCCCGTGGTTGACACCGTTTGCAAGGGGGGCAAAGGCGCCAAAGGGCAACCGGGGACACCTTGGACGCACCGTGGCTGCGGCGTTCCGGCGCCGTCTTCGGCCCCGCGGCGTTCCGGGCGACATGCCTGCGCGCCTGCCGGCTCCGCCCTGGTGCGGCCGGTGGCGAACGCGCTGCCTGCCCGCACGCCCGGGCCACCGCATCGGTGGCCGGGCGCCGGGGCCCAGATAGCCGTCAGCGTTTGCTATTTAATTGATAGCTGCTTGCGCTTATGAATATTGGCCTGGAGGCTGTTTTGGCTCGCAATCGCGAAGTGGCATGACCGCCACGGGCAGCGGATGGCCGCCGGCCGTGGTGGGGTCAGTCCGTGCCGTAGCGCGGCGAGCGCGGGCCGTGCAGCAGCGCTCCCGGACGGCCCGGCGAGAGCAGGCGCCCGCTGGTCACGCCGGCCACGGCCACGCTGCGGTCGCTCATGGTGTTGGCGATCTGGTTGACCAGCGCCGTCACCAGCATGCCCACCAGGCCGCCGCCGCTGCTCTGGCCTTCGGCGCTGGAGGCGGTGGCGCTGCCTTGCCACAGCGCTTCGCCCGTGCGCAGGTCGACCAGCCGGGCCTCCACGGTGACGACCGCCGCGCTGGTCAGCACGGTGTAGACCGATCCGTACTGCCGGATGTTCAGGTACAGGCCGGCGTCGGCGCCGAAGATCTCGCGCAGCTTGGCCACGGGCAGGGCCTGGGCGTCGTTCGCCGTGGCCATGCCGTTCTGGCGGAAGGTCTCGTCGGTGACGGCAACGGGCAGCACGTAGTAGCCGGACTCCGCCAGCGGCAGCGTGACCTGCGACAGCACGCCGGCCGACGCGTCGACCTCGGGCGTCTGGTTCAGCGCCGGGAGCACCAGGATGCTGTGCGGCTTGGCCTGGCGCAGCGCCGCGTAGTCGTAGGGTTTGGCGGTGGTGGCGCAGCCGGCCAGCACCAGCAGGGCGGTCGCGGCGGCTGCGCAGCGCGCCAGGGAGAGCAGGCGGCGCGTCATTCGGCGGCTCCCTTGCCACCCGCGAAGGTGCGGCTCAAGAAGTCCATGAACGGCGCGGACTCCGGGAACTGCGCCTTTTCTGCGGCCAGGCGTTCGGCGGACTTGGTGCTCTGGCCTGCCTTCGCATACAGCAGGGCCAGATGGGCCTGGTAGCCCGGCGGCAAGACTTCGCCGCGCGCACGCACCTTCTGCTCGGCCTCTTCCAGCGCAGCGATCTGCGGCTCGGGGCTCGCCTCGCCATGGCTCTTCAGGTAGGTGTAGACCTGGGGCTGGTAGTTCTCCCAGCCGTACAGCGGCTTGGGTGCGGAGGCGCAGCCGGTAACCAGCACCGCGGCCGCGGCCGCCATGGCGGTCCGGGCGCGAAGAGAAGCACGGCGGGGCATCACGGCGCGACCTTCCAGGCGCCGGATTCCATGCCGGCCACTAGTTTGTCCACGGCTTCGCGCAGAGCCAGGTCCAGCACCTTGCCGTTGAGCGTGGAGTCGTAGCTGGCCGTGCTGCCGAAGCCCACGACCTCGCGGCTCGACAGGCTGTACTCGCCCGCGCCCTGGGTGGCGTAGACCACCTCACCGGTCTGCACCTTCACGATGTTGAGGCTGACCTTGGCGTAGGCCACCTGGTCCTTGCCACGGCCCAGCACGCCGAAGAACTGGCGGTCGCCCACCTCCTTGCGGCCGAATTCGCTCACATCGCCGGTGACGACGAAATCTGCGCCCTTCAGGGCCTGCGTCTGCTTCTGCAGCGCGGCCTCCTGGCGGGTCTCGGAGAGGTTGTCGCGGTCCAGCACATTGAAGCGGCCGCTTTGCTGCAGGTGGGTGACGAGGATGGTGCGCGCCTGGCCGCCGAGCCGATCGATGCCGTCCGAGAAGATGCCGCGCTGGTAGCTGGAGCGGTTGTCGAACTTGCCGACCGAGATGGGGCTGCGCGCGCCCTGGTAGGCGCGGGCCGCAGCGGCGGGCTGGGGCGTCTCCAGCGTGCGGGATTGTTCGGTGGTCGAGCAGCCGGAAAGCGCGGCCGCGATGGCGACGGCGAAGGCCGTGGACTGCCAGGTGCGGAGAGTCATGGATGGGTCAGGGAGCAAGTGAAAAGAGCTGCCGGTGTTCCGACGGCGCCCGGCATGCTACGCCCCCAAACTTGCTGCCAGCCTACACGGCGCAGCCCGCGCCCTGGGCCTGTTTGCGCGGGATCAAGCGACCGGGCTTTGCGCGCCTTCCACCAGGAACTGCACGCGCCGCTCGCCCTTCCATTCGTTCACGTCCAGCCGGAAGGCCAGCATGACCCGGGCGGGGAGCTGATCGGTATGGCCGAACCAGATGCCGTCCACCGGGCGGCCCTGGTGCATGAGCTTGAGCGACAGGTGGTTCTTGCCCTCGCCCACCAGGCGCTGGCTCACGATCTCCACCTCTTCGCTGAAGGTGGGCGGCGCGAAGCCCTGGCCCCACACCTCGCGGTGCAGCGTGTCCACCAGGTCGGCACGGCAGTACTCGGGGGCCAGGGGGCCGTCGGTCTCGATGCGGCGCGTGAGCGTGGCCGCGTCCAGCCATTCCTGCGCCACCTGGGCAAAGGCGTGTTCGAAGGTGTCGAACTGGTCGCGTGCCACGGTGCAGCCCGCCGCCATGGCGTGGCCGCCGAACTTGAGCAGCACGCCCGGGTGGCGCTTGGCCACCAGATCGAGCGCATCGCGCAGGTGAAAGCCGGGAATCGAGCGGCCCGAGCCCTTGATTTCGTGCTCCTTGCCGGGCGCGCTGCTGGCGGCGAACACGAAGGTGGGGCGGTGCAGCTTGTCCTTGATGCGTGAGGCGACGATGCCGACCACGCCCTCGTGGAAGTCCGGATCAAACACGCTGATCGCGGGTGGAGGCGTGATCCCGTCCGCGCACAGCCCCTCGGCCATGATCAGGGCCTGCTCGCGCATGCCGCCCTCGATCTCGCGCCGCTCGCGGTTGATGGTGTCCAGCAGCCGTGCCAGCTCCAGGGCGCGCACGGGGTCGTCGGTCAGCAGGCATTCGATGCCCAGCGTCATGTCGGCCAGGCGGCCGGCGGCGTTGATGCGCGGGCCCAGGGCGAAGCCGAAGTCGAAGGTGGTGGCCTCGTGCGACTTGCGGCCGGCCGCGGTGAACAGCGCCTGGATGCCGGGCGGCATGAACCCGGCGCGGATGCGCTTGAGGCCCTGTGCCACCAGGCGGCGGTTGTTGCTGTCCAGGCGCACTACGTCGGCCACGGTGCCCAGCGCCACCAGCGGCAGCAGCGGCTCCAGCTTGGGCTGGCTGGCCTTGTCGTACACGCCGCGCTCGCGCAGTTCGGTGCGCAGCGCCATCAGCACGTAGAACATCACGCCCACGCCGGCGATGGACTTGCTCTCGAACGTGCAGCCGGGCTGGTTGGGGTTGACCATCGCATCGGGCGTGGGCAGCACGGGGCCGGGCAGGTGGTGGTCGGTCACCAGCACCGAGAGGCCGAGCGCCTGCGCTTCGGCCACGCCGTCCACGCTGGCGATGCCGTTGTCCACGGTGATGAGCAGGTCGGCGCCGCGCTCCTTCACGCGGCGGGCGATGCTGGGCGTGAGGCCATAGCCGTCGGCCACGCGGTCGGGCACCAGATAGTCCACGTGCCGCGCGCCCAGCAGGCGCAGTCCGCGCACACCCACGGCGCAGGCGGTGGCGCCGTCGCAGTCGTAGTCGGCCACGATGACCATGCGCCGGTCCTGCGCGATGGCGTCGGCCAGCAGCACGGCCGCCTCGCGCACGCCCAGGAGCCCGGCGGGCGGCAGCAGGCGGGCGAGGGCGTCGTCCAGTTCGTCCAGCGCACGGATGCCGCGGGCGGCGTACAGGCGCGCCAGCAGCGGGTGCACGCCGCCTTGCTCCAGCGCCCAGGCGGCGCGGGGCGGGATGTCTCTAGCTATGATATTCATAGCTGCTCGCGCACGTCTGCAAAGCGCTGGGGCCTGAAAAGGCTTCGAATCCTTTGCGCCAGCCCGCGCGGAGCGGTGTGAAAGGACTGGGCGCTGCGCTCGCCGCACAGCGTCAGATGAACGGGCTCGCCGGCGGCGGCGCGCTCGGCCAGCCGGGCGACCGGGCCTGCGTCCAGCGTCGCCCAGGCGGCGGCCCACGCGCGCCAGTCCTCGTGCAGGGCCGCGTCGCGCAGGCCCAAAGGCACGGTGGGCTGCGTGGCTGCGGCAACGGCGGGCGGCGCGCCCAGGCGTCCGGCGCCATGCACCCAGAAGGCATTGACGGGCGGCAGGCCCTGTGCGGCCCGGGCGTCGTTGAGGGGGTGGGTGTAGAGCAGCATCTGCATCTCGCTGTGCAGGCGGTGCAGGGTGCGTGCGCGGGCGGCGTCGGGCATCCAGGCGCGCACGTCGCGCTGGATCACGCGGTCCAGCGAGGCCGTGGCCAGGCCGTCGAACACCGCGCCGCGGGCCAACCAGCGCGTGGGCTGGTCGTAGAAGAGGGTGATGCCGTCCTCGGCAAACCAGGGGCTGAGCACTTCCATCAGCGCACGCGAGGCGGCTTCGTCCAGCGCCAGGCTGGCCGGGTCAGCCAGGGTCACGTGCTCGGTGCTGACCTGCCACTGGCAGGGGGTGATGAAGGCCCAGGCGGCATTGCCATCGCCACCATCATCGGCATCCGCGGCGTTGCTGTCGGTGGATGCGGCCTGCTGCTGGCGATGCCAGGCCGCCCAGGGCGTGGTGCCATCGGGGCCGGCGGGCAGGCCCAGGTGGCGGGCCAGGGCGCGTTCATGCGGGGGCGTGAAGTCGGTTTCTTCGCCGGCATCGGGCGGGGCGGCGGGGGCCAGGCGGGCGAGCAGGCGGTCCAGGTGGGGCAGTTCCAGCCCGCGCAGGGCCTGCTGGCAGCCTTCTGCCGTGCTGGCGGCCAGGGGGATGATCAAGTGGTTCACGTCCGACATGGGTGTATTGTCCGGGATGCCACAATCGGCGCCGCCCGGAGGCCGCCGTTGTCCCTCCTGTCCGCGCTGGCGCCGGGCGTCTCCAACCACACCCCATGCAAATTCCTTACGAACTGGCCCTGGGCTGGCGCTACACCCGGGCCGGGCGTGCCACGCGCCGCAACGGCTTCATCTCGTTCATCTCGGGCGTCTCCATGCTGGGCATCGCGCTCGGCGTGGCGGCGCTCATCATCGTGCTGTCGGTGATGAACGGCTTCCAGAAAGAGGTGCGCGACCGCATGCTCAGCGTGGTCTCGCACATCGAGATCTTCGCGCCCCACGGCGCGGCGCTGCCCGACATGGAGCGCACCCTGTCCGAGGCGCGGGCCAACCCCAACGTGGTGGGCGCTGCGCCGTTCGTGGCATCGCAGGCGCTGCTGGCCCGCGGCGAGGACATGAAGGGCGCCCTGGTGCGCGGCATCGATCCGCAACGCGAGGCCGACGTGACCGATCTGGCGGCCACCAATGTGGAGGCGCTCAAGGCCCTGGTGCCGGGCGAATTCCACGTGGTGCTGGGCAGCGAGCTGGCGCGGATGCTGGGCGTGCGCGCCGGCGACGTGGTGACGCTGATCGCGCCCGGCGGCCAGGTGACGCCGGCCGGCGTAGTGCCGCGCCTCAAGCAGATGACGGTGGTGGGCACCTTCAATTCCGGCCACTACGAATACGACTCGGCCCTGGTGCTCATGCACCACGACGACGCCCAGCGCATCTTCCGGCTGGAAGGGCCCACGGGCATCCGCCTCAAGCTCAAGGACCTGCACGCCGCGCCCGAAGTGGCGCGCCAGCTGGCCGGCAGCCTGAGCGGCGACCTGCTGATCCGCGACTGGACGCAGCAGAACCGCACCTGGTTCGCCGCCGTGCAGCTCGAAAAGCGCATGATGTTCATCATCCTCACGCTGATCGTGGCCGTGGCCGCCTTCAACCTCGTCTCCACGCTGGTGATGACGGTGACCGACAAGCGCGCCGACATCGCCATCTTGCGCACCCTGGGCGCCAGCCCGAAAAGCATCATGGGCGTCTTCGTGGTGCAGGGCGCCATGGTGGGCGTGATCGGCACGCTGGCCGGCCTGCTGCTGGGCTTGGGGATCGCCGTGAACATCGACGTGATCGTGCCGGCCATCGAGCGTGCGCTGAACGCCAGCTTCCTGCCCAAGGACATCTACCTCATCAGCAAGATGCCGAGCGATCCGCAAAGCAGCGACATCGTGCCCATCGGCGTGATTTCGCTCATCCTCGCCTTCGTGGCCACGCTGTACCCGAGCTGGCGCGCCAGCCGCGTGAATCCTGCGGAGGCGCTTCGGTATGAGTGATCAGGAACACCCCCCTGAGGCGCTTTGCGCCTTCCCCCCGCTCTCGCATCGCTGCGCGTTGCGGGCAGGGGGACGCAGCCCTCGCTGCGGGGCGGCCCTTGCTCGGCTGCCGCTGGCCTGGGCCGCGCCGGTCTCATGGGCCGTGGGTGGCGCATAGCGCAAGGAACAACTGAGATGAATGCAGTGAAAAACGATGTGGTTCTGCAGGCCCGTGGCCTGACCAAGCGCTTTACCGAAGGCCGGCTGGATGTGACGGTGCTCAAGGGCGTCGACCTGGATGTGCGCGCGGGCGAGACGCTGGCGATCGTGGGCGCCTCGGGCTCGGGCAAGAGCACATTGCTGCACCTGCTGGGCGGGCTGGATGCGCCCACGGCCGGCAGCGTGCAACTGCAGGGCGCGGCCTTCCATACGTTGTCGGCGGCGCGCCAGGGTGAGCTGCGCAACCAGCACCTGGGCTTCATCTACCAGTTCCACCACCTGCTGCCCGAGTTCAGCGCGCTGGACAACGTGGCCATGCCGCTGCGCATCCGCCGCCTGCCCTACGCCACCTGCACCGAGCGGGCCGAGGCGATGCTGACCGCCGTGGGCCTGGGCGAGCGCGTGCAGCACCGCCCGGCTGAGCTGTCGGGCGGCGAGCGCCAGCGCGTGGCCATCGCCCGCGCCCTGGTCACCCAGCCGGCCTGTGTGCTGGCCGACGAGCCCACCGGCAACCTCGACCGCGCCACCGCCGACGGCGTGTTCCAGCTGATGCTGCGCCTGGCGCGCGAGCAGGGCACGGCCTTCGTGATGGTCACGCACGACGAGCAACTGGCCGAGCGCTGCGACCGCGTGGTGCGGATGAATTCCGGCGTTTTGGCTTGAATCGGCCTCTAGCGCTTTATGGGTAAGCGGATTAAGCTATAAATAAAGTAGCAAATGGCGTGGGGCGTGCGGGTGCTAGCCCGGCGCCTTCAGCGTCCGGGGCAGCCGCCACAGCACTGCACCGAAGAACGCGGCGCCCAGCAGGGGCCAGCCGAAGAGGACGATGCGCACCGGCAGCGTGCCGCCGGTCACGGCCATCGACCCCGCGCTCACGGCCGAACCGCATGCCAGGCCGAGCCAGGCGGTGCGCCGGCTGAAGCCCGCATCCCCGCGCAACAGCCGGTAGTACAGGCGCCACAGCGTCACCAGCCCGAACCAGCCCGCGGCCATGGCGACGGCCAGCGCGGCAGAAGCGGGCAGCGCGTGGCCACGCCGCAGCGCATCGGCCACGAAGGCCCCGCCGAGCAAGGACCCGAACCCCGCGCCGAGGGTGCTCGGCAGCAGGACGGCGACGGCCATCAGGCGCAGGAGGAGGCGGTGGGGCATGGGCATCCGGGAACGTACTGAAAGGAAAGCGAGGGGCTGCGGGCTCAGGCGGACCGCGTCAGCCCGCCGTCCACCCGCAGATTCTGGCCTGTGATGTACGCCGCGCCTTCGGACGCCAGGAAGGCAATGGTCGCCGCCACCTCCTCGGCGCGGCCATAGCGCTGCAGCGGCACGGCCGCGGCGCGCCCGTCCTGGGCCGGCAGGCTGTCGATCCAGCCGGGCAGCACATTGTTCATGCGGATGTTGTCGTGGGAAAAGCTGTCGATGAAGATGCGTGTGAACGCCGCCAGGCCGGCCCGCATCACCGAAGACGCGGGGAACAGCGCGCTCGGCTCCAGCGCCCAGGCCGACGAGATGTTGACGATGGCGCCCCCGCAGCCCTGGCGCTGCATCAGCGGCACCACCAGGCGCGTGGGCCGCACCACGTTCAGCAGATAGGTGTTCATGCCATCAAGCCACTGCTCGTCGGACAGCGCCAGCAGCGGCGCGCGCGGACCATGCCCCGCGCTGTTGACCAGCACATCGACCCGGCCCCAGCGGGCCTGCGCCTGCGCCACCAGCCGGCCCAGGTCGTCCAGCGACTGGTTCGAGCCCGTCACGCCGATGCCGCCCAGCTCGGCGGCCAGCGCCTCGCCCTTGCCGGACGACGAAAGAATGCCGACCTGGAAGC
>JAEWPH010000273.1 GCA_023460715.1 Pseudomonadota bacterium | reverse complement strand
ACTGGTGGAGCGGCACGCCCTGGGCCCCAGCCTGGGCCAGTGCTGTGGCGGTGTGGTCCATCTGCGGTTCGAACGGGTCACCCACGCCGACATACCGGCGCTTCGCAGGCGCCTCGCGCCGCCGCTGGCGGCCGTGGCGCTGTTCGGCGGCGGGCATGTGGGCCATGCGCTGGCGCGTGTGCTCGCGCCGCTGCCCTTCGCGCTGCACTGGATCGACAGCCGCGACGGCGTCTTTCCGCCCGAGCCGCTGGCCGACACGGTCTGCGAGCACTCCGAGCCCGTGCAGGCCGCCGTGCCCACGCTGGCACCGGGCAGCCGGGTGCTGATCATGAGCTTCAGCCACGCGGAAGATCTGGACGTCGTCGCCGCCTGCCTGCTGCGCCAGCGCGAGCGCGGCGACCTGCCCTTCATCGGGCTCATCGGCAGCCGCACCAAATGGGCGACCTTCCGCCACCGCCTGGAGGCGCGCGGCTTCACGCCGGACGAGCTGGCGCAGGTGACCTGCCCCATCGGCGTGCCGGGCATTGTCGGCAAGCAGCCCGAGGTCATCGCCGTGGCCGTGACGGCCCAGCTGCTGCAGGGCCTGGGCTGAAGACGCTGGCGCCGAAATTGCTTGATGCACGGCAGGGCGTGGATACACTGCGCTGTGTTTTTTCGATGGTCGCAGCGGTGCCGGGGGCGGAACGGTCTCTCAGGTGCGCGGCTTTTTCTCTGCTCAGAGCGCCCGCAGTGGTGAGCAGTCCGACGGCGCCCCACGTGCCGTGTGCGGGAACGGGTTCGCGGGTGGTCCGCAACGCGTTCCGAGGAACAAGACCATGGAAAGCTATCTTCTCGACTGGGCCAACCTGCTGCTGCGCTGGGTCCACGTCATCACCGCCATCGCCTGGGTGGGCTCGTCGTTCTACTTCGTCTTCCTCGACTCCAGCCTCACGCCGCCGGTCGACGAAGACCTGAAGAAGCAGGGCGTGAGCGGCGAGCTGTGGGCCGTGCACGGCGGTGGCTTCTACCACCCCGTCAAGTTCGCGGGCGCGCCGCCGCAACTGCCCAAGAACCTGCACTGGTTCTTCTGGGAGAGCTACAGCACCTGGATCAGCGGCTTCGCGCTGTTCACCGTGTCGTATCTGTGGAGCGCCAGCACCTACCTCATCGACAAGTCCCGCATGGACTGGGCGCCGGCCACGGCCATCGTGGTGGCCCTGGCCTTCCTGGTGGTGTTCTGGCTGCTGTACGACGGCATCTGCCGCGTGTTCGGGCAACGCAAGAGGGGCGACGCCATCGTCGGTGCGCTGGTCTTCGTGCTGGTGTGCGCGGCCTCGTGGCTCGCCTGCCACTGGTTCGCGGGGCGCGCGGCCTTCCTGCTCGTGGGCGCGATGATCGCCACCAGCATGAGCGCCAACGTGTTCTTCTGGATCATTCCCGGCCAGCGCAAGGTCATCGCGCAGATGAAGGCCGGCCAGCCGGTGGACCCGATCCACGGCCAGCGCGGCAAGCAGCGCAGCGTCCACAACACCTACTTCACGCTGCCGGTGCTGTTCTGCATGCTGTCCAACCACTACAGCTTCACCTGGAGCCATCCGCAGAACTGGCTGATCCTCATCCTGATGATGTTCGCCGGCGCGGCCATCCGCCAGTTCTTCGTGCTGCGCCACGGCTGGAAACTGGGCCGCAACGCCCACCCGCTGCCTTACGCCCTGGTGGGGTCGGCGGTGATCGTGGGCGCCGTCATCGGGCTCAAGCCATCGATGGCGCCGGCAGCGGCCGCGGCAGCGGCGCCCGCCGGTGGTGCGGCCCCCGCGGCTGTGGGCTACCAACAGCTGCAGCCCGTGCTGGCCCAGCGTTGCTACCTGTGCCACGGCGAGCAGGTGCAGATGAAGAACCTGCGGGTGGATTCGGCGGCCTCGGTACAGCAGCACGCGCAGGCCATCTACCAGCAGGTGGTGGTGCAAAAGCTCATGCCCATGAACAACGCCACCGGCATCACCGAGGACGAGCGCGCGCTGGTCAAGCGCTGGTTCGAGGGCGGTGCTTCCGTGGCCCCTTAGAACTCTTTCTGGCCTGGCCTTGCCGGCCGCCGCATGCGAAGGCCCGCCCGGTGGCGGGCCTTCGGCTTTCCGGCGGCGGCGCTGCGTTAGAGTACCGCTGCTTTTTTGAAAGGAACCGGCTTGGAAATCGTGAGCTTTTTGATCGACTTCATCCTGCATGTCGACAAGCACCTGGCAGCCTTCGTCGCTGTCTACGGGCCGTGGGTCTATGCCCTGCTGTTCATCATCGTCTTCGTGGAAACGGGTGTGGTGGTGATGCCCTTCCTGCCCGGGGACTCGTTGCTGTTCATCGTGGGCGCGCTGTGCGGCGCCGGACTGATGAGCTTTCCCATCGCCGTCACGGTGCTGCTGGTGGCCGCCATCCTGGGGGACCAGTGCAACTACACCATCGGCCGCTATTTCGGGCCCAAGGTCTTCCAGTGGGAGGACTCGCGCTGGTTCAACCGCCGGGCCTTTAACCAGGCTCATGAGTTTTACGAGAAATACGGCGGCGTCACGATCGTGATCGCGCGCTTCATGCCCTTCATCCGCACCTTCGCGCCGTTCGTGGCCGGCGTGGCGGAAATGGGGCGCACCAAGTTCACCGCGTACAACGTGGGCGGCGCGCTGCTGTGGGTCCTGGGCATCTGCACGGCCGGCTACTTCTTCGGCAATTTCCCCTGGGTGCAGCAGCATCTGGACAAGATCATCTGGGCGATGATCTTCATTCCGGGCCTGATCGCCATCTATGGGGGCTGGCGTGCCAGCCGCAAGAGCGCCGCTGCGCCTGCCGCGCCGCAGTGATGCGCTGAGGGTGCGCCGGACATGACAAAGGCCGCCCGAGGGCGGCCTTTGTCATGGGGAAATCACGGAGGGGCGGGCGATCAGCGGCGGCCGTTCTGGCGGTCGCGGTCCTTGCCCACTTCGTTACCGATCAGTGCGCCGGCTGCGGCGCCGCCCACGGTGGCGGCGGTGCCGCCCAGTGCGCTACCGACCACGCCGCCGGCCACGGCACCCACGCCGGTGCCAACCTGCTGGCTGGTGGGGTTGGTCGAGCAGCCGGCCAGGCCCAGAGCGGCAACACAGGCGGCAGCGGAAACGAGATGACGATAGTTCATGGTGTGCTCCTTCAGCGTTGTTGGCAGACTGGACAGGGCATCGCTGCCGCCATCCCATCCGTGTGCCAACTATCGCGCCATCGCCGTGCCGCAGGTGTAGGCAGTCGAGGCCGGACCCTGTAGGACTCAGCCCGCCTGCAAGCAGATGGTGACGAGGAGCGATGCGTCCTTGAGCGCACGCAGCGAATGCTCCGCGCGCGGCTCCAGATGCAGGAAGTCGCCTGCCTGCAGCAGCCGCGCCGCGGTGCCGGCATGGAACTCCACCTCGCCTTCGATGCATTGCACCGTGATCTCGCCGGGGGTGTCATGCTGGCGCAGTTCCTTGCCCGCGGGCAGCACCACGCGGATGACCTCCAGCTGGGCGGCCTTGATGATGGCCGACGTGGCGGCCTCGGCCAGCCGCTCGCCCAGCGGCAGGATGCTGACGACTTCTCCGGACCGTGCGTGGGGTAGTGCCATGGGGTTCTCCTGGTGGACCATCGAGCTTGCCCGCCCCGGCTGCCGGGAATCAGACCGACCGGCTGCGCGCCAGGGGCGGGTTCTTGGCGAAGTATCGCGTGATGCCGCGCATGAGCGCGTCAGCCAACTGCTGCTGATACGCGGCCGACCGCAGCTTGGCCTCTTCCTCCGGGTTGCTGATGAAGGCCGTCTCCACCAGCACGCTGGGGATGTCGGGCGCTTTCAGCACGGCGAAGCCGGCTTGCTCCACGCGCGGCTTGTGCAGCTTGGCCATGCCGCCGATCTCGCCCAGCAGCGCGCTGCCGAGCTTGAGGCTGTCGTTGATCTGCGCGGTGGTGCTCATGTCCAGCAGCATGCGCTGCACGTGCTGGTCCTGCGCCTTCACGTTCAGGCCGCCCACCAGGTCGGCCTGGTTCTCCTTGTTGGCCAGCCAGCGCGCGGCGGTGCTCGAGGCGCCGCCCTGGCTCAGCGCGAACACGCTGGCCCCGCTGGCCCTCGGGGTGGTGAAGGCATCGGCATGGATGGACACGAACAGGTCGGCCTGCACGCGGCGCGCCTTTTCCACCCGCGTGCCCAGTGGCACGAAGAAGTCGGCGTCGCGCGTGAGAAACGCGCGCATGGGATTGCCGCCCACGGTGGTGGCGTTGATGCGGTCGCGCAGCAGGTGCGCGACCTTGAGCACCACGTCCTTCTCGCGCGTGCCGCCCGGGCCGATGGCGCCGGGGTCTTCACCGCCGTGGCCCGGGTCGAGCGCCACGATGATGAGCCGGTCGGTGGCCTTGGCGATGGCGGGCGCCGGGGGCTGCGCGCGCGGCGGTGGCGGCGGGGCGGCCGCGGTGATGGGG
>JAEWPH010000272.1 GCA_023460715.1 Pseudomonadota bacterium | reverse complement strand
GGCGTGGACCCGGCCCTGCGCCAGCGGCTGAGCGAACGCTTCTTCCGCGTGCTGACGTCGCCGCAGGAGCGTGCGGATGCGCCGGGCGGCAGCGGGCTCGGCCTGTCCATCGTCGCGCGCACGGTGGAACTGCACCGGGGCACGCTGCGCTTCGAGGACGGGCTGCCGCGCGCCGCCACGCCCGACGGGCGCACGCACGGCCTGGGCGTGGTCATCGACTGGCCCGCCTGAGCGGCCGGCCGGCCCGCCCGCACACCGCCATCGACACGTGCGCAGGCGCAGGCGCCTGCACGGCCCGCCGGGCTGCGCGCACCCCGCATGCCAAAAAAAGTCCGAAGAATGCGGCGCCCTCAGGTGGGCTTCATGTTCGCGCGGTGCAATGGAGTCCTCACCTACCCATTCATCCCAAGGAGGTTCACCATGCCCTATCCCATGACCATCGCCGCTTCCGTGATCGCTGCCTCGGCCTTCCTGCTCGCCCTTCCGGCCCACGCCGAATACACGGGTCCGAGCAGCGTGCCGCAGGCCACCGTGCAGCAGCTCACCAAGAGCGGCCGCGACGACGAGTACGCCGTGCTGCGCGGCCGGGTCGTCTCCCATGACGGCGGCGAGAACTACACCTTCGAGGACGCCACGGGCCGCATGGCCGTGGAGATCTCGCCCAAGCGCATGCCCGTGGGCCGCAGCTTCGACGCGAACCAGGCGCTGGAGCTGACCGGCAAGCTCGACCGTGACTTCTCCAAGACCGAGTTCGAGGTCAAGCAGATCCGCTTCGTCGACTGACCGGCTGTCCGCAGGCGCTGCGGCCGGCTTGCGGCGCCGGTAGCCGATCCCCCGGCAGGGGGACGCCGCAGCCCCTTCACGCGCGTGCCGTAGAGTGGGGCCATGTCCCAGACACCCTTTTCCCCCGTGCGCCGCCGCACGCTGCTGCAGGCGGGCGCCGCGGCCGCAGCGGGCCTGGCCCTGGCCGGCTGCGAACGCGAGCCCGCCGCACCGGCCGGCGGCTTCACCGGCATCGATATGGAACGCGGCCATGCGCTGCGTGACCGGCTGGCCAAAGGCGAGCCCTGGCCCGAGCCTTCCATCGTGCGCCGCACGCAGGTCGTGATCGCCGGCGGCGGCGTGGCAGGGCTGGCCGCCGCGCGCGGTCTGCGGCTGGCCGGCGTGGATGACTACATGCTGCTGGAGCTGGAGGACGCTCCCGGCGGCAACAGCCGCGCAGGCCAGGTGGGCGGCATCGCCTGCCCGCTGGGCGCGCACTACCTGCCCGTGCCCGGCAACGATGCGCGCGAGGTGCAGGACCTGCTGGAAGAGCTGGGCCTGCGCCGGCGCGAGGCCGGGCGCTGGCGCTACGACGAGCGCCACCTGTGCCACAGCCCGCAGGAGCGGCTCTTCATCGGCGGCCAGTGGCAGGAAGGACTGCTGCCCGTGGCCGGCGTGCCGGAGTCCACCCTGGCGCAGTACCGCCGCTTCGCCGCCAGCGTGGCCGAGCTGTCGCGCGCCGCGCGCTTCGCCATGCCCATGATGAAGACCTGGACGCCCGGCCGCCCGCTGGCGCCCGCGGTGCTGGCGCTGGACGCCCTGACCTTCGACGCCTGGCTCACGCGCGAGGGCTTTGACGACACCTATCTGCGCTGGTACCTCGACTACTGCTGCCGCGACGACTACGGCGCCGGCCCGCAGCGCGTGTCGGCCTGGGCGGGCATCCACTACTTCGCCAGCCGCCACGGCTTCCACGCGCCCGGCGAATCCGCGCCGCCCGACGAGCGCGACGGCGTCCTCACCTGGCCGCAGGGCAACGGCTGGCTCACCGAGCGCCTGGCCGCACCGCTGGCCCAGGGCGGGCAGATGCGCACCGGCAGCACCGTGCTGCGCATCGCCGAGACGGCCCGCGGCGTGGAGGTGGACACCTACCACCACGCCAGCGACAGCGTGGAGCGCTGGCAGGCGCGGCGCTGCATCGTCGCGCTGCCGGTGTTCGTGGCCGCGCGCGTGGTGCAACCGCAGCCCGACTTTCTGCGCGAGGCGGCGCAGCGCCTGCAGTGGGCGCCCTGGCTGGTGGCCAACATCCACATCGACGCACCCCTGGCCGACCGCGAAGGCGCGGCGCCCGCCTGGGACAACGTGCTCTACGCCGACCGCAACCCCGGCGGCCTGGGCTACGTGAGCGCCGGCCACCAGCGGCTGGACCCGCGCGCCGCGCTCACCGGCCCCAACGTGCTGAGCTACTACCAGGCGCTGGGCGACGTGCCCGACGGCCGCCGCCTGCTGGCCGAACAGCCGTGGACGCACTGGCGCGACGCCATCCTGCAAACCCTGGCCGTGCCGCACCCCGACCTGGCCCAGCGCGCCACCCGCGTGGAGATCACGCGCTACGGCCACGCCATGTCCATCCCTGTACCCGGGCTGCAGGTGTTTTTGAGCAAAATCGGCCTGCAGCGCCCGTCCAATAAGCGCTACCAGCTATCAAATGGAGAGCGCGTAGCCGTTCCGCCCACGCCGGGCACGGCGCGGCTGGCGTTCGCGCATGGCGACTGGTCGGGCTACTCGGTCTTCGAAGAAGCCTTCACCCGCGGCCACGCTGCGGGGCTCGCCAGCGCTTGACGGCGGCGACGGCCGTGACCGGCGCGCGGGTCCACCGGCCGGAGCGCCTGCGTGTTCCGCCTACCCGTGCGCGGCACGCCCCGGCCGGCAGCCGCCGGTAGTGCGATCCGTGCATGCCCACGCCTGACCGCACCGGGCCATCGTCTCCGCACGGCGCGGTGCCGTCATCGGCGAGGCGGAAGGCTGCCCATGCGGCGCTGGTGACACGCTGCCCCAGGGCGCCGCAGACCCTGACGCAGGCAGGGGCACTGTGGGCCCCAGCGACCGCAGTCCTAAATTCGATATATCGTGCTTTAAAAGATATATCGTAAGAAGGCCATGAACGATCCTGAATTCCTCGACCTGCGCAGCCGCTCGCCCGCCACGCGGCGGGGCGGCGGGCGCGTCTTCGGCCACGGCGGCCTGCGCCTGGTGCTGCTGCAGCTCATCGCCGACAAACCCCGCCACGGCTACGAACTCATCAAGGCCATCGAAGACCGCCTGGGCGGCACCTACAGCCCCAGCCCGGGCGTGATCTACCCCACGCTCACGCTGCTGGAAGAGACCGGGCTGGTCACCGTCTCGGCCGAGGGCGGCCGCAAGCTGCACACCCTCACCGACACCGGCCGCGGCCATCTGGAAGCCCACCGCGCCGAGGTCGATGCGCTGCTGGCGCGCATGGACAGCGGCGCCGCGGTGCGCGGCGGCATGCCGGGCCACGGCCCGCGCCCGGCGCCCGTGGAGCGGGCCGTGCACAACCTGCGGCAGGCGCTGCACATGCGCCTGGCCCGCGAGCCGCTGGCCGATGCGCAGATCCACGCCATTGCCGACGCGCTGGACGCCGCGGCGCGCCAGATCGAGCGGCTGTAGGCCCGGCGTGCGTACTCCGGCGGACCCTGCCTGCCTGTCTGCCTGCCGCCCGCCGGCGGACCTGTCCGTTCCGTTTCTCCAAAGGATGCATTCCATGACCTCGCCCGACACCCCTGCGGCTCTCGCAACCCCCGTGGCTGCCGTTTCCCGCCCCGCGCCGACGGACGCCCAGCTCGCCGCCCGCGCGCCGCAGCGCCTGCGCCACGAACTGCGCCGCCGCGTGCTCACCGTGCAGTCCGCGCAGCGCCTCACGCCGCACTGCATGCGCATCGTCCTGGCCGGCGAGGCGCTGGAGGGCTTTCACAGCCCCGGCTTCGACGACCACGTGAAGCTGCTGTTGCCTGATGCGGCCACGGGTGTGCTGCAGCTGCCCGAGGTCGGCCCCGACGGCCTGCCGCTGCCGGGCGGCCCGCGCCCGGCCATGCGCGACTACACGCCCCGCGCCCACGATGCCGCCGCCGGCACCCTCACCATCGACTTCGCCCTGCACGACGCCGGCCCCGCCACCGCCTGGGCGCTGCAGGCCGCGCCGGGCCAGCAGATCGGTGTGGCCGGCCCGCGCGGCTCCTTCCTGTTGCCCACCGCGTTCGACGGGCACCTGCTGATCGGCGATGACACCGCGCTGCCGGCCATCGCCCGCCGCCTGGCGGAGCTGCCCGCGGGCGCGCCGGCTTGCGTGGTGGTGGAGGTGGACGGCGCCGCGGACGAGCAGCCGCTGCCCACGGCCGCTGATCTGCAGGTCCACTGGGTGCACCGCTACGGCGCCGCGGCGGGCGATGCCACGGCCTTGCTGGCCGCCGTGCGCGCCCTGCCCCCGCAGGCTGGCGACAGGCCTGCCTGGGTGGCCTGGCAGCCCCCGGCAGCCAA
>JAEWPH010000271.1 GCA_023460715.1 Pseudomonadota bacterium | reverse complement strand
CACCACGGCCACGCGGGGGCGGCGCGCGCCCACCTCGGCCGCCAGCTGCTGGATGCGGCGCGCGGCGCCGTGCGGGTTGGCCGCGCCGAAGTTGCTGACGATGCGGATGCCGTGCGCCAGGCACTGCGCCAGCACAGGGCACAGCAGGTCGTCCAGCAGCGGCTCGTAGCCGGCATCGGGATGGGTGCGGCGGGCGAGCTGGGCCAGCGCCAGCGTGCGCTCGGCCAGGGTCTCGAAGATCAGCACGCCGGGCTGCCCGCTGTCGATCAGCGCCTGCACGACGGGCGCTGCGGCATCGGTGCGGTCGCCCGAGAAACCGGCCGCGCAGCCGATCAGCAAAGGGGGTGGGTTCGCCATCGCGTTCCTTAGGTGTCTTGTTGTCTCCTGCGGCCACTGTAGGGGGCGTGGGTTATTCTGTGAAATAGATTGTCAAGATGAATTCATCTGCATCACGAATGAATATCTCCACCCGCCAGATCGACGCCTTCCTGGCCCTGGCCGCGCAGTGCAGCTTCACGCGGGCCGCGGCGCAGTGCCACCTGTCGCAGCCGGCTTTCAGCGCCCTCATCCGCGCGCTGGAGGACGACGTGGGCGTGCGCCTCTTCGACCGCAGCACCCGCCATGTGGCACTGACCAGCGAGGGCGAGAATTTTCTGGAGTCCGCACGCCGTATCCGCGCCGAGATGGACAACGCCCGGGACAGCCTGCGCGATGCCGCCACGCTGCGGCGCGGGCGCGTGGCCATCGCGCTGCTGCCCTCGCTGGCCGCGGGCTGGCTGCCGGGCGTGCTGGCGCAGTACCGGGCGCAGCATCCGGGCATCGAACTGGACATCGCGGATGTGCTGTCCGAGCCCTGCATCGAGCGCGTGGCCGCCGGCACGGCGGACTTCGCCCTGGCCGCCATCCGGGCCGACACGCCGGAGCTGCGCGCCGAGCCCTTCTGCCGTGACGGCTTCCACCTGGTGTGCCGCGCCGACCATCCGCTGGCCCAGCGGCCTGCCGTCCGCGGCCGCGCCAAGGCCGGCAAAGGCACGACGGACGCCATCGCCCTGCAGGACCTGGCCGCCTGGCCCTTCGTGCACCTGGCCCGTACCAGCAGCGTGCGGCAGTATCTGGAGGCGGCCTTCCATCCCCAGGCCATGAATACCCTGATGGAGGTGGAGCAGCTCGCCACCGTCATGGGCATGGTGCGCGCCGGCCTGGGCATCAGCGTGGTGCCCACGCTCACGCTGTTCCACTTCAACCAGCCCGGCCTGGTAACGAGGCCGCTGGCCCTGCCCGGCCTCACGCGGCAGATCTACCTGGTGCGGCGGCGCGAGCGCAGCCTGTCGGCCGCGGCACAGGCGCTGTACAGCCTGGTGATGCAACAGCGGCCGACCGAGTGAACCGTCTTTTGCTATATTTTCAATAGCGCATTGCGCTTGCTGAATAAGCGTCAGAGCCTTATTTGATTCAAACTGTTGCATGCCGAGGCGGTGCCAGTGCCGCACAGGCCCTTGGCGGACATGCGGCCCTGCGGTGAAATGCGCCCTACCGGTCCCACACCCCAGGAGCGCGCCATGAATCACACGGTCTACGCCTGCATCGACGGACTCGCCGCCACGCCCGCCGTGGTGGACGCCGCGGCCTGGGCCGCGCGGCAGCTCACCGCCCCGCTGGCCCTGCTGCATGCGTTGGAGCGGCCTGCCCCCATGCCGGCCGTGGGCGACTACGGCGGCATCATCGGCATGGGCGCGCAGGACATGCTGCTGCAGCAACTGAGCGACCTGGACGAAGAGCGCCAGCAGGTCGCCGTGCAGGCGGCCCGCCACATGCTGGAAAACGCCCAGCGGCGCGTTGACCCCGACAGCGTGCCGTCGCTGCAGCTGCTGCTGCGTCAGGGCGAATTGCTCGACACCCTGCTGGAGCTGGAGGACACCGCGCGGCTGGTCACGATGGGCGAGCACCACCGCGCCGCGGGCCCGCGCAAGCTGCACCTGGACCACCGCGTCGAGAGCGTGATCCGCACCCTGCAGCGGCCGGTGCTGGTGGTCACCACCGACCAGTTCAACGCGCCCACCGAATTCGTCGTGGCCTACGACGGCAGCCCCACCGCCCGCCGCGCGGTGGAGGCCGTGGCCCGCAGCCCGCTGCTGCGCGGCATGCCCGGCCTGCTGGTGACCGCCGGCCAGCCGACCGACGCCGTGATGCAGGCGCTGGAAGAGGCCCGCGCGCTGCTCGCGGCCGCCGGCTTCTCGGTGGGCACCCAGGTGGTTCCCGGCGAGCCCGAAGAGGCCCTGCCCGCGTTGCTGCAGGCGCGCGCACAACCGCTGCTGGTGCTGGGCGCCTACGGGCACTCGCGCATTCGGCAGTTCATCGTCGGCAGCACCACGACCACGTTGCTGCGGCTGTGCACGGCGCCGGTGCTGGTGCTGCGCTGACGCGGCACCCCCGATCCCGCGCGCGGCTGCGCCGGTCACACGTCCTGAGAGCGGTGGCGCAAGGCGCCTGCGGCCGTGCGCAGGCCGCGCCGTGATGGCTTCCCATGGCGAGATGCTCATTCGCTCATACGTGCAGACACGCAAGTGACAACCCTTGCCATCCAGGTCGGTCCCTGACGCGACAATGAAGGCGTACCCAGTCACGCAAACGACAGACCATGGACGACCCGATTCTTAACATCGAAGAACGTGAAGCGATCAACTCAGGTCGCTGGTTTTCATCCCTTTCCCCTTCGCTACGGCACGACATACTCCGATGCGCCTACGTCAAACGCTTCAAGGATGGTGGACTCATCGCCGCACGCGGCGATCCGCCCGAGGAGTGGATTGCGTGTGCCAAGGGTGCCGTGCGCGTCAGCTCCACGTCCATCTCGGGCAAGCAGATCACGCTGACGTATGTGGAGCCGGGCATCTGGTTCGGCGACGTGGCGATCTTCGATGGAGACCGGCGCACGCACGATGCCTACGCACACGGCGACACCACCATCCTCTGCGTGGCCAAGGCCGACTTCCGCAAGATCCTGGCCGCGCACGTCGAGTTCTACGAAGCCATGCTGCGCCTGCATGCGCGGCGCATCCGCCAGCTCTACGGCCTGGTGGAAGACCTCAACACGTTGCCGCTGCGCGCACGGCTGGCCAAGCAGTTGCTGCACCTGGTGCGCAGCTACGGCATCCCCAGCCTGTCGCAGGGCGACGAGATCCGCATCGGCCTGCAGCTGGCGCAGGAAGAGCTGGCGCAGCTCTTGGGCGCATCGCGCCAGCGCGTGAACCAGGAGCTCAAGTCCATGGAGCGCGAGGACGCCATCCGCATCGAGCCGGGCGGCCTGGTGGTGCGCGACCGTGACGCGCTGATGCGCATCGCCGAAACCGACAACTGAAAGCCCTGCCCTTCCCCATGAGCAACTTCGACCATTTCATCGGCACGCGCCCTGTTTCCGACCAGCATGCCTTCGACACCGGCGCGCTCAGCGCCTGGCTGGCGCAGCACCTGGAGGGGTTCGAGGGGCCGCTGACGGTGGAGATGTTCAAGGGTGGGCAGTCCAACCCCACCTACAAGCTCATCACGCCGCGCCAGCAGTACGTGATGCGCGCCAAGCCCGGCCCGGTGGCCAGGCTGCTACCGTCCGCGCACGCCATCGAGCGCGAGTTCGCCGTGATGCGCGGGCTGGCCGGCACCGATGTGCCCGTGCCGCAGATGCACGTGCTGTGCGAGGACGAATCCGTCATCGGGCGCGCCTTCTACGTGATGGAGTGCATGCAGGGCCGCGTGCTGTGGGACCAGTCCCTGCCGGGCATGCAGCCTGCCGAGCGCGCAGCGATCTACGACGAGATGAACCGCGTGATCGCCGCGCTGCACACGGTACCGTTCGCCGAGCGTGGGCTGGCCACCTATGGCAAGCCGGGCAATTACTTCGACCGCCAGATCGGGCGCTGGAGCAAGCAGTACGTCGCCTCCATCACCCAGCCCATCGAGGCCATGGACCGCCTCATGGAATGGCTGCCCGCGCACATGCCGGCCAGCGCGCGCGACGAGAGCCGCGTGTCCATCGTGCATGGCGACTACCGGCTGGACAACCTGATGTTCCACCCCACCGAGCCACGCGTCATCGCCGTGCTGGACTGGGAGCTGTCCACGCTGGGCCACCCGCTGGCCGACTTCAGCTACCACTGCATGGCCTGGCACATCCCGCCGGGCGCGTTCCGCGGCATCGGCGGGCTCGATCTGGCCGGCCTCGGCATTCCGTCGGAAGACGAATACATCCGCCGCTACTGCGAGCGCACCGGCCTGGCCACGCCTGAGGCGCTGCGCGCCGACTGGAACTTCTACCTCGCCTACAACCTGTTCCGCCTCGCGTCGATCCTGCAAGGGATCGCCAAGCGCGTGGAGGACGGCACCGCCTCCAGTGCCCAGGCCCGGGCCTCCGGCGCCGGCGCACGCCCGCTGGCCGAGATGGCCTGGAGCCTGGCGCAGCGGGCCTGAGCCGAGCCGAGCGCCCCCGATTTCCGCGCTTCCTGCGCGAACCTTTTCACTAGATGGAGGATCCCCATGGATTTTGATTACTCGCCCAAGACCAAGGCACTGCAGCAGCGGCTGCAGCAGTTCATGGAGGACCACATCTACCCGGCCGAGCCGGCCTACAAGGCCGAGCTGGAGGCCCACACGGCGGCCGGCCAGCGCTGGACACCGCTGGACACCATCGAGAAGCTGAAGGTGAAGGCCCAGGACGCGGGCCTGTGGAACCTGTTCCTGCCGGTGGACAGTGCCGCCGTGGCCGGCGTGGAAGGCGGCGGCCTCACCAACCAGGAATACGCGCCGCTGGCCGAGATCATGGGCCGCGTGGTCTGGGCCAGCGAGGTCTTCAACTGCTCCGCACCCGACACCGGCAACATGGAGACCATCGCCCGCTACGGCAGCGACGAGCACCGCCAGCGCTGGCTGCAGCCGCTGCTGGCCGGCAAGATCCGCTCGGCCTTCGCCATGACCGAGCCGCGTGTGGCCTCCAGCGACGCCACCAACATCGAGACGCGCATCGAGCGCCAGGGCGACGAGTACGTCATCAACGGCCTGAAGTGGTGGATCTCCGGCGCGGGCGACCCGCGCTGCGCCATCTACATCACCATGGGCAAGAGCGATCCCGAGGCGCCCAAGCATTCGCAGCAAAGCATGATCCTGGTGCCCGCGGACACCCCCGGCATCAAGATCATTCGCCCGCTCACGGTGATGGGCTATGACGACGCGCCCCACGGGCACATGGAGATGTCGTTCGAGAACGTGCGCGTGCCGGCCTCCAACATCCTGCTGGGCGAAGGCCGCGGCTTCGAGATCGCCCAGGGCCGCCTCGGCCCCGGGCGCATCCACCACTGCATGCGGCTCATCGGCCAGGCCGAGCGCGCCCTTGAGTTCATGTGCAAGCGCGCATCGTCCCGCGTGGCGTTCGGCAAGACGGTGGCGCAGCAGACGGTGACGCAGGAGCGCATCGCCGAGGCGCGCTGCAAGATCGACATGGCGCGCCTGCTCACGCTCAAGGCGGCGTGGATGATGGACGTGGCCGGCAACAAGGCCGCCCGCACCGAGATCGCCATGATCAAGGTGGTGGCGCCCAGCATGGCCTGCCAGGTGATCGACTGGGCCATGCAGGTGCATGGCGGCGGCGGCATGAGCGACGACTTCCCGCTGGCCTACGGCTACGCCAACGCCCGCACGCTGCGCTTTGCCGACGGCCCGGACGAGGTGCACCGCAACGCCATCGCCAAGTGGGAGCTGGGCAAGTGGGGCACCTACGGCCGCGACGCCTCGGTGCCCATCACCCGCGGGGCCTGAAGCGGCCGGTCCGCCTGCCGGGCCGTTGCGCAAGGCGCCCTGCGGGCGTCGACCGCGCAAGGGCCAGAGCCCAGGGCCCGGTCAAAGGGCCGGATCGGTAGCACGGCGCCCGCTCAACGCAGCCGCGCCAGCCCTTTCGCGGCGGACCGCGCTGCGGCGACGAGGATGTCGATCCCCTGCGCCAGCGACTGCAGCGACTGGCTCGCGTGCGCCATGCGCAGGTAGACATGGCCTTGCGACAGCATCAGCACGAAGGGCCGGTCGGCCGGAGCGGCCCCGGCTTCGTCATGCGCGCTGGTGGCAGGCAGGCCGGCCATCAACAGGCTGACCAATTCGGGGCGCAGCCAGCGCTGTGCGGGCTCGATCCGGTCGGACAACACGGCGTAGTGCCGCAGGAAGGCCGCAGGAAGGTCTTCCCACGCCACCTCTTCGCCCGCAGCCAGCCAGCGCACCTCCTCGGGCACCGGCTCGCCGCTGTCCAGCGTGCCCAGGTCGGTGCCTTCACCGCAGGCTGCGCCTTCCAGCGACTCCTGCAGCGCCCGGCCGAGCACCATCACGGCGAGGCCCTGCGGCGCCCCCGAATCAGCGCCACCGCGCAGTTCCATGCCCTGGATGTAGCTGCGCGTGGGCGTACCGCATTCGATCCGCCACGCCACACCGCCCTGCTGGCCGCTGAGGGCATAGCCGCCCGGCACCTCGTCCGGCTCCAGCCACAGGCCTCGGGCCGCGGCCCATTGGGCGACCTCCTCCAGCGTGGCGGGGTGGTGCGTTTCCTCTGGCGGGATGCCGAGCGACAGGGCTTTGCGAAGGCTGGCGAACATGGGCGGATCGGTAGCGAACGGAGGGAATGGTCCATTATTGCCACCGCCCTGGCGCGCTTGCTGTCCGGATTTTTCTGACACGGCGCAAGCCGCTACCATCCGGCTGCCATGGTCCGACCGCTTCCCTCCGCCCCACTCCCCCGTCCCGGCTGCAATGACATCGCGGTGTGCGACAGGCAGCGCCGGGCTGCGCTGTGCAAGGTGGCAGCCGCGTTGGCGGTCGCGCCGCTGGCCCTGGCCGCGCACGGGCAGCCGGCGGCACCCGCAACGTCCTCGGCGGCCCGAGCCGCCTGGCCCGACAGCGCAGTGGCTTCCGTCGACACACAGCGTCTGGTGCGCTGGGCGCTCGCCAGCCAGGACATGGCCCGGCGGCCGTTCGCCGTGGTGGACAAGCCGGCCGCCCGCATCCATGTCTTCGCTGCCTCCGGCGATTGGCTGGGCAGCGCGCCGGTACTGCTCGGTTCGGCCTACGGCGACACGTCGGTGCCCGGCATCGGCGAGCGGCCGCTGGCAGCCATCCGCCCCGAGGAGCGCACCACGCCCGCCGGCCGCTTCGCCAGCGAGCCCGGCCGCAATACGCGCGGCGACGACCTGGTCTGGATCGACTACGACACGGCCGTGTCGCTGCACCGCGTGCGCAGCGTGCACCTGGGCGAGCGGCGCCACCAGCGCCTGGCGAGCGACCGCCCGGCCGACCGCCGCATCTCCAACGGCTGCGTCAACGTGGCCCACGCCTTCTACGACCGCGCCATCGCACCGACGCTGGGGCGCATGCCGGGCGTGGTCTATGTGCTGCCCGACTCCGCGCCTTTTGCTTCACTATTCATAGCTGCCAGCGCTTATTAGATAAGCGCTAGAGTCACTTTTCACTCTCATCCCGCTGCAGCGCTTCGTCCCGGTGCGCACACTGCGGCGCGAACACCTGGGCACAGCGTGGTTCGGCGTGTGGTTCACCCGCCAGGTGCCGCTGCCAGAAACGGAGCCATCGCAGCCCTGCCCCAGCAGCCGGCAGCGGGCAAGGTCACGCGGTTGCGCCGGCGGCGTAGCGCGTCGCCGGACGATTGCGCGACAGGTGCGGCGCCAGTTGCTGGCGGGCCTGCTCCAGGGCCAGGAAACCGTCGAGGGCTTCCAGCGGCGGAATGGTGACGGCCTCGCCCAGGTCCAGGCCGGCCAGCGCGGCGTCCACCATCGGGTCCACGTCCATGACCATCTCGGGCGGCAGGCCGTCGGCGGAGGCGCCGCTGCGCTCCCAGATCTCGGTGCGCGTGGCGCCCGGCAGCACCGCCTGTACGCGCACGCCGTGCGGCTGCATCTCGCGCGCCAGCGAGTGGCTCAGGTTGAGCACATAGGCCTTGGTGCCGCTGTAGCTGCCGCTGAACAGCTCGGGCGCCAGCGCCAGCACCGAGGCGATGTTGATGAGGGTGCCCGCCTTGCGCGCCGCGAAGGCCTTCGCCGCTGCGGCCGCCAGCCGGGTGGGTGCCGTCACGTTGAGCTGGATCATCCGCTCCACGGCGTCGAGGTCCGCCTCAGCCAGCGTGCCGTTGACCGACATGCCGGCGTTGTTGACCAGCAGGGCGATGCGCGTGTCCGTGCGCAGGCGTTCTTCCACGCGGGCCAGGGCTGCGCGGTCGGTCAGGTCGGCCTGCAGCACTTCGGCGTGTACGCCATAGGTGCGTTGCACGCGGTCGGCCACGGCGGCCAGCCGCTCGGCGTCGCGCGCAACCAGGATCAGGTCGTAGCCGCGCCGCGCCAGGCGGTCGGCATAGGTGGCGCCGATGCCGGAAGAGGCCCCGGTCACGAGGGCGGTGCCGCGGGGAGAAGAGAAAGCTGCAGAGGAAGAAGCGCTCATGGATGACTCCGTTGAAAGGAAAGATTTAGATGACGATCATCATGTTTGAATTATATGACGACCATCATTTAAAATGTCAACCCTCGGGCTTTCATCCGGCGTGATCGCCCGGGCACTGCTGCCGTCCATTCCGGTCGGCAGCCCTTCATCAGGAGCCCCCATGAGAGTCAGCAAGGAACAGATGGAAGAGAACCGCGAGCGCATCCTCGCGACAGCGGCGCAGCTGTTCCGCGAACGCGGCTTCGACGGCATCGGCGTCGCCGATCTGATGAAGAGCGCCGGGCTGACGCACGGCGGCTTCTATGGCCACTTTGCCTCCAAGGAAGACCTCATGGCGCAAGCCAGCACCCGCGCGGTCGAGCAGGTCTGCACCTTCTGGAGCGGGCTGCTGGAACAGGCGCCGGGCGATCCGCGGGCTGTCCTGGAGCAGGCCTACCTTGCGCCGCGCCACCGGGATGCGCCAGGCCAGGGCTGCCCGATGGCTGCGCTGGGCGCAGACGCTGCGCGCCAGGGGCCCGGCGTGCGGCGCGCCCTCACGGAAGGACTGGTGAAGGTGCTCGACGTGCTCACGGCCGCCATGCCGGGCCGCAGCAAGGCCGCGCGGCGGCAAAAGGCGCTGGCCGATTACGCAAGCCTGGTCGGCGCCGTGGTGCTGGCGCGCGCCGTGGACGACGCCGCCCTGTCCGATGAAATCCTGCACGCCACCGCTGCCGCGCTGCGCCTGCCGTCAGCCCCGACGGCGCCTGCCGACGCGCCTGCCGACGCGGCTCGCGCCGCGGCCTGACG